>CAKZUV010000278.1 GCA_937921555.1 uncultured Saprospiraceae bacterium
ACCTGAATTTGAATTGTGTAAGTAGGTGGTTGCGGACAATCAGCCGTCGCCGGAAGCGTATAAGTAAACGTATAAAAATCGGGCGCCAGACCCGCAAAATCTACATTGTCCAGATCGGATAAATCTACGCCCGTACCGTCGGTATCTTCCCATGTTCCGGGAACGCTACTGAATAAAACCAGATCGTTTAAACTGACAGTACTGATATTCGATCCGTTATTGTCACTACAGGGCATCAAAATGGTCTGATCTAAGATGGCGGTCTCCTGTGCTTCTACGGTAATACTGACCTCCGTAAAATCACCGGGACAACTGGTATTTGCCGCCAGCGTATATCTGAATGTATAGGTATCTCCTGCCTGATTATTGGGGTCAAATGTATCAGTGTCAAATCCATCTGTTGGATTGGTAGATACGTCGGTCCAGGTACCTCCCGCATCGGCATCCATCAGTAAATCATTCAGATTGATGACAGCGCTGCCCATATTGCAGGCGGTAATCGCACCCGTCGGTTCACCCGCATCCGGAGGCGCAATAATGGAAATCATATTGGCACCCGTTGCCGGACAATCTTCGGTCGTAGTAAAACTAATGGTATAGCTATCACCGGGCGTAACGGTTGATAAATCTAATTCTCCGGTAACGGGATCAATGGAGGCGCCACCATCCACCGTAAAGCTTCCGTTGGTTCCGGAAGTGCTTTCGGGCATTGGATTATTACCAACACTACAGGCGGTGGTCGGATAGCTGAACCCCGGATCGTCCGGCCCGACAATCAAAATGTCCTGATCGAAGTCACCGGGACAATTACCAGTACTTGTGAAAGTAATCGTGTAGGTATCTCCGATGGTAGCCGAACCAATGGTAAACTCTCCGGTTTGTGCGTCGATATCTCCACCATTGTTTACACTAAAAGTTCCGGAACTGGTTGGGGATACACTGGGCACCGGATTGCTGCCAGCGTTGGTGCAACCGATAGCCGGATAGATAAAACTGGCATCGCCCGTAGCAGAGAAAGTAATGATAATTTCATCTGAAACGGGACTGCAAACGCCACCGCCATCATCAGTAACTGCGGTGAGTATTACCGACCCGCTGGCTACATCATCTGCGCCGGGACTGTAAACCGGATTTACAAGTTCATTGTTATTAAAAGTGCCATCGCCATCCGTAGACCAGAATATCATCGTAGCAGATCCACCAATGCTGGGATTGATCAGACTTATATCATCATCCCCACAGGCAGTAAGGTCTGATCCCAGATCAATGGTAGGCGCTTGATTGAGCATGACAGTGATGGAACCTGTTCCTGCCGGACAAGTGCCATTAACATCATCCGTGGTGGCCGTCAGAATAATTGCGGTATTAATGTTGGCCAGATCATTTGCTCCCGGAATATAGCTGGCGTTCGGGTTATTATTGTTTGGCACAAAAAAACCGTCTCCACTGGTACTCCAGACAAGAGAAGTGGCCGCACCTGAGAGGGTGGCATCAAGATCATCAATTATTTCATTTTCGCAAATTGTAATGTTATCCGCTCCAAAACTTACGGCTGGTGCCTGATTGATGGACAGCTGAATAATTGCTGCTGCGGGCATACAACCAGTGACCGGATTGTCGGTAATGGCAGTGATGGTAATAAATTGATTGACAAGATCATTCGGACCCGGATTGTACGTGGCATTTGGGTCAGTATCTGAAGGTGAAAAACTACCATCTCCGTCGGTGCTCCATGTAAAAGAGGTAGCGCTGCCACCGATGGTCGCTTCCAGTGGGGCACTGCTATTGCCCGAACAAAAGAATTGATCTGCTCCGAGTACTATAGTGGGCTCAGGACTGATGGTAATTTCGACCTGATCCGTTCCACTGGCGGTACAATTTGGATTGCCACTTTGTGTGGTCGCAGTCAGCACCACTAAACCGGCGGTCTGATCTGCTGGACCCGGCGTATAAACGGGATTACTCACATCATCTGAATTGAAGAATCCATCTCCATTCGTAGTCCAGGTGATTGAATTATTAATGGGATCGTTAAGTACGGCATTAAGTGATACGGTATTGCCCGCACAAATTGTCTGATCGCCACCAGCCATCACGGTAGCACCCATTTCGATGGTAGTAGTTTGCGTATCCGAATAGACTCCTGTGCAGAATCCATTTTGATCACTGGTCGTTGCGGTGAAAGTAATGGAACCGTTGGCTATATCATTCGGTCCGGGTGTGTAGGTAGGATTTTGCGATTGATCATCATCAAAAAAACCGTCTCCGGGAGTGGCAGTCCAGGATATACCACTGGCACTTCCACCCAGAACAGAAGATAAAAATACATCTCCGCCCGAACAAATTGACGCAGGCACCACGGCGATTACTTCGGGCAACGGAACAACTGTGATATCAGCAGGCACCGTGATGGGAGTACAACCATTGGGAGGGGTAATGGTCACTGCTATCCGGACGGTACCATTTGATCCATCCAGTGGACCCGGTGTGTAGAGGGTATTATTATCAAAATTATTATCAAAAAAGCCATCTCCATTTGTATTCCAGAAAACACCATTAGCCGGACTGTTGGTAAAAACACTGACGGGTAAAGCTTCGCCTTCACAGGTTACAGGATTTGGAACGTCAACCGTTGCTGTTGTCTCCGGAAATATATTGATGGTGAAAACATCGGTTGCCGCCGCACAAAAACCACTCGGATCACTAACCGTGACCATTACCATTACCGAGCCATTAGCAATATCAGTGGGTCCTGGTGTAAATGTGGTGTTTGATGCATTGGGTGGTGAAAAAGTTCCATCACCTGGAAATACGGTTGTCCACGAGACCGAATTGCTTGCATCCGTCGAACCTGAATTAAGTGAAGCGGTCTCATTGGCACAAACAAGGTTGTCACCGGAGATGTCCGCAGCAGGTCCGGGAGTTACAGTGAAGTTAAGCGGAACAATGGCTTCGTCACAATCACTGACCGAAGTTACCGTCAGACTAAAGCTACCGCTGAGAACGTCCAGCGGGCCGGGCGTGTACGAAGTATTTTCTATGGTGGGATCACCGAAAGAGCCATCCCCGCCATTGTTATCCCAAATCACGCTATTGACATCCGTCGCATTGGCCATAATATTTACAGATCCGCCCGCACAAACAGAATTGGCATCGGCCGTAGGTGATACCGTCGGAGCATCCACAAAAGTGGTGGGGACACTTACCGGATCAGAGATGCAGCCACCAATGTCAACCTGCACCCATAAGGTGGTTAAACTTGACAGACTGGCAAATTCAGCAGGAGCAATGATCGATCCTCCGGAGGCGGGATCATTATCGTACCATTGAACGTTGGCATTCGGATCAGTACTGATATCTGAATTGAAATTTGTCAGATCAAAAAATGTAAGATCATTACAGATTGTAGGAATAGTCGGTGGCGTTATTACTACCGGCGCCTGAACTATAAATGATACATCAACCGGAATTAAGGGGCATCCGGATTCTGTACCACCGGCCCATAAATCAGCTATGTTATTTACATTGACGTTACTCGGGTCACTAATTGCGGTTCCTCCATTGTTTGGGTCACCGTCGTACCAGATAATGTTTGCGGTTGGATGGACATCCAGATTATATGTCGTCAAATCGAAATTCGTAACATCATTTACGCATTCGTTAATATTTGGATCATCAGCATTATCGGCAGGCGAGAGAATGACGATTTCACTATCGGTAACGGAACAACCATTTATATCCGTGGTGGTGAGCGTATAAATATTTCCATTTTGACCACCGATCAGCGTTGTGTTCGGAACAGCATTATTGGTAATAGTTCCGGGACCGATATTATTCCAAAACCAGCTGGAAACAACGGAAGGGTCGTTCACCGTTCCATCCAGCGGATAGTCTTGTCCCTCACAAAGATCCGTCGCCGGCTCTATGGTGGGGGCACCTTCCCAGCAAACGATGGTCAAGTTGATAAAGGAGACGGATTCACCCTCAGCCCAGGTTTGGGTAACAATATTGATATCGGCCATGGATGCGCCGTCCGTACAGATAGGACCCGTTGATATGGTACGAGATTGATCTGCGTCTGTCGTTCCGGCGCCTCCAATCAGCTCGCCACCTACCTCATTGCCATCCAAATGAAATCTCGCCCAGAGAAAATCCCAGCATCCGTTACAGCTGCCTTCTGTAGGGGTAGTAGGATCACAAGGACAAGGAGTAGACGAAGAAAAACAAACAGGTTGTCCTGAATCCGTTAGTTCGTTACAATATTCCATATTACCACTACCTTCCCACGGAAGAGAAAAATTATAAGTAAAAGAAAAACTAACGGAAGTACAATTGGAAATATTCACCGGATAAATATCAGGTCCGGTGGGACCATCGGTGTTTGTGTAGGTCATTCCGGAGTTAGTCAGGATCGTTGTCTGACCAAAATTTGTTCCGGGTATTGAAATACTGATGATAAAAATCCAGCAAGTAATTATTTTTTTCAATAATTTTTGAGGGCGGTACGGAGAACAGAACCAGTTTAACATAAAACTAATTTTAGTGTAAGTTTTGATGAAGGTCTAAACAGTTTGATAAGCTACATAACTTAGCATAGCCATTTTGTAATTCGTAAGCGGAGACCTTGATCGTTTGGGTTTTAAGAAAACGTTCAGATTATTCTGCTTTTGAGAATCAGAGGGATTAAATATTGTAAAAATAACGTGTCTGGAAGGAAGAAAGGTAGTGTGTAGTGTTGAAGCTGTTTAAAGTTTTATCTAAAAAAACAATTCACTTGGTTGGTGGACTTTATTTTAAATCTCTTCCTAAGTCCCAAATTTACGGAAATTATCCCGGAATTGTAAGCACTATTTCTGCCTATCTTCTCTTAGAAAAAGCTATTTTTGTCCTTTAATTAAAAAAACGTACTATATATGCAACGCAGTGAACAGGAAATAGTCCGCCGAGAGGCTATGCAAGCACTCCGGGACCTCGGAGTAGAACCTTATCCCGCCGCCGGATTTGCGGTGAATTTTTCTACCAGTGATTTTAAAACAGATGATTTTAACAAGCTGTTAATCAAGGATTTGGCGAGTCTGGCCAAAATTGGTGAGGCTAGTGCAAAGCAATTAATGGAATTGTTTAAAGCAAAAAAATTCCGGGTCGGTTCGATAAAAGAGGACGAAGCATTTCAGGCAACGGGGATTAGTGATCCCGTTGAATTTGATGCCTCTGCCAACCGGGAGCCAATGGATCTGGAAACCTACATCAATGGATTAAGAACCGCCAATCTGGGCGATTATGGTCCCGATAAATTGCCCGAATTAAGAATCGCCGGAAGATTCATGGGACAGCGGGGGCCTTTCGCCAAACTTCAGGATGCGGATGGTACCATTCAGTTATACATGCAGAAGGGAAAAATGGGATCCACCGAAGCGGAACGGGAGTTGACGGATAAGGTGGTAAAACTACTGCACATTGGAGATTATATTGGCCTGGTAGGAGAACTTTTTATTACCCAAACGGGAGAGGTAACCATCAAGGTAAAGGAGTTACATTTTTTAAGTAAAGCACTCCGGAATCTGCCCATCGTAAAGCGGGACAAAGAAGGCAATGTTTACGATGCTTTTACGGATCCGGAACTGAGGTACCGGCAACGATACGTAGATCTGGTCGTCAATCCACACGTACGGGAAGCTTTCGTAAAGCGAACCAAAATGTATAATTCTATCCGTAATTTTTTAAATGAAAAAGATTATCTGGAAGTAGAAACACCGATTCTTCAGCCCCTCTATGGTGGTGCGGCGGCCCGGCCTTTTAAGACGCATCACAACACGCTGGACATGACGTTGTACTTGCGTATTGCCAACGAGTTGTATCTGAAAAGACTGATCGTCGGAGGCTTTGACGGAGTGTACGAATTTTCGAAGGATTTCAGAAACGAAGGAATGAGTCGTTTTCACAATCCGGAATTTACCCAGATTGAACTGTACGTGGCTTACAAAGACTATGAGTGGATGATGAATCTGGTGGAAGAGATGGTCGAAAAAGTAGCCATGGACGTCAACGGAACTACTAAAATTCAGGTTGGAGAAAATCTGATCGATTTTAAACGTCCGTGGAAAAGATATACGATGTACGAAGCCATTGAGCATTTTACGGGCATTGATATTTCGGAAATGAGTGAAAAAGAAATTTTTGCTACGGCGAAGAAATTACACGTTCCCGTAGACGAAACAATGGGTAAAGGAAAATTAATTGATGAGATATTCGGAGAAAAATGTGAAGGGGAATTAATTCAGCCTACTTTTATTACGGACTATCCGGTGGAGATGTCTCCGCTGGCTAAAAAGCACCGGACCAAACCCGGACTGGTAGAACGTTTTGAAGCGATTTGTAATAAAAAAGAAATCTGTAATGCTTTCTCTGAATTAAATGACCCGATTGATCAGCGCGAACGGTTTGAGGCACAACTCGAACTTGGAAAACGGGGGGACGACGAAGCAATGGTATTGGACGAAGATTTTCTCCGCGCCCTCGAATACGGGATGCCACCGACCGCCGGACTGGGAATCGGAATGGACCGGCTGGCAATGATTATGACCAACTCCAACTCTATTCAGGATGTGCTGTTTTTCCCGCAGATGAAGCCGGAAGTCTCGGAAGAAGAAGGGGAAGAAACTCCGGAAGTATAGACAAGGAGAACAATTTGAAGGTAATGTTTGTCTTTGGAGAGAAAACGTTCTTTTTATTTATTTTTAAAAAGTATAACCATGAAAAAACAATCAATCCAACTTTTATTCATCGCTTTATGTTTGAGTGCTTTTACCGCCTGCACTACACAGACTCCCGAAGAAAAGCGAAAAGAAGAACTCAAGGAAAGTGCCGAACAGCTTGCTGCTTCGACCCAGGATTTAGTCGAAAAACTGGGAGAAAACGCAGAAGGAACCGTCTCCGAAGCCATGCAGGGACTGGAAGCAGCCGTCAATAAAATCAAGACGGACAAAGACCTGAAGGATCCCGTTAATTTTCGGAGTCTGAAAGAATTTTTACCCGAAAAACTGGAGGGAATGTCCCGTACGGATCACAGTGGAAAAACTTCCGGAGCAATGGGTTTTAAAATGTCTACGGCGGAAGCGACTTACGAAAATGGCGATCAGAAACTGGAAGTGGATATCGTAGATGCGGGTGGAATCGGTACGGCGTTGATGGGCAGTGCAGCCTGGTCCAAACTGGAAATTGACGAGGAATCCAGCGACGGATTCAAGCGTACGATTGAAATTGATGGTAATAAATCCTACCAGGAATGCAGCAATAACAACACGCGTTGTCAGTTGGCAATGATGGTCGCAGACCGTTTTGTTTTATCGCTGGAAGGCCGCAATATGGACATGGACCAACTCATGAAGATTGCGAAAAATATGGATCTCAGAAAATTGGAAGAGATGTAGGAAATTTATAACCGATCGTGAAAACGCAGCAGCGATTGATCCATATTTTCATTATAAATATACAAAATGAGGGTATGTTCTTTACTCAGATGAGGATGGAAATAAATCTTGATCGGGTAATGAACATACCCATATTCTTCGAACAACTTCATCGCCTTTTTACCGGGAGGATGCCGAAATAAGGCCAACTCCGCCGCGTCCGCAGGTAATGGCAAATTTTCATATCCTTCCTCTGACAAAAACTGTCTCAGCATTCCGTAACTTTGTTCCAGACTGGTACCACCAAAAACGGTACGGTACCGCTGTCCGTCACTGGTACCTCCCAGATGATTGGTGTGGTCGGGAGGAAAAGCATCTCTGATTTTTATTACCTCAATGGGTTCTTCTGTCTGTATCATAAATCCGGTTTATTTCATAAGGGTAAATATAAACGATTTGTTTTTAAAAAATCAACAATGGCAACTAATTTTTTTAAAATAATTTCAGGAACCGTATTTATTATTGCGTTTACTCAATTGTCTATGGATCTTTCTTTGGGAGAAGTTTCTATTCCCGTTACGGGACAAAGTCTGGCCGTGTTGACGGTAGCAGCTTTGCTGGGTATTCGAAATGGCCTTCTGGCGATCTTGCTATATCTCATCGCGGGAGGTCTTGGGCTGCCGGTATTTGCCAATGGTGCTTCGGGCTGGGAGATATTCGGGAAGGGGAGTGGTGGTTTTTTGTATGGGTTTTTGGTAGCGGGCGGACTAACGGGTTGGTTGGCAGAACGGTGGGGAATTGCCGGATTTTTCAGAAATATTGGAATGATGACGATAGGGACGGCATTAATTCTGCTATTTGGCGTAGGCCACCTGACCTTCAAATACGGATTGGAAAAGGCATTGGAATACGGATTTTATCCATTTTGGCCGGGCGCTATAGTTAAAATTATAATCGGAGCGATGGTTTTGTCAATTTGGAATTTTTACGGGCGATCCCGCAGCATGGACATCCATGCAGGTGCTGCGTAGATTACTAAGTGACCAATAACTAATAAACTGATTAACAATTGAAAACCCTGCAAAACTACCTTACAGCCGGGCAATTACTGTCAGATTACCTTTTACTTTATCTCCTTTTTGAACCTCTATTTTTGCGTCCAGCGGCAAATATAAATCGACCCTGGAACCAAATTTTATGAAACCCATGTCGGCCCCCTGCGTTACTTCGTCGCCAATTTCCAGATAATTGACAATTCGTTTTGCCAGGGCACCGGCTACCTGTCGCATCAGGATTTCCGAATCACCATTACTGATAACGGTTGTCGTCCGTTCGTTCTCGTCCGAAGATTTCGGGTGCCATGCCACCAGATATTTTCCGGGATGATATTTAAAATAATTGACCGTTCCGCTGATGGGATTTCGGTTAACGTGGACATTGGTCGGACTCATAAAAATAGAAACCTGCAGGCGTTTGTCCTGAAAGTATTCGTTTTCCCGGGTTTCTTCGATTACCACAATTTTACCATCCGCCGGCGCATAAACTACATTATCATCTGCTACCAGGATTTCTCTCCGTGGATTACGGAAAAACTGGAGTACCAGAAAGAAAAGCACCAATGAAATAATGCCGGCAACAATCAGCAAATTGGGAAAAAAATAAAAGACACCTACATTCAGCAAGGCGAGCAGAACAATGCTCATCAGAATAATCTTGTAGCCCTCGTGGTGTATTTTTTGGAATAAATTCATAAATACCTTATTTGTTTGAAAATCGGCACAAAGTTAACCAATTTTTAGAGTTCCTCCGCATTTGCAGCACGAACAATAAATCGCCATACCGTATTTCCTTAGAAACAGATTTTGTTTCCTTTTGTTTCATAACCGGGAGAGAATGCTTTCGAAAAAGGGAGAATGGCTTTTAAAAAAGATAGATCTTCAAATTTTGAGGTTTGTCTGGTTTTACCCCCTGATGTATAATAAAAATGCCGCCACGAATGGTACCACAAAAATAAAAGCGTCAAATCTGTCCAGAAAACCACCGTGCCCCGGCAAAAAACTCCCGGAATCTTTTACGCCTTTACTACGCTTGAGCATTGATTCAATCAGATCACCAATGGAACCAAAAACAGCCGTCAACGCCGCAATAATCAGCCAGTTGACCATCGACTGCTCGTCAAAAACCAGACTGAGCAGAAATCCAGCAACGAGCGTTGTTACCGCGCCACCAATACTGCCTTCCCAGGTTTTGTTGGGAGAAATACGGGGAAACAACGGAGTTTTACCGATTTTGGAGCCAATGAGATAAGCGCCCGAATCGTTTGCCCAGGTGAGCAGCAAAATTCCGAACACCGTATTCGGCAGATAATTATCTCCTTCAATTCCCACGAGGACCAGCATCGACATGGGTAGCCCAATGTAAAAAATACCTAAAAACAGGTACGCTAAATTGGTAAAAGGCTCTTTTGTTTTGGCGAATAACTCCCGGATAAAGATCAGAAATACCAGCGGAATAGATAAGATGGTGGCCTTTTTCAGAAACATAAAAGGATCGGCTGGAATTCCGAGCTTGTAAATACCAGTGATGACCACCGGAAGCACCCCCATAATTGTACCCGCAATTTTATAGTGACGAATATTCGTGGGATTCTGTGCTACGAGCGTCATACCGATAAATTCCCACAAACACAGCGCTGTAATCAGTACAAAAAGAGCGACAAAAGGATAAAGTCCTCCGTACAAACCTCCAAGCATTACGGTAACAAATACAATGGCAGTAAGAATTCTGGTCGTCATAAGTAAGGTTTTCTCGGGATGTTATCTTCCGTTTCGGGGTTTAATAAAAATAATCTCCGGTTTTTTATCAATATATAACTCAGTATCATCGCAACGAGTGCCGATAATATTAGCGAATAAGACAACGTAGAATCTGTATCCGCAGTCGGTATCTGGTCTGAAAGCGCAAGATAAGGGGCAGAAACCAGAATTGCGTTGTTAAAAAAGTGAAGAATAATCGGAATCCACAAATTTATTGACCAATAATATAAATAACCCAATACCGCGCCCAGCACTATTCGCGGGAAAAATCCCTCAAACTGAAAATGAAACGCGCTGAAAAACACAGCTCCCAGCCAGATGGCCAGATGTGGATTTTTAAAATATTCAACCAGTTTATTTTGTACAATTCCCCGGAAAAACAACTCTTCGCTGACGGCCGGAATTGCCGCGATGACAAACAAGTTGAGCAGCCATCCTGCCGTGTTATCTACCGAGAAAAGTATATTAATCATCTCCGCGGTGTCTGATTCTATCGCAGTAGCCCATTCGGGCAATGGTAAAAGTTGATTGAGCCAGGCACTTAACCCAACCAGCGGCATACTGAACATAAAAAATACGACGCTGAAAATCAGTGCTTTAGGTAATGGACTACGGCCAAGTTTATAATAATCAGCTTCCTGTTTTCTTTTAAAAAACCACCAGAAAATAAGACAGGGCAGGAAAAAAGTAAATAGTTGATGAATCGCCGCCATTATACGAAAAAAATAACGGGCTGTATCCTCCGGGTACGTCACGAAGAGCTCGCTGGTTTTTGTCAAATCGAAGTTATTTGCATAAGCAAATGCGAAATTTAATACGGTGCCAATCAAAGCAAATAAAATAACAAGCAGCGTAATTGCCAGAATTTCCGTTTTATACCCAACAGGAGTATTTAATTTATCAGCGTTACTCAATTTTTTATTTTTAAATCAATCAGAACTTCCTAGGCGGATAGTCTATAGTCTTACTAAGAGCTTGTCCAAATTTTCATGATTGTGCGAAATTGAGAAAATTTTGTTTTGAATGAGGCAAAAAACACAGGCGATGCCATAGCATCGGCGAGGCTTTTTAACGAAATTCAGAATAAAATTTGCCAATTGTAGCCAATTAA
>CAKZUV010000279.1 GCA_937921555.1 uncultured Saprospiraceae bacterium
CAGATATTACAAAGAACAAATCGCTGATGAGTCAGTTGCTCTAACCAACTGAGCTATAGGACCAAAACAACCAAAGTTGTTTACGCGCCAAAATTACACAAATATTTAGAATCGGCCAACCTTGACGGGTCTTTCATTAACAGATCGTAAGAGGCATTAGTTCCGTTGGAAATGCTTTTTACAAAAAAGTCTCACCTGCTGAATGACAGATGAGACTTTTTAATGCGTTTTATCGTTTTTTACTTATCGGATGCCGTGCATCAGTCGTTTGATGACTGGTGTAAATAAGATAGATACAACGCCCAGTACGATAGGTATGATTGTTAAAATGGTAAAGAAATATGATAACCCATGTTCATCCGCTATTTTGTCAATATTCTCTCCCAAAATACCTGCAGTCTTATTACCAATCGCAATCGCCAGGTACCAGATACCAAACATAAAAGCAATCATCCTTCCTGGTACTAATTTACTTACGTAAGAAAGACCCAGCGGAGAAAGGCAAAGTTCTCCCATCGTGTGAAAGAAATATACCAGTATCAACCAGATGACACTAACCGATGCCGTCTTAGCTCCCGGTGGAATATCAGATGCTCCAAAAGCAACGAATGCCATTCCAATTCCTAGTAGTATAAGTCCTAAAGCGTACTTTACATTGGCAGTAGGATTATATTTACTTTCCCACCATTTAGAAAATAACGGCGCAAATGCAATTATAAAAAGACTGTTCAATACCCCAAACCACGAAGCTGGAATTTCTGGTGTTGCATCCTTAAATTGATTAACAAGCATCCAGATGGCAATCCCCCATATGATGACAAAACTTACCGCCAGTATGATATTGGATAGTGCGAATTCTCCAAAAGTCATTTTAAACAACAAAAACAATACGTATGTTATAATCGCCAGCGGAATCAGTGTCATCATTGAATTGGCAATCCGGAATATCATCGCAGAATTTCCTTCTAAAACTCGATCAGTATAGTCCCGGGCAAAGATAGTTAAGGAGCCTGGTGCCTGCTCAAAAATGGCCCAGAAGAACATGGTCAATATCGCAAAAAACGTTACCGCAATCATTCTGTCACGAGTGATCGGAGAGTATTGAGGTATACGGTAAAACATCAATCCAATAAAGAGTAGTACCGCAAATAGTATAACGGCATACGACCCCTCTAAACTTCCAACATTAAAATCAAAGAGATTGTAAGCGGATACTCCATCTGCGCCTTTGGAAATAATTTTTACCGGCTCATTCAGAATCCACGCCAGTCCCAGACCTGCAGAGATAAAAATTACTATATTCTGCATCGTCGTAAATGGTACTCTTTTATCCGCTTTTTCTTCCTCGGTTTCCTGCAAAGCTTTTAATTCAGGATTGGGCTTTTTACCAATTTCTCCAAATATATTCTGCGCAAACCAGAACTGTAGTAATCCAAAAAGCATAAAAATACCTGCCAGCCCAAAACCAATACTCCATCCTACTTCTTCTCCCAGATATCCACATAATAGAATACCTAAAAAAGCTCCGGCATTTACTCCCATATAAAAAATAGTATAGGCGCCGTCTTTTTTCTCCTGATGTTCTTTATACATTTCTGAAATGATAGAAGTCATATTAGGTTTGAAAAATCCACTTCCAAAAACCAATAATGTTAAGCCAGCATAAATAGAAAATTGAGTTTCCAATGCCATACATCCATGCCCTAATGTCATCAATAAAGCTCCCACAACTACCGCATACCGGTAGCCAATTTTATTATCTGCAAACCATCCTCCAATCATCGTCGATAAATATACCAACGCGGTATAGGTACCAAATAATGCCAAAGCATGCTCCCGTGGCCAGCCCCAACCTTCATCTAACAAGGAGGCGGTAAAAAACATTACCAATAAGGCACGCATTCCATAATAGGAAAATCGCTCCCACATTTCTGTAAAAAATAAAACAAAAAGACCGGAAGGATGTCCCAGTACTTTTCCTTTACTATATAGTTCATTTAAATGTTTCTCTGACATAGGTTGTTTTAATTTATGGTTTCAAATGATCCGATTTTCGGAAAATATTTTTTTAGTTATATTTAATATATGCTGTTAATGTTATATTTTTAATGTGCTACCATCTCTTCTTCTATAGTGTCCTCCGCTCCATGCGTCAATCGCTTCAACGGCTTCAACATAGCAATTACTATTAACCCAAACACAGTACAGAAAACGGCAATCCCCGTAAATATTTCAAATTCGCCAGCCGACTGAGACCATTCTCCCACCAATCCGGCTAACTTATTTCCGAAACCCGTCGCCGCAAAATAAGTACCCATCATCAGAGAAGCGTACTTCACCGGAGCTAATTTAGTAATGAACGAAAGCGCCACTGGAGACGCACATAATTCCCCAATAGTATGAAACAGGTAAGCTAACACCAACCAAATCATAGAAGCTTTCTGTAACACTTCCCCATTTACTTCTTTAACTTCCATCGTAGCCATCGTCATAAAGAAAAAGCCCCATCCCATGATGATCAATCCAACCGCCATCTTAAACAGAGATGATCCTTCTTTACCGCTTTTTTTCCACCAATACCAAAAACCTCCTACCGAGGTTCCCAAAGTGATTATAAAAAATGCATTGACCGATTGAAACCAGGCTGCAGGAACTTCAAATCCCATCAAATTTAAATCGGTTTTCTGATCCGTATATAAATTCATCAGTCCGCCAGCCTGCTCAAAGGCTCCCCAAAAAACAATAATTAATATAAAAGACAAAAACATCACTAACATCCGATCTTTTTCAATCTTGGTAAGTGGACGACGCATTGCTTCCTGATCGGTTGCGCTACCTTTCCCGATAAATTCCCCGGTTCCTTCCAGATATTTTAAACCAAGCATATACACAATCTGTCCGATGAACATCCCAATCCCAGCCAGTCCGAATCCCCAATGCCAACCGTAATATTTAGCAACCGCTCCCACGGCTATCGCTCCGAAAAAGGCTCCTAAATTAATACCAATATAAAAGATGTAAAATCCTTTATCCCGCCGGTCGTCTCCCTGTTTATACAAGCCTCCCACCATCGTCGAAATATTGGGCTTGAGGCAGCCCACTCCGGCAATGATTAGTCCCAAACCAGTATAAAATGCGGTCATACTCGGAAATGCAAGCGTCAGGTGTCCCGCACAAAGCAGTAATCCTCCAACCATTACCGCTTTTTTGGCTCCCAAAAATTTATCCGCCAGCAGTCCACCGGGAATAGATGCCACGTATACCAACATCGTATACCATCCATAAAAAGCCAGGGTTTCCGTATTAGACCAACCCATTCCAGGATTCTCTCCAATCGCGGCAGTAGCCAGAAATAAAGTTAAAATGGCTCGCATTCCATAATAGCTGAATCGCTCCCAAAGTTCTACAAAAAACAGTACGTATAATCCCGCCGGATGTCCTCCAATTTCGCGCTCGTGCGCCTTTAAAATACTCATATCTGCTTGATTTTAGTGCGAACCTAAATTTTCGCTGAATAAAAGTAAAATTTTATCCCCAATTACTGGAATATTCCGCCCTTTAATTTAATTCAACGGAATCTTGCGGCATTTCGTAAGTAGGAATCATCGGCGGTGAAGGGGCCACCGCCCGCTCAATTTCCAGGGTCCAGCCCATCTGTTTGGCCATGAAACCGATCATTTCCAGCAACTGTACCCCCTGCTCTTCCGCCGTTTTCATCAAAATACTCTCTTCGGCTTTTTTACGGATCAGTTCCTTCGCATTGTCATTGATCTTATTGTGATCTTTAGTTGTAAATGTATTAAAAGTACCTTGCGTAATATCGTAATAGGAAATTTTATGGTCTACCGAGATGATCGTCGGCTCCGGCAGATTACGGATGATGATCTTCTTTTGTTCTGGAAATGATTCAATGCTTATTTTATTCAAATCGTGTCCCACCGATACTTTTCCGCTGATCCGCACCAACGCCTTTTTCCGGAAAGGACTCAGGTCGTATTTCCAGTAATCTTTGTAGTCATAAATTTCTGAAAATTCCCCCTCAACGGTAATCAGTTTCGTAACGGTATTGATCTGTTCCAGCAAGACTGCTGTTTCTTCTTCTACCGTCATACTGTTTTGGGTATACCAATATCGGGTACCTAAAAATACCAATAGGAGAATTGTAACAAAACCAACTATCGATAATATTTTTTTCATATTAGAAAGGGATTAGAATGAAAATATCATTATCAAAGTAAACGCTCCTGTTCAAAGTAATATTTTACTTATCAAAATACAGTACGGACACGCTACTTTCTGAATCAGGCTGACATGAATATTATAAGAGATTTGATTGCACTATCTTTGGCTTTTGTCTTATATACAAGAAAGCAGGCATTATTAATTATCCATTAAAAAATTATTAATTAAATTCATTCACCACCATTACCCATTCCCAAAGACTGCAAAACATTGGTTGAAATAATGATAAATAAACCCAGAATTGCCGGAATTATTAAATTCAATAAAAACAATCCAAAGGTAGCCGCCAGTATATCCGACTGTTGATCCGTGTAGTGTTGCCACACAAAAAGCGCAATCTGTCCCCGCGTCAGCAATCCGATAACCGGTGGCAGGGGAATGCTTGTCTGCAATAAAAAGATGGTTGCAATACTCGCAAATCCCATCAGCAGCGGAACTTCTATTCCAAAAAATTGCAAAATTAAATAGTATTGAAAACTATAAGTCAGATACCGCAACCCTCCGTAAAGCAACGCCGTCGTCAATTCCCGCGACGTATAATTTCTTAACATAACAATGTGCTTCACAAATCTTTTCAGTCGGTGCACAAAAGGTAATCGCTTGACAATCGGTATAATCAGGTCAATATTATAAAAACAAAACAGTAAAATTCCAATTAATAAAATTCCCAGAAACATTATACCCTGCAACACCAAAGGATCGAGATTCAGAAATTTTCCCGCAAAAAACAAGAGTCCTATAAATCCGGTTGATAACAAAACCAGCATCTGACAAAAACTCCCCACCAGGGTGGCAATGACGCCTTTCCAGTTATTTTCCGGTTTGACAATCAGAATCCTGCCGCCGTACTCTCCAACCCGGTTGGGCGTAAATAAAGAAAAGGTAATCCCGGACAGGATACCACGGTAAGCTCTGAAAAAACTAAGTTCTTCAAAATTACGAACCAGCGTATTCCACTTCAGGGTCTCAAAAGCCCAGTTGAGTGGCATCAATAATATTGCGATGATAAGCCAGTGCAGATTTCCCCGGCGAAAATGATTTAAAAAAGCAGACCGCAGTTCAGCAATATCCTCCCGCGCAAATACTTGATTATAAAGCACAAATCCCAATAGTACCACTACCAGCACCTTTATCCCTATCTCCAATATTTTCCGGCCAGTACGTGGCTTATCTTTAGTCGTCAAAAAGCAGTATTTTTATATTGCGGTAGGCTTGGGTATCCTCTAGTGGTTGAATCTCTTTACGGGCAAATGCACAGAAAGAAAAAATCAACGAACCAGATATCAAACCAGCCAACCGGCAAATATTAGGAATAGCGATTAAATAAGAGCTTGTCCAAATTTTCATGATTGTACGAAATTGAGAAAATTTGCCAATTGCAGCCAATTAATGGAAGCTTAGAAAAGCTCTAAATTGATATTCCGGGCGAACAATTTTCTTGTCGCCAAAATTACAACCATCTGCCCAACTAAACTAATTCTTCCTTGAGCAAAAATAAATCTTATCGTTTTCTTGGAGTAGACCCCGGAACCAACGTCCTGGGTTATGCCCTGATTGACGTTCATAACAACAGAGTCACGCTCATCACGATGGGCGTCATCCAAATGTCTAAACTCGGAGAACAACAACTCAAACTTAAAATGATTTTCGAACGATTACAGGATATTATTAAGGAATATCAACCAGGTGAAATGGCCATCGAAGCACCTTTCTTTGGCAAAAATGTTCAGTCTATGCTCAAACTCGGTCGTGCCCAGGGCGTTGCCATCGCAGCAGGCATCACCAACGGCGTACAGGTCACCGAATATGCGCCCAAGAAAATAAAACAGTCC
>CAKZUV010000280.1 GCA_937921555.1 uncultured Saprospiraceae bacterium
TAGGAAAACAGAAAAATTGAGACACATTTAATAAAAATAATATTCATATTTGATTTACGATAAAAGATTTACACGTTAAAGAATCTCTGCGTTCTCTGCTCCTCTGCGCGAAAATCACTTTTTAGAGTGGGCTCAACAATTCAACGATTCAACAACTCAACAAATTTATCCAATAAAAAACGGACCCTATTCTGATTGAACAAGGTCCGTTTTTTTATGACTTGGTGATCGCTTTTCAGACCGCCACCCGTTCCAGTTTATCAATCGGGCGAACCCAGCCGTTGGTATCTTCGACCGTTCCGGCGCGTAACCCGTCGATGGTCGCTTTCAGCATTTTTCCTATTTTACGATCCTCCATGGAAGGTAGTTCCATCGTCATATCTTTGTACGTAATTTCGGAAACGTGAGAAACCACCGCAGCCGTTCCGGAACCGAAGCACTCTTCCAGTTTTCCATTCCGGTAAGCTTCCACCACCTCGTCAATGGGGAGTCGCTTTTCAATCACCTCGATCCCATTATCCTGAGCGATCTGAATAAGCGTACGACGGGTAATTCCCCGTAGAATAGCACCATCCGTTTCGGGAGTAATTAATTTGCCATCTATAACAAAAAACAAATTCATGGTACCGGCTTCCTGAATATATTTAAACTCTTTCGCATCCATCCACATCACCTGATCGTAGCCGGCAGCTTTGGCTTTAGCGGCGGGCAACAACGACGCAGCGTAGTTTCCGGCGGCTTTAGCCTCTCCTACTCCACCGATGGCAGCTCTGACGTATTGATCCTCGGCAATCAACCGGACGGGCTTGGAATAGTAAGGACCAACGGGTCCGGTAAAAATTATAAACTTATAAGTATCAGAAGGTGATACGCCGATAAACTCGCCGTTGCCAAACATAAAAGGTCTCAGATACAGCGCACTTCCTTCGGCGGGTGGAATCCATTCGTGTTCCAGTCCAACCAGTTTTTCTACCGCATCAACAAACGCAGCTTCCGGAAATTCCGGCATGGACAAACGTCGCGCCGAAGCGTTGAGCCGCTGTGCGTGTAACTCAGGACGGAATAACATCGGCTGACCATCCTTACTTTTTGAGGCTTTCATTCCTTCAAAGATCGCCTGACCATAATGCAAGGCCATACAAGCTGGATGCACCTCAAAAGGACCAAAAGGAACAATCTGGTAATTGCCCCATTCCCCGTCCTTGTAATCGGCGGTAAACATGTGATCTGAAAAAGTACGACCGAAAGGAATATTGTCAAAATCAACACTCGCAATTCGGGAAGAAGCTACCGGCTGGATGGATATTTTTGTCATAGTGGTTTTAATTTTAGGTTTGGAATCTGTACAAATTTATGTATATTTAACATAGGTATCAAATTTAAATTCTGTTTGAGTATCTAAAATTAACAAAAACAAAATTATATTCTTCAATAATTCATGAAATCAAACTTTATACTAAATCCGGTTTTTTTAAAGACAAATTTATATATTGTTTCTGACGAAAAAAATTCGGAATTAAATCTAAGGGGAAGCAACCAAAAGCAGCTAGTTATCGTCTATCGGATAGATAGTGCTCCGGAGGATGATACATTTCTGACTAAAATTCTGGGAGCTGTTAAATATGATTTACAGCAAGATACAACATTAATTGAATTAAGGGAAGACCAGCATTTTAATTTTCAGAATATTGCCAAAAAACTAACGCCCCGTCATTTGATCAGTTTTGGATTAACACCAAACGAATTGGGTCTAAACCTGACCGATCAACTATACCAACCAATAAACATTGGAAATTGTTCTTTTTTATTTGCGAATAATCTGACCGAAATATCAAAAAATACGAATAAAAAAGCCGCGTTGTGGGCGTGTCTGCAATCTATGTTTATCCACCAAAAAGAGAAAACCGATGAATAAGGATAACTTATTGCTACCCACCCTGATATTTGCAACGGGAAATGCCGGAAAAGCCAAAGAAGTCGGCGAATTACTCGCAGGACTGATGAAGGTCAAAAGCTTAAAAGATATTGGTTTTACGGAAGATATTCCGGAAGATCATCCCACTTTAGAGGCCAACGCCATTCAAAAGGCCCGTCATATTTATGATCGCTACGGCGAAGATTGTTTTGCCGAGGATACGGGCATGGAAGTCACGGCACTCAATGGAGCACCGGGCGTTTATTCGGCCCGGTACGCAGGACCACAACGCAGCGATCAGGACAATATGGATCTGGTGTTGAAAAATTTAGCGAAAAAGGAGGACCGTAGCGCACAATTCCGAACGGTTGTTGCGTTGATACTGGACGGTAAGCTACATACTTTCGACGGTGTAGTAACCGGAAAAATAGCAAAGGAAAGAACGGGTGAAAAAGGTTTTGGCTATGATCCCATTTTTGTACCGGATGGCTATTCCATCAGTTTCGCGGAAATGGAGGCGGCGGAAAAAAATAAAATCAGCCACCGTGGACGCGCGATTAAAAAACTGATCACCTTTTTAAAAGAAAAATAAAGCATTTTAAAACAACGCCTTTTTTTGTTGTTTATAATAATATAACCCCAAAGAATAGTTATTACGTGTAAAAACCAACTGAGAGACCATTTACGGAAGTTTTAAACGACCTCTTCAACGTTTATTTTTATTTTCAGAATTATAAAAAATTGAGAAAATATTGATAAGCTATTAGTATCAGAAATACTTGTTTATGATCACTTCAACTTATTCTTTACCACTCATCACACAGGAAGCCCTCATCAGTGGGTGTATTTCGGGCAGAGCGGATTATCAGAAAATACTTTTTCATAAGTATGCTTCAACGATGTTCGCGGTCTGTTTGCGGTACGCAACGGATTATCATCAGGCGGAAGATTTTCTACAGGAAGGCTTTATTAAGGTGTTTAACAAAATACACCAGTATGCCAACAAAGGATCTTTCGAAGGATGGCTACGCACCATCTTTGTAAATTATTCGATTGAGGCATTGAGAAAAAATAAAAAATGGTACGAGCTTTTCCCGAATGATCAGTCACCACAGCTCGTGAGTCCAACCAATGTGCTGGACCAGCTGGCGACCCAGGAATTACTCCAGTGTATTCAGCAACTGCCCGATGGTTACCGGACCATCTTTAATCTGTACGTGATCGAAGGATTCTCCCACCGGGAAATCAGCGAGATGCTCGAAATTTCAGAAGGAACTTCAAAATCTCAGCTATCACGCGCCAGAACTGCTTTGCAGCGAATCATCAGTTTTAGAGAAAATAACCTTGAAAGTATATAAATAACCTCATGAAAAATAACAACAACAGCAACGACAAACATAACCACGAATTTGACGAAGCGTTCAATGAACGTTTTTCTAACTTTCAGTTCAATCCGGATGATGCCTTCTTTGACCGGATACAAACAAAAATGGAAAGTGAAGCATTTGATCAGGAAGTGAAATCCCGTTTCGAAACCTTTAGCGTGGAACCTTCCGAAAAAGTCTGGGAATCCGTCAGACCAAATATTCCATTACACCTCGGAATCCGTATTCAATTACAACGACTCAGCCGCGTAGCCGCCGTTGTACTTTTCGTAATGACCGGATTTTATCTTTTCCAGGTTCAGCAAAATCAGGTAGATATTGCCGGCAACGATCCGGTGATTCCCCCGGCGGAAGTGATCGTTCCGGATGTGGCTAAAACAGATTTTGTTTTTGAAGTACCCGAATCCGTTCCCGCGGAAGAGGTCGCCAAAAATAAAACCAAGAAAAAATTACGTAAAAAGAAAAATGCCAAAAAGCAGGGTATCTCTGATTATCTCGCTTTGATTCTGGAGGAAGAAGACGACTTCGACGAATTTATCGATCATGAAAAAATGAAGAAAATGCTGCAACCGATCGAAAAACTTTCGTCCGATTTTATGTCTGCTTCGGCACTGGCACCACTCCCCCGTTACGTTAGTTATCCGGTGGCCAATCATCAGGATATTGAATTAAACATCAATATTCCTTTACAAGTCGTAGAACCACACGAAGTAGAAGGATTGTTAAAAATGTACGAAGAAACACACCAGGGAGACCGGTAGTAAACGTAATATAATTGCCACAAAGGCACCAGGAACACAAAGTTTTTTCTTCGTGTTCTTAGTGGCTTTGTGGCAAAACAAAATACCAAAAACATACAAGCTCCTGAAGGAAACTTCATCTAGTTTTCAGTCAAAAAACAGGATCCTTTCTTTGTATAAAATTAAGCACTAAAGAGAAGCATTTAAAAAACCCCGAAGGTATTCAGATCAACTGATTCCTCCGGGGTTTATTATATTAAGAATGAAGTTTCTTAAATATCAGATAATGACAGTTTCCTAGAAAGGACAACCGATACATTCATCTACTCTTGGATCTGCTTTTGGTTGAGAAATTTCCCGCGCATCCACGTCACCAATATTTCCTAAAATTCTAAATTCCGTTCTTCGGTTCAGCTGATGCTCTCTTTCAGAACAAGGAATCTGATTCTTACAATCATTGACGTTCTGGCTTTCACCGTATCCAACGGCTACCAATCGCTCGCGGTCAATTCCATTGGCAATCAACCAACGTACAACAGAGTCTGCCCGTCTTTGGGAAAGTGCCCGGTTATAATAATTAGAACCACGCGAATCCGTGTGCGATCCAATCTCTACCACAAATTCCGGATTGTTTTCCAGCATCGCCTGCAAAGCCTGTAACTGTGGTTCTGCTTCGTCTCTTAGATAAGACTGATCAAAATCATAGTAAATATGTAACAGGTATGCCACGGATGTTCCAACTTCCGGAGAAACCGGACTTACCTCAAATGGTCGGTTTCCGGGTGTTTCATTGACTTCAATACCATTCTTAAAAGTACGGCCGTTGATCACGCCGTCCGCCGGAAGATTGGTATTAGGATCAATCCATAAGTCGGAAGAACTGTCTTTGTACGGAGAACCCACCACGGATGGATTGTCTACGTAATCTTCGGTAGCCGAAGTAGGCTGCAGATTAAGATTGGCTTGCAAAGTCAGAGATTTCTCTTCTCCCCGCGTACACTGATCGGCCACCGTAGCAGCGATATAACCAGTTTTGCTTCCCTTTACAGTATAACAACAATCTTTATCTAATTTAAAATTATAAGTACCGAGTACATCGGTCGTATAAGTTTGTTCGTCTTTATCGCAATCGTTCATCAATGTTACGGTAGCCCCTTCCAGCGGCAGTCCCGTATTATCATCAAAAACAACTCCTTCAATTTCAAACGCCAACGCCGGATCGAGTGGAATTTCTACGAAGACTTTTTCTCCCCGTGGAATATCCGTCGTACAACCTTTTTCGTCGTTATCCAGGTAATTTTCTGCACTGGCTGTAAAAGTACAACACTCTCCCATTTTCTGGTCGATAGTAATTTTACCTTCTGCGTCTGTGGTCATCGTCAATCCGGTACAATCATTAACAACGTTTGCACCTTCGATAGGTTCTCTTGTTTCACGATCGTACACCAGAATTTCCACCGGAGAAGCGATCTTTTTAAAACTATAAATATCATCCATTCCTGATCCGCCTTCCCGGTCAGAAGACAAAAATCCACAGGTTCCTTCTTCGTTGAAAACAACACCAAAGTCGTCAGAGATCGTATTAATCGGATACCCCACATTTTCGATCATTCCCCATTCACCTTCTCCTTTATCTTCCATGTAGTAAATGTCTAATCCACCGAGTCCGATTTGTCCATCGGAAGAAAAGTACAGTTTACCCGAAGCATCATAGTTAGGAAAAACTTCATTTCCTTCGGTATTAATTCCAGGTCCGAGATTCAATGGTGGTCCCCAGCTGCCGCTTTCTTTTTCAGATTTGTAAAGGTCCATGCCACCAAATCCACCGGGCATATCCGAAGAAAAATACAAGGTATTATTGTCCGGCGTCAACGTAGGATGCGCCACGGAATATTCGTCACTGTTAAAAGGCAGTCCTTCCAGGTCACCCCAGTCGTTGTCTCCTTTTTTAGGTGCATGGTAAATTTTTAATTTAACGATACCATCATCCGATTTTCCGGGTTTTCCTTTTACCTGATTATTACGGGTATAGAAAATTTCGGATTGATCCTGATTGAATGATACGGCAGCATCGTGGAATTTTCCGTTCAGGTCACCGGAGAATTTCTTCGGATTACCAAAAGTATATTCTCCACATTCTTCCTTATCAACGGGTTCTGCTTTGATTTTATATAATTCCAAAAATGGATTTCCCGTCCAGGTATGGGTACGCTTGATGGCCCCGCCCATATCTCTTTCGGAAGCGAAAATAATTTCATCTCCGTAAAGAACAGGGCTAAAATCATCCACGTTAGAATTGAAAGGTAAATGTACGATTTCGTAAATGCCCGCATTTTTGGTCATTAACTCATCTTCGTAATCACACGCCTTGACGAGATACTGTCCCCGCAAATCATCGGGTACTTCTTCGACGTACTTTTCGTACCATTCTTTGGCCAGGTCACATTTACCGTTACGTTGCAGCATCTGCCCGTAGTACAGTTTGTGAATGGACTCTGATTCCGGCAACCGGACTACCTGTCCGTACCAGTATTCACCGTCTTCAGAATTACTTACCTTACGGTAACATTCTGCCAGTAAAAGTTTTGCTTCGCTATTATCGTCTTTTTCCAGTACTTGATTAAACAAGGTGATTGCTTGTTGATAATCCAGACCTTCCATGGCTTTGACTGCCCGCTTCATTTTCTGAGCGAACAAACCGGAAGCACCAAAGGACATCACCAGCATGATTAAAATTAGCTTCTTAAACTTCATTTTTCTTACTTTAAAATTAAGGGATTGTGTTTTTATGGAATTCTATGTTAAAAATAATCTTATCACAACATAAAATCTACTGCTGTCTAGAAGTATCGAGGTGTCACCACCTGCTTTGTCTTATAATCAAATTCGTAGCCGAGCATTACTTCAAAAGAACCACCGGCAACACTTTGCAATTTGGTCAGCGTGTAATCGTACGCCACACCAATTCGCAGTCCGTTCGCCAGATAGTAGGCTGCCCAGACATCCGCAGAGTCAAATGAACTCTGGTCTCCGACAATTCCTTCGATCGCAGATCGGAAAGAAACACCGACCCACAATGCCTGCTGGAACATCAGCGACAAGTCAATATCAAACTCTGTAGGAGCTCCAAAATTCTGGAATGCTTCGTCTTTGCTGAAACTGCTCAGCAGGCCTACATTTTTTACCAGAATAGATGGCTTGAAAATCAACGCATCTCCTTTCAGCGGGAAAGCAGCTCCGGCAGAAAAATAGTAGTGCCGTTGTTGTCTTGCCCAGATATTGGTGTTGATGTCATTATCCCGCAGATCGTATTCGATCAATTGAGGACTCGCAAATCCTACGTAGAATTTAGGTGTGTAGTAATAAATACCCGCTCCAAAATTAGGTAGCAATCTGGAAGGTGTCATTTCTTCAAATGCTTCGTCGCCGGCACCTTGCTCCAGGCTTAGCTTATTGAAGTCAGCACGCCAGTGCATTACTCCACCTTGCAAACCAATTGAAAGTTTTCCCTTTCCCATTGGAATCCGGTACGCGTAACTGAGATTGGCGCGAATAGAATTAGTCGGACCGATCTCGTCATTTACCAAACTCAAACCTACGCCAACCCGTTCGTTGGGCATGGGTGTATGGATAATGAGCGACTGCGTTTGTGGCGCGCCCTCAATTCCCCACCATTGTGTTCGGTGAATCAGATTCATCGCGAGGTGATCTTTTGACCCGGCGTAAGCGGGATTAAAAGTCAGACTGTTGAACATGTATTTAGTGAACATGGCATCCTGCTGTGCAAACAGGTTAGTCCCTCCGACGAATAATAGCACGATAAATAAGTAGATTTTTCTCATAATCCATGGTAGATTTTAGAAGTTCAGTTTGTGTAAGATTCTGGTGTTTTCTCAATTAGTAAATAATGTTTATAAGGTGCTAAAATCAAAAATGATGCTAGCTTTTTTTTCTTCTTAATGGGGACTGTACCATTATGTGTGGCATTTGGCATCCCGCAATTAGCGATGTAACTGTACATATCCGGAAATCCGTTCTCCATCTCCTCTTTCCAGCAGATAGAAATAAGTTCCATCCGGCAAGGTCAGTCCCTCCCAGGTTCCGGCCCAGTCGTTCTGATAGTCCGTCGTCTGCAATACCAGGTTTCCCCAGCGATTGTAAACGTACAGTATGTGGTCCGGGAAATCTTCCAGACCTCTGATCCGGAAGAAATCATTAATGCCATCATTATTGGGTGAAAATCCGTTGAAAACAAACAGTTCTCCAGGTTCTCCCTGATCACATTCAATAAAAATAGTTACCGTCGTAGTGTCAGAACCAAATTCATTGGCAGCTACATAGGTAAACTGATCAAATCCACAACTATCCGTTGCCGGTATATAATTGACAATACAGTCTTCTTCTTTAAAGGCAATACCCTTGTTCGGGCCTGCACCACCGCTTGCTACTGGAAGTACAAAGAAATTATCTATGGTTCCAGGGATTGTATCATTATTGCAGACATTAATACTTATGGGGCTGTTTACCAGCGTAGTGTCTGAATCGGGGTTCAAAATCGGAGGTGAGTCAATCGGTAAATTGGTGACGTTAAATATAAAGGTGGTGGTGTCACAGGTCATGAATTCATCACAAACTGCTAAACATAGTGTGTCGCTTTGATTGGCATTGGTAGCTGTAACGTCTATACACAAAGATAAGGGATTTGCCACATAATCAACAGCTTGCCCCCCAAAATTATTGCAAAGAAAAATACTATCCAGTAACATTCCTCCTAATTGGGTGGTATCCAGACAGTAAGTTACCGTATTTCCAAGTCGGATATCGTCTTCAATGATTTCTGAAATCGGATTTAGAACGTCCACCACGTAGAAGATCGTATCTACATTACCAAGGTTATCCGTAAATTGCAGACAAGCCGTATCCTGACCCGGCACAAGTCCACCGATATTGAGACAATTATTAATAGTATCCAAGGTAAACTCAACTGCTTCAGGAACATCCGCACAGAAATTCTGGATATCGACCACCGGTCCGCTCAGATTATCCAGCGAAAAGGCACAAATTGTATTTTCCTGATTGATAAAAATCGTATCATTCACCAGTCCCGGTCCGTCTCTCAGCGTTCGTACGTATACGAAGTTGGTATCACACAACAACATCTCATCGCAGAGAACCACACAGAACGTATCTACGCCTCCTGCTACTAATCCAGTATAATTTAAACAAAGACTGGCACTATCCAGCGTAAAATCCACAAAGTCTTCGTCCGAATCACAGATATTAAAGAAAGTATCTACGCCCATTAACCGGGTCGTATCCAGACAAAATACATCACTCATACCTTCTACGATGGTGAGATTTGTTTCAAAAATCCGGCTGGGATCAGGATCCTGTACATCAATGATAAAGGTAGTTGTATCACATAATCCACGTCCGTCGCAGACCACAATACAGGCCGAATCAATTCCGGGTGTCAACGTGGTAAATTCCACGCAGGAATTACCATTCACCAGGTTGAACTGTACGTTACCGTCACTGGCATCCGGACATTCGTTGGTGATGGATGTAAAAGGCAATAATAGTTCGGCAAAATTAAGGCAGATGGTATCAGTCACACCGGGGAACAAAGTATCAATCCGGATCGTTTCCGGTTGAATACAGGCCACGGCTACCCGGAAAGAATCTACGCAAACAGGCGCGGGTCCGGTCGTGCTTAAAGTTACCTTGGTAATACCATTTTCAAAAAACAACTGGCTACCGTTAATACTTAGTTGCTCGTTTCTGGTCAACGTCGGAGTTACACCAATCTGAGCTACAAAAACTGCGAGATCAGAATAAGTATTATCATTGTTTCCACCTCTTATCCTTTTTGTCACCGGATCATCCGTCCAGATTCCGGTTGGATCCCAGGTATTCAGAGAATCTACCAAATCCGGAATGGTCAGAAAGTCTCCGGTAAAAGTCACTCCATTCACTTCCCAGTTTTCCACTCGATAAGGGCCTGAAATAGGTGTACCGTCATCGGCTTCTACCAATTGACGGTAATTATAGGATAAAATAGTATCAAGATTACAAGCATTGATACCATTCTGATAAAAGCTGGTATCGTTGATAATAATCTGAAAATTGAAAATATCATTGATTGGAATATCCAGACAAAGCGCAGCTGGCGCATTACAGTCGGAAGTTTGTAAATAAACCGTATCCGGCAAATCTACGATGGTGTCGTTAAACATTAAATCAGCTGGAACGGGGGTCATCGACTCGTGCGGTGCTTTTCCATAAACGGAAGTAACATTCAGAGAGGTAACAATCAGTAACAGCAAAAAAAGAAGTAATTCTTTTTTCATGGTGTCAATATTTTTTAAGCCTATAAGGTTTCTTCCTTACAGGCGAATTATATACTGTGAATAAGGTAAATAGGTGCGGAAATAATGTGTACGTGAGAAGACTTCAAAATGAAGTTGAATTCTCAAATAATATGTTCGTTTTCAGGAAATATAAACTAGTCAGGGAAAGTTCTAAAATCGTGCCAAATACTTTAAATTTTTAGTATATGTATTTGGAAAATGACTCAAATTCGGCGTGTTTCAATAGTTATAATTAAAACTTATAATTATATGAATTAATTACGAATACAATTATCAAATTGATCACGCTTTACATTTTAAATTATTCAAATATATTTTAAATTTGCTGACAAAGCAAAAATCCGAATTTTAAATACATTTTTTTCTTAATAAAGCATTAAAATTTATAATGTGAATTATAAAAACCGGAAAAAAGCCAGTATAGATTGATCTGACAATTTCAAAAACACTTAAAATAATAAATCAAATATAATCATACTTCCTAATATGACGCTGGCCACGCCATTGGTTGTAAAAAAGGCAAGGTTTATTTTACTTAAATCGTGTGGCTTTACCAGAGTATGCTGATAGCCGAGAAGTCCTAAAAAGATGAGCGTAGCAATACCTGATAACCATCCTGCCGTCGGATAATTGGTAAGTAATACGTAGCCGGCGCTGGCCATCGCAATAGCACATCCTACGTGCAGGGCCGTAGATAATCGCAATGCATTTCGTCCACCCAAAACCACTGGAACGGAAGACAATTCGTTTTCCCGGTCAAAATCTTCATCCTGTAATGCGTAGATAATGTCAAAACCAGAAACCCAGAAAAGAACAGAAAGTCCATATAACAACGGCAGCAAATCAAAATTTCCACCCGCCGCCAGATACGCACCAACGGGTGCCAGCGCCAATCCGAGTCCCAATACAAAATGACAAAGAAAAGTAAATCGCTTAGTGTAGCTATACCCCAGAATGACCAGAAGTGCTACCGGAGATAAATAAAAGCAAAGCGGATTGATCAGCCAGGTCGTAGCTACAAACAACACTGCATTTAACAAAACAAAGGAAAGCGCCGCACCAGGAGATATAACCCCCGCCGGAATTTCGCGGACAACCGTCCGTGGATTTTTACCATCAATATCCCGGTCCAGATACCGGTTGAAAGCCATTGCTGCGTTGCGCGCAAAGACCATACACAACAGAACGTACAGAAAAGTAATCCACGGTATCTGCACATCCAGCCGATAAATGGCCAGAAAGAAACCTAAAAGGGCAAAAGGCAACGCAAAAATGGTATGACTGAACTTAACCAGCGACAGATATTGTTTCATATTCGGTACTTAATCAGCATCATACAACGGATGCCTGCATATATAAAAAAAACCACCAGATTAAGTTTAAAATCTGGTGGTCTTTTTTCGAAATTTTAAATTAAAAATTTCTACTTAAAACAGGATTGCTTACTTGTTCATAGAAGCAGCTTCCGTTTCAGGTGCGTTTACTTCTCCTTTGATCGTCAGGAAAGTCTGAGCAGGTTCAGTGTTAGCCGTAATGGTAACTTTCTTGCTCTGCTTGTTCTTCTTACCTTTAGAATCAAACTGTACCTGGATTTCACCGCTTCCACCTACTGGAATTGGCTCTTTTGGCCAGCTAGGAACCGTACATCCACAGCTACCTTTTGCGTTACTGATGATCAGTGGCTCGTTACCAGTGTTGGCAAACTTATAAACGTGTGTTACCTTCTCTCCCTGATCTACGGTACCGAAATCAAATTCAGTCTCTTCAAACTTAAGTGAGGTCGTAGGTCCAGCAGGAACAGCAGGTGTCACAGCCGCAGCCGCCGCGTCAGCAGCACTGGAAACAGTGTTATTTACAGCCTGAGTAGCCGCACCAACTTTAGCGCTGGCAGCGTCCTGAGCAGAAGTACCATCGCTGGCACAAGCAGTAAATAAAGCGATAGATACCAAACAGGCGAATAACGCAGAAAAGCTAAAACGAATCTTTGAAATGTTCATTTTTTAAATTTTTAATGGTTAAAATGTCATAATGCCAAGCGGCAATCATGTATTACAGCGGCAAAGGTAACAGTTGTTTTTCCTTTCTGTTGTTAATGGGCACCGAACAATTGTTAACGACTTGTTAACGATGATAAGAAATTTCTAATATGAACGAATGATCCCGACTGGAAGGAGGGCGGCGTGCGGCAGCGCGACGAGAGAGTGAACCGCGTAAGCGGACGGGAGGCCATAACTCTAAAACAGAAATCCTCTCTCAAAAACAGACGAAAAACCATACTTCCACACCAAAACTAAAAACGGCAAAAAATCAAAAATTTTACCCCGGCCCCGAGGAGAGATTTTATGATTTTTCACCTTGTTTTCATCACTGAAAAAACAAAAAAATCAAAAATTCTACCTAAACCCTACAAAAACATCACGCCACCTCATGCCCCCTGGCAGCCTCCCAAAGCGCAAACCAGTCGTCCCGCTCCAGCGAAATTTCGGTAGCACGGACAGCAGCGGCCATTCGATCAATCCGGGTCGTTCCAATAACCGGCAGAATTCTGGCCGGGTGAATCAGCAGCCAGGCCGTCAGCAGTTCTTCGTAGGTAGCCCGGTATTTCTTCTGAAGCTTCGCACAAATCTTTTTTATTCTTTGAACAGGTTCGGAAGGATCTTCTGAAAAGAAAACACCTTTTGCCATCGTACTATAAGCCATAGGGGCAATTTCGTGCTGTATGCATTGGTCCAGCGTTCCATCCACCATGGGCGTGTCATGCAGCAAGGAAACTTCTATTTGATTGGTTATCAATGGAATATACTGATTCAACAGGCTAAACTGAGCAGGAGTAAAGTTTGAAACACCAAAATTCCGAACCTTTCCGGATTGTTTCAGTTGATTAAAGGCTTCGGCAATTTCGTAAGGATGCATCAGCGGACTGGGCCGGTGAATCAAAAGCAAATCCAGATAATCCGTTTTAAGGTTTTTCAGCGAATTTTCCGCAGAAAAAAGAATATGCGCTTTGCTGGTGTCGTAGCCGTGAACCTTATAATTGGGTCGGTTGGGGGTGACGAGTTTGATACCACATTTGGAGATAAGTTCCATTTCCTGACGCAGGGAAGACTTACCTTTGATAGCGCGGCCAAAGAGCGCTTCTGTGGTATAGTGACCGTAAATATCAGCGTGATCAAAGGTAGAAACACCCAGGTCCAGGCATTCGTCGATATAGCTGGCGGCTTTTTTAGCCGTTAGTTTTTTGCCCCAGACGCCCCAGGTCATAACGCCCGCAATAATCCGGGAAAATTCGGGACCATGCTGGGCCAGTTGTATTTTATTCATGTTGTTTTATCGGGTTTCGCCCATCGGAGGCTTTTTAGTAACAATCATTTTAGCCGTATAATTCTGCTTATCCTCCAGCACCTGGGTCGGATAAGGCGTAAGACTCATCAGCGTTAGGGTATAATTCAAAACACTTTTAGCTTCACCGCATTCGGGCTTATCATTGCACATACCTTTTGCCTTCAGTACCAGATTTTCGCTTTGATTGCCCACTTTTACGACCAGAGAAACAATCCCTTCTCCGGCCTGAATACAATTAACCCCTTCCGGACAGCGGCTTTCCGTCAATTTTTCAAAAGCAATCTCCATTCTTTCATCCGGCAACGCCATCGTCGTACCATATCGTAAATCAAAAGTTTGATTCAGCTGCGACTGGTAAGGTAGCATTTTGGTCGTTTTTGAATTACAGGCTACGCCGGTTAGTAAGCAGAAAAAGACTACAGGGTTAAATAATAACTTAAATAAAACTGTCATATTAAATTGATTTACAGGTATCTCTGAAAACCTGGATTTAAATAAAATAAATGAATACTTATTTGAGGTTAACTTCTTATTTTTTGGTTGAAAATACAAACTTCTACCGGTTAATTTGTAATTTTGGTAAGCATACGTAATGATCGGATCGCAAATCCTGAATTTTGGTGAGGGAATTTGTGGTTTTACCATTACCAATGCTAAATGCAAATAACTACTATGAAAGAACGACCATCCACTGAGCAAATATCCACTGCGGTATATTTGCAACTGCAAAAAACTGCTTACTATAACGGACTTTCCAAACCAGGAATGGACCTTTGTGAAATTTCCCGTCAGGAGAATAAATTTGCCACTGCTCTGATTTCCCGTATCTGGGAAGACGAATCTGCTGAACTTTCTTTTATTGCAAAAAATGAATCCATCGATTCTCTGAACAGTCTGTTCTACCAGGCTTACCGGCAATCAGGGCAGGTGGAATATCAGGAAGCAGGCATTGGTTTTCCTATGTTTTACATAAAAACGGAAGACGATGATCCCCGCACGCACCTCGCTGCACCACTTTTTATCTGGCGGGCAGATTACCGGCCCGACTACGCGGATAAGTGGCATCTGAAAATCAAAAGAACGGATGTACTGCCCAATCATCTGTTACTAGCCTTTTTCAAAGATAAATATAAGGTTGATCTCACCGAAAAATTTAATGCCTGTCTGGCCACTAAAGGAAATCTGGGAGAAGCGGTTTATCATCTTTGTTACGAATTAGTAATCCAGATGGATCTGAAAGATGAGCGCTCCACCTCCACCGTGTTGCCCGTTCCCAATGAAATAAAAAATACCAAAGGCAGCATTCACTGGTCGGGCGTTCTGAACCTTTTTGGCGTACAGCAGACACAATTACTCGAACACGCCAAAAATCTGCAAAATACCAACTGGCAACCCGTTGATACCCCCGCCTGGTCACATACCTACGGTGCCTTCCCTACCGACCCCATGCAGGAACTGGTCATGCAATATTTTCAGACTCACAATCTGATCGTTGACGGAGAATCCGGTACGGGCGTTCTGAGGACTGCGGCCAACATTGCCATCAATTGTCTCTCTAATGAAAAAAATTTGTTGATCGTCGGTCAGAATCCGGAAACACTCGGTGTGCTGCGCAACCATTTAGCCTCACATTCCCTGGATTCGTATTGCCTCCATTTATTTCCGGACCAATTCGCCCAAAAGGCAACCGCTCCCGAAAAAATGCCCGAACATGACCAGGAACAGTATAATCTGAATATGCAAAAGGCGCTGCGCAATCAGGCGGTGCTGATGAATCAATATGATACACTTACCCAGCCTATTTTTGGAACGCATACGTGGACCAATGTAGTGGGTTTATTTCTGGCAGCCAATGGCAAAGAACCCAGTGCACTGCTTAATAGCCATTTGAATTTTAATGATTATAAATGGTCTTATAAAGTTTTTAATACCTTCTCGGAAAAGGTAGCGCAAGGGGTTCATCTGTTCCAGAATATCGGGACCACCGATCATCCGCTCAGCAAATTGAATAGTATTTTATTTTTAGAATATAATCCCGAACAGAGTCTTCACCGAATTGAACAATCTCTCCGCCAGCTGAACGAAGAGGCACATCGTCTGCAACAAAAATATATCAACAAGCTTCATACTTATACCGTTAAATTAACCCATTTTTATAATGATGGTCTGAAAGAATTTCAGAAAAAAAGTGATAACCTGCTGGAGTTAATTGGTGATTTGGGAAGTGAGCACGGCACGAAGGGAATTAAAACCGGACTGGTTTCTACCGGAAAACTCAAACTGTCAGGGATTTTTTCCAGTAGCGCAAAAAGTATTCTCGAACGACAGAAAAAAGTAAAAGCAGATTATAAATTTATGCTGCATAAATTTGCCGAAAATAATTTTTTCGATTACTCCTTCCCCGCTTATTCCGGCAATGAAAAGATACCGGAAATTCAGGCCTTGGTACAATCATTCAGAGCCGCTTTGCAGGATTTTCAACAGACGGTCCCTCAGCTGATTCAAAATAATCTGGATAACCTCAGCGGTACCCGGCAGGTTCAGGAAATGGGCTACGAATCAACGGTCAGAACGCTGGAAAATGAATTGAGAGCATTTCTCAAATCCGTCAATCAAACCCGCTTGTTTGAAGAAGAGATTAAGTCGACGGCCCACGCTACCCGGGACCAGCAAAACCAACTTGAACAGATTGTAAATCAACTGGATGGCGTTCGTTTTAACCTCCGCGACCTTGACGATTTTCATGCCTGGCAAAAGTACTGGTTGCAACTCTCTCTACCCGAGCAAAAAGTGGTCCTGGCCCTGACAAGGGTAAAGCCCGGCGACTGGGTAGCGGCTTTTCAGAGCTGGTATTTGCAGCAGTTTTTATCGCAGTATCACCACGAGGGAGTTCCCGAAGATGATCAGCATTACCAGCGGTTTCTGGGAGCACTTGACCATTTGCAGACCCAAATTCCAGCACAGATTATTGCCCGAAAAAAAGGACAGCGAACCAGATCACCACGCTTGAATCCCGACCTCTTTACCAATGCCAATCAGGATTTTTCGGCGGTTCAGTTTTCACAAAAAAATACCACGCAGGTACGCGATGTCATTGAGCAGCATTCAATCTTTCTGACCACTCCGGAACTGGCCATGGAATGGATTGATCCGGATCAGAATTTGTTTGATGCGATTCTAATCTTAGAAGCCAACAAATTGAATTTTAGTGGTCATTTTCCGCTATTAAAAATGGCACCACGGATAGTTGCCTTTACGAGCAGTCGCAGTGGCTCTCAAACGTCTGAGTACACGTTGGTCGATAATTTAATTGATCAGGATACACAGGAAATAGATTTATTGTATCATCACCGTCCCGGTCCGGCGACCATCACAGATCTTTATTATCAAAAATTTAAATCCGTCAATGATTTACATTTTTATAATAAAACAAAAGTGAAAAATGCGATTGTGAATGTCCCGTTGGATCTCTCATACCGTTCGGAACAAAGTACCAAAACGCACTACGCGGAAGTGCTGGAAAATATGCTAAAAACAATAGAACCGGAAAGCAATAATTATGAGTATCCGACTTTACAGATTGTGGTGGAAGAGGAAGCACTACGCAATTTCCTTTTTTATCGCTTGTACCACAAACGGGTCGGGCACACCCCGATGGCTGGTCAGTTGCAAAAGCTGTTTCCGAATGGAATAAAAATCTATGCTTCCAAAAATCCGGGAGACGGAGCAACCGATTATCTGATCTACATACAAAATTCTGAATCTTCGGCAATCAATACTTCTGCCTTCCAGAATTATCTGGCCCGTACCAGACGGAAGATTTTCTTTATTCATTCTGATAAAGTGGCTTCTTACGGTAAGTTTGAATTGAATCAAACCATTATCAAGAAACATTATCGACGCAATACACAATGCGATTATTTTATTGATGAAATGGTAGAAAGTCTTTCCGGTCATATTGATCCTGACCAATTGATCAAACACGCGTGGGTCAACGAATTATATGTTTCTTTACTCATCAAGCCGAAAAATAAAAATGCCGCACCGATCGCCGTTATTCTGGATGGAATTGGTGATCGCCGGGGCGCAATGGCCGTCGACTGGGAACGAAAATACCGGTCATTATTAACCTTTTATGGCCTGGAATATGTGTATGTTTGGTCCGCAGACTGGTGGAAGAACGAAGGGGAAGCAACTGCAGCATTAGTAAACAAAATAGAAGAACGAACCGCGCAATATGTGGGATAAACCGGAACGGTATTATTTCTGGCGTAAAATCGCCTGGATTACCGGAGTTATTTTTGGACTTTCGATTATTCGGATTTTAATTACCATGGATTATTCGGAACCTTATGGTTACTGGATCATGCTGCATAAGCTGGGAGAAGTCTTTTTGGTAGTTCCTTTCTGGCGGGCGGGCATGCTTTCCACTTATCAGGGAACCCGCCGGGTAAGCAATTATTTACGTCGCTGGCAATATGTAATGTTGTGCGGAGGCATCATGAATCTGATCGCCGGTCAGGGACTGGCGGGAGAAGTCTGGTGGGACTGGTTTTGTAACTGGATATTTATTGGCGGCGTACTCGCACAACCACTGGGAGAGTGGTTATTTGTAAAAAAAGGTCGCTTATAACGACACTTCTTTCTTCAGCATCCCTTTGAAGGAACGTAATTCAATAATGTAGCTGCCGCTGTTAAAAGTGCTAAAATCCAATTCAAAGATGGTATTGACCGGCAAATCCAATACATCTTCCCGTACTACTATTTTACCTTTCTGATCTTTCACCACAATTTCACTCAAATTAAAACTCAGTTTTTCAAAATCAATAAAGTAGGTCTTATTCTCATCATCAGAATAAAAAGACCAGTCACTTTCTGACTCATCCAGAGTTACAAAGTCCATATCTACCTTTTCGATAGAAGCCAGAGATTGGGCAGAAAGACTGAAAGAGATGGAAACAAATAATAATAGGGCAAATAGTTTGATTGAATTAGACATCGTTTTAAAGTAAATTAGTAGTTCAAAATAAATATTTGTTTGAAAGGCAAAGCAAAGATAAAAATAATTTCAGGAAATTAAACCCGAAAACCTTTCTG
>CAKZUV010000281.1 GCA_937921555.1 uncultured Saprospiraceae bacterium
CGCGGGCAGAACGATTGTAGTATTTTGTAAAATGCAGCAGTTTTTATTCTTTCATAGAATTATTGGGTTAAATAGACTTTATTCGATGAATGATACTATAGATTAGTTTTTCTGAGTTATAATATTGTTGATTCAAACGAACCTTGATGTGTATTTTTTTGTATATATAGGTATCAATCAGACTTTATTTTAAAATTCTTTTCATGAAGCGTAAGCATGTAACGACGGTTTTGGCACTGGCTCTGGGTATATATGGAATTCATCGTTTTTATCTGGGGCAGAGAATGAAGGGTATTCTTCATTTTAGTCTGGCGATGTTTTCGGGATTTTTATTTTTTGAGGAGGGAGCACCGTTGATTATGTTGCCGGCGATTATCGGGCTGATGGATGCTATTTTATTTATGGTCATGCCGCAGGAGGAGTTTGACAATCGTTATAATTTCAGTCGCCCGGAGGCGAAATATTCAAACCGGGTAGCTCCGGAAAGACGGACGGAAACGTACCACACGCGGCGGGAAGAACCGTCCACTACTGCTTACGAGCAGACTTTGTACGAGGAACGGCAGTGGGACGAACAACCTTTTAAGCGAACCGGGGTGGCCAAATTTAACCGCCACGATTACGAAGGAGCCATTAAAGATTTTCTGCGGGCCCTGAAGGATGCACCGGATGATCCGGATTTACATTTTAACCTGGCATGTTGTTATTCGATTGAGGAGGAAACGATGATGTCCCTGTATCATCTGGACAAGGCCATCGAAAACGGGTACGAGAAATTTGATAAAATACATCGCCACAGTTTTTTAAGTTATATCCGTCAGCAGCCGCAGTTTCAGGAGTTTGTAAACAATGATTATCAGCTGGTGGAATATTACGAGGAGGTGGAGGAAGCGCTGGACGAACAGCCGGAAGGTCTGGAACTAGACGGGCTAATCGAACAGATCAAGAAGCTGGGGGAACTGCGGGAAAAAGGGATTTTGACGGACGAGGAGTTTAAGGAGCAGAAGCGGCGGTTGTTGTGATGTGCAGATTTTTTGATGTGCAGATTTTTTGATGCGTGGATTTTTTGATGTGCGGATTTTTCGGTTTTTATAAAAATTACTCTTCCTTTACCGGAAAATCAAATTCCAGTTGTATATTATCATCGGGTGTTTCACGGGTGAGATTGGAGACGGAGATGCCGAGGAGACGAACGGCGCCGGCTTCGGTCCAGTACTGGGTGAGTAATTCGAGCGCGATACTGCGGAAGGTATCGCGGGTACGAATTTCGCGTTGGTAGGTTTTGGAGCGGGTAAAAATCTGAAAGTCGGGCGTTTTCATTTTTAAATTGACGGTACGACCGTAGTTGTCATTTTTTTCCATATAGTCAAATACTTTGAGGGCGATGGGTTCGAGGCGGGTCCACATGGAATCGAGATCCGTCTGATCTTCGGAAAAAGTACGTTCGGCACCGATGGATTTACGGCGGCGGTTGGGCTGGACGGGCCGGTGATCTTTGGCACGGACAATCCGGTAATAGTGACGGCCCGCTTTTCCAAATCTTTTAAACATCTCTATTTCATCAAATTGCTTCAGGTCGGCTCCATTCCGGATACCCATCTTGTGCATCCGGGCAGCGGTAACTTTACCGATGCCGTGAAATTTTTCGACGGGCAGTTTTTCTAAAAAAGCAAGTGCTTGGCCAGGACGAATAACTTTAATTCCATTTGGTTTGTTAATGTCAGAAGCGATCTTTGCCAAAAATTTATTAAAGGAAACGCCGGCGGAAGCGGTGAGCTGGGTTTGGGTAAAAATTTTGGCGCGGATGGCTTCGGCAATTTCCGTAGCCGAGGTGATATTTTTTTTATTTTCCGTAACATCAAGATAGGCTTCATCGAGTGAGAGGGGTTCAATGAGATCGGTGTATTCAGCGAAAATGGCGCGAATCTGAAGGCTGACTTCTTTGTAACTTTCAAACCGTGGCTTGACAAATACCAGATCGGGACAGAGGCGCTGGGCGGTGATACTGGGCATAGCGGAACGAACGCCATAACGACGCGCTTCGTAACTGGCCGCAGCTACGACTCCACGCTGGCGACTCCCTCCCACGGCGACGGGTTTGCCACGCAATTCGGGATGATCCCGCTGCTCGACGGAAGCGTAAAAAGCGTCCATATCGATGTGAATTATTTTTCTTTGTTGAATGGTTTGGTTGTTTAATGGTTTAATTGATTCGCTTGTAGATATTCAAACGATGAATACGGTGTTGCATAAAGCGAATACCAGAGGGTCGGCAAATCATGGTTGACTAGAGGTGGTACAAGAACGTCGGTATATGCAGACAACCTATGCAAAAAATTAAAATCATTATTTAGTATCAACTACTCCTTTGATGTTACATAAACCCAAAAATGGTGTAAAGAAACGTATGATTTATCTTCTCTTATATGCTTGGAGTGAAGTTTGGCCGTAGAGTGAAAATAGATTTTTTCGAGCTTTTCATCTTCATCCCAAGTAGCATCTAATATCCATTGATTTATTTTATTAAACCAGAAATCAAAATTATTTTCTTTTACAAAAGCAATCAAACCATTCTCAACTAATAAATTCTCGTCATGATCAATTCCATGTTGATTATTTTTAAATCGTTGGATGCCTCCACCTTTCCCATAGACATATTCATGTTCATTACGTGGTGAACTTTTGCTTCCTTTTGGAGTTGGTAGTAATTTTGCTTCAATTGTATAAATTAATATACTACCTAGATAAACACCTATATCTATAGTTCTACTTCCTTTTTGTGGAACCTCACGACTAAAAGAGATTAAAGTAATATTTTGGTGTCTAGATTGAAGATTCATGAAGTTACAGAAGGCTTCGCTATGTTGATTTTCATTCTTTTTCTTCTTTAGAATATTAGTAAAAGAATCAGAAGAGGTGAAATCACCAATTTTACTATCTATCAAAGCAACTAAGTCTTCAACAACAGAGTTTGGTTCAAGTTCTCGAAATGTATTGATACCATCCATTGTTAAAAATTTAAAAGCCTGCTTTTTTCAAATCCATAAAAGTATCATCAGCATCTCGCAGAGCTATGGACTTTAGCCAGTATCGTTTTGTTTGGGGTTTTATTAAATAAAGGCAGTCATAACCATTTTCATGATTATAATAGCGAATAATTTTTTTATGGATTGCTCCGCTATTAGTACTTGTATTTTCTAATAAGGAAATGTAATCTTTCTGTGAATTTTGTAAATACCTATATTTGAGTCCTTGATTATTTCCAAATCCAATTTGATAGCAAATAAACGTAGGTGTTTGAAGTACCTGGCCTGTTTGCCATGATTTTCCATTTTTTGCATAAATTTTATTTAGCGAAGTACATAATATTTCCCCATATACTTTAAGCTCGTCCTCAATGACTGATTTATGAAATAAACTTCCAGCACCTTTTTCCTTTATAGACTTCCCAAGATGTATATAATAATTAAGAATGTCATTTTTTAAAATATTTTCAGATTCTGAGAAAGTTAATTGTTCTTCTTTAGTAGAAAAAGGAAGTGAGTCAATATCTTCTTTTTTACAGGTGGTTTCAAGATTAATTAATAACTCTGCGCTAGTACAATAAATCCAAAGTCTACTAATACTTGAAAAGTCTTTATCTTTAAATCTTCCATAGATTTTTTTTAATATTTCTTTTTGATTTTCAGGGGCATGTAACCCTATAAGCTTATCTTTAAAACATAAATATTTTTCTGAATAATGAATAGGAATGTTTTCTTTTCCAATATTAGACTTCAGTATTAGATGAGGCGGTTTGTATATTTTTGAATCCCTTGGCTCTGCAAAATTTTTATCTTTTACAATAAATGTTTCGAAGTCTTCTGTTTCATCAAAGGTTTGTGTTATTACACATGGCTTGTTAAATATATACTCAATATTCTCCTTTGGTTTTCCACCTTTCAGTTTATATCCTACACTATATGTCCACTCTTGATTATTAATTTTCATTGACTTAATAAAGTCCTCAAATGTATTTAGTAAACTTAATCTATAAATTAAATTAAATAGTCTTCCACCCCCAAGTAAATTGGTTTTCCAAATGAATTGCTTATCAGTACTTGTAGCCCAATTCCATAATACTTGATGTCTGTCATAGTAGTTTATTTCAAAACGAATTTTTCTTTCACTTAGAAGCTCTCGCTTTACAACTATATGTTCAATTGAGTTGTGATTAGAAGCTTCGTTTTTCAAGATAAAGGCTGCCACAGGAGTGTCAGCAGTTTTATGGAAAAGACTACGTCTTAAATGGGTAAAATCATATATTTTTGAAACTGTAAAGTCAGTAAAAATTCTAGTTCTATATTTCTGTGCTGACTTAGCCTTATTATATAAAATTACATTAGCAGGAATTATTAAACAAGCCCTCTTTCCAAAGTATAAAGCTCCTTCAAGGAACTTAAGGGCAAGGTTATTGTTTGGAATATCCTTTGATTGTACTCCAAATAACATTAAATTTTCATCGTTAACAACATCTTTCTTACTAATACCCGAAGGAGGATTAAAAGGTGGATTACCAATTACTAAATCAAATTTTTGTTCATAGTTTTTATTCGAATTTGCCCAAGTAAAAAAACTGCTTTCTTGAATATTTCTTGCCTTCAAGTTTTTAAACTTAAAATTATCCCATATCTCTTTTGGAGTAAGTTTATCTAACAACGCAGTTGTTAAACCAAAAATACTTACTAACGTGGCAGTTTCTGCAATGTCCACCCCAAAAATATTATCTTCTAATATTTTTTGAGCAATCTTTTTATTAGGATATTTTATCAATCCATTTTCACTATTATTAATAGTCCACCATTGTAATAATCTTTTATAAGCTGCTACTAAAAATACACCTGAGCCACAGGCAGGATCAAGTATTTTATATGAATCATTTTTAAACAACTCTGAAGATTCCAAGGGCATGGCCTCATCAACCAAAAGATTTACTAAATGTATAGGTGTATAAACTACTCCTTTCTCTGTTTTACCGTTTTTTCGTAATGCCTCTGCCTGAATAAAATTTTCGTAAATAGCACTTATAACTTCTGCTGGAAGATGTTTAAAACTGAACTGTTCCCAAATAAAATATTGCTTAGTACTTAAATCAATATTAGCCTTAAGGAATTGGCTTATTAATGTTAAATCAGCGCTCTTTAGTTTATTTTTTTCTTCATCAGAAAATGTATCAAATATTTTTCCATTGAATTCAGTAGATAATCTGTTAAGAATTTCTACACACAACTTTTGTTCTAAAGCTTCAGTAAAATCAACAACATTGTATGTCTTGTAAATTTTCCGTAGAGTATGTTTCCCCTTATCGTCTTTAATTTCTTCCAAAAATTTAACAAGAATACAGATTACTAATAGTTTATCTAAAGTAGATACCTTTAGATTCAGCTCATTTGATTCAGAAAGTATTTTTCTAACCTGCATCAAGTAATCTAATAAATATATATATGGACTACTATTACTATCAATCTCCTCGACAAAATCTGATTGTTCCCAAAAAGTACCAGTTCCAAATAAATGAGCAGCAAAGCGGTAATCATTAAAATCTTTTAAGGCTTCACTTGCTAATACTAAGTTTTCATCAATTTTTAAATTCTCATTATTAATCCTTTTAGCAGGTTTTCTGGCATTGATTATATCTATCCGTGTAGCACTTTGAATGATATAAACTTCAACTTTCCCTTCACTCCACAATGCAGCATGTAAATCTTTATGCTCTTTAGTATTAAAGAAAGATTCAGTTTTATTAAAAATACAAACGGCAGGTTCAGAATGAAAAGGAAATTCAGAATCTTCTTTTTCTTTGTAAAATCTTCTAAAGAAAACAGCATTCACTCCTAATCTAAATGCTTCATCAAGATAGAGACGTTCAGTATTATTTTTTGCATCATCAATACTAATACAAAGACCATTATGGCTTGTGTATCCTAATTCATTAATGATGGCAAAATCGTTTCTCATAGTATTATTTCGATTTTGTAGGTGTTAACAAGGATAATTGTTGCTCAATATTAGATAATTTGTCTAACATAAAATAACTCACATCAACTTTATTTGGAAATCCTATAAAAGCTACAAATTCCCAAGCTTCTAAGACCTCTTTAATTGAAACTGTATAGGGTTGGTATTCTGCATTATCAGAAGCTAAAATCAACTGTTCCTTGTCTGTAATTTCACTTATCACTTTTTTAAAAACTACTCCCTCATTTCTAATTGCTAAAACATAGCGAGTTCCGTTTTTTAACGCTCTTGCATGTTCAACAAATCTTCCAATTACAATAAAACCTTCTTGGATTGGAGGCATCGAATCTCCTTCAATTTCAAATGCTCTATAGGTACCTTCAGGAAGCTTAGGAAGATGAAATCGAGGAAGTTCGGAGATATAATTTTCCTCTTTCATTCCTACCACATATCCCGCAATTGCCTTTGCTGGTACAAATTCAATATTTTGCTTTTGGGTATCCTTAACAGTTATAGGTAGAACTCGGATATTTTCAGCAAGTATACTATCCGTATTCTCAGTTTTTTGATAAAAAAGTGGTGCACCTAAATCCTCAACCAATAAATCATGAGTATTAATATTATAGTAGTTCGCTATTTTTAGCAGGAGTGACGAAGAAGGGTCAGAATTTTCTTTTTCATAATTGATATAAGTTGTGCGACCTATCTCAAAGAGGTTCGCTAACTCTCCTTGAGTGAGTTGTTTACTTTCTCTTAAATATTTTAGATTTGCACCAAGCATTGTCAATATTTTAAACAAATGTCGTAAATTTTGACATTAGATACAAAAATGATACCTTCTATTTTGATAAAAAATCAAATTAGACTCGTCTGTTATCATTTCTGATAAAGCCTAATTTATTTTTACTTCCCCTAAAAACCACCCCACCATTTTGGTTCCCCAACAATTTTCCCTTACCTTGTTTTCTTCTTAAATAAAAACACCAAACCATGAAAAACCTCCTTACCCTACTCTGCCTGTTTTCAACCCTACTCCTCTTTGCCCAGGACAAAAAAACAGCACCCTGGTCTGACGATAATTTTGCGGGCTTAAAGCTCCGAAGCATTGGACCTGCATTTATGTCTGGACGAATCTCTGATATTGCCATTCATCCTCAGGATGATAATATCTGGTATACGGCCGTGGCTTCGGGAGGTGTCTGGAAAACCACCAATGCGGGCGTGACCTGGAAACCCATCTTTGATGAGCAAAGTACTTTTGCGACGGGATGTGTGACGATTGATCCGAATAATCCGCATACGGTTTGGGTCGGTACGGGGGAGAATGTAGGGGGACGACATCTTTCTTTTGGAGATGGAATCTATCGCAGTGATGATGGTGGCGGTACCTGGAAAAATATGGGCTTAAAAACTTCTGAGCATATTTCTAAAATAGTGATCCATCCTGAAAATTCTAATATTATTTGGGTGGCTTCACAGGGACCGCTTTGGAGTAAGGGTGGAGAACGAGGACTTTATAAATCGGTCGATGGTGGAAAAAATTGGAAACGGGTGTTAGGAAATGACGAATGGACGGGGGTGACCGAAGTCGTGATTGATCCTCGAAATCCAGACCAACTTTACGCGGCGACGTGGGATCGACATAGAACCGTGGCGGCCTACATGGGCGGTGGTCCTGGTTCCGGATTGCATCGCAGTATGGATGGTGGTGAGACTTGGGAAAAATTGACCGTCGGGTTACCGACTTCTAATATGGGAAAAATAGGATTGACTATTTCACCGCAACAACCAGATATTTTATATGCAGCCATTGAGTTGGATCGAAGAAAAGGGGGCGTGTATCGCTCTAGTGATCGAGGAGCTAGCTGGACCAAAATGTCCGATGCGGTGTCGGGGGCAACGGGTCCACATTATTACCAGGAATTGATTGCTTGTCCACATAACTTTGATCGGATTTATCTGATGGATGTGCGGGTACAAATTTCGGATAATGGCGGTAAGACGTTCCGTCGAATGAGAGAAGAATATAAACATTCTGATAATCATGCTTTGGCTTTTAGAATGGATGATCCAGATTATTTATTGATGGGAACCGATGGTGGTATTTATGAAAGTTTTGATCTGGCCGAAAACTGGCGATATATGGGCAATCTTCCTTTGACGCAGTTTTATAAATTGGCCGTCGATGATACGGAACCGTTTTATAATATTTATGGTGGAACCCAAGATAATTCTACCGAAGGAGGACCTTCGCGTACCGATAATGTGCATGGAATCCAAAACGCTGATTGGAAGGTGGTCTTAAATTGGGATGGTCATCAGCCGGCTACGGAGCCAGGCAATCCCAACGTGATGTATGGTCAACGGCAGCAAGGAACTTTATCTCGAATCGATCTTGTCACGGGCGAGGTGATGGATATTCAACCCAAACCAGCGGAAGGAGAAACGTACGAACGCTTCAATTGGGATGCGCCAATTTTAGTGAGTCCTCATTCTCCGCAAAGAATATTTTTTGCTTCTCAACGACTCTGGGTGTCAGATAATCGAGGCGATGATTGGCGAACGCTTTCAGAAGATTTGACCACCGATCAAAAACGATTGGAATTGCCGATCATGGGTAAAAAACAAAGTTGGGACAATCCCTGGGATATTTATGCGATGTCCAATTATAGTACGATTACGTCTATCGCGCAATCACCGAAAGATGAAAATTTACTCTATATCGGAACGGATGATGGTCTGCTCCAAATATCCGAAGATTACGGAAAAACCTGGCGAAAAATTCAAGTAGGAAATATTACGGGGATGCCTGCGGTTCCTTATATCAATGACATCAAAGCGGATTTACATGATGCCAATGTCGTTTACGTCGCGATGGATAATCACAAATATGGAGATTATAAACCTTATTTATTGAAAAGTAATGATCGTGGTAAAACCTGGAAGGCGATTCAAAATAATTTACCTGAACCCAACTTAGTTTGGCGATTGGTACAAGATCATGTTAAAAAAGACCTGCTCTTTATTGGGACCGAATTTGGTATTTATTTTTCTCCAAATGGTGGTGATAAATGGATCAAATTGAAAGGAGGCGTTCCTACGATTTCTTTCCGAGACCTCGCTATTCAACGCAGAGAAAATGATTTAGTCGGTGCTTCTTTTGGGAGGAGTTTTTATGTTTTTGATGACATCAGTGTCTTACGAGAAATAAGCGACGAAACGCTCGCAGACGAAGCCACTTTATTTTCGACTCGAAAAGCCTGGTGGTATGTTCCGCGTCCGCATTTAGGATTTGATGGACCTCGTGGCAGTCAGGGAGCGGACCATTTTGTGGCGGATAATCCTCCATTTGGTGCGGTGCTCACTTATTATTTAAAAGAAGATTTAAAATCAAAAACAGCCATTCGGCAAGCAAAAGAGAAAAACGAAAAAGGTGACATTCCTTTTCCGGGATGGACGGCCATCGAAGCAGAGCGCATGGAAAATCCACCAAAAGTTTGGATTGCGATCAAGGATCAACAAGGCAATTTTATTCGTCGTGTCGAGGCCTCTACTAAAAAAGGATTTCATCGTGTCGCTTGGGATTTAAGATATCCTGCTCCGAATGCGCTTTCCCTCACGCCACCACCTCCTGCTATGTTTGGTGGTACACCAGCAGGACTAATGGTTGCGCCGGGTCAGTATACCGCTACGCTATTTCAACAAGTAGATGGTGTGGTTAAAGAATTATCGAAACCAATTGAGTTTGAGGTGGTGCCGTTAAGAGACGGCGCACTAAAAGGTGTACCGCATACCGAAGTAGCTAGCTTCTGGCGAAAATATGAAGATGCCGTCCGCTCCCACTCTGCCACTCAAATGGCTTTGCGCAATGCTTTAGCTAAGGCAGAAAGAATGAAAGTGGCCTTACAAAATTCTCCTACGCCCTCTGGTGATTTTGACAATCGATTACATAAAATTCGGACGAACCTTTTAGCCATTGAACAATCGCTCAACGGTCAGCAATCAAGAAATGAACCGGGTGAAAAAAATGATCCGATTATTGGAGATCGTTTATTCTCGTTACAAATTGGTATTGACCACTCTACTTACGGACCGACTTCTACGCAAAAGAATGGATTAGTGATTATTAATAAAAAATTAAAAACGGTAAGAGTGGCACTGGAAAATTCGCGTAAAGAATTGTCTGGTTTAGCCAAAGATCTGGTTAAGGCTGGCGGTCCCTGGATGGAGGGGGAGGCGTTGCCGGAGTAAACGGTATGCTCGGATTCTGATATTTCAACTATGGTAAATTATCAAAAGGCTTTTATTCACAAGGATGCGGATGATACTTTGGAGGCGGTGTTGAATGCTTAGTATTATCGTAACATACTTTAAAAGTAATCTTGTTAAGGATAGAAAAATGTACATTGATTTCAAAATAGCCGCCTTCAATGAAAAAGCATACAGTTTTAATGCTCCGGAAAAGAGATAGTCGTTACGCCGTCACGACAATTCCCAATGACCTCCTTTAGCACCACCTACACGAGTAATCTTTTTTTGATCTTGTAATTTTTTCAAATTCCGTTCTATCGTTCTTGCTGTCACACCAATTTCTTTTGATAACTCTGCGATGGTTATTTTTTTATTATCACCAACTAATTTTATAATTTTCTCCGACGTTTTTCCCGACGTTTTCTTTCCTCGAAAAGTAACCTGCAACCCCGAAAATTCATTCGTAAAAACAGGAGTAGGGAGGCCAACCGCTTTACACTCTTCAATAATTTTAATCGTACCTCTCCCCACGCATTTTAAACCCGACGACATGGGTTAATTTTTAATCAGCGATCTTTTAGTTGTCAATTTCTTCTCTACTACATAAACGTAATATTCCATATAGTATGATTTATTAATCAAAAAAGCCTGACCTCACGATCAAGCTTTTTCCTTAGTACCCCCGGGGGGAATCGAACCCCCACTCCCGAAGGAACTGGATTTTGAATCCAGCGCGTCTACCAATTCCGCCACAAGGGCATGGTGGTACTTCTATTCCGCAAATTTACCCAAATTTTCCCTAATCCGCAACAAATACCGCTTTTTCAAATAATAATCCACCACTCCATCCAGGCCTTCTTTATTCGTCGGATCTGTATCAAAACGAGCGAGCAAGGGCGCTACTTCCGCTTGCAGTTCGGCTTCTTTTTCTGAGAGCTGTTGGCGGATTTTATCAACCGCGTCGGGATCAGGATCAAATTCCAACTCCATCAAATTTTCGTTCATCTCCATCATCTCCATCAAAAAATCCGGTGGCAGCTTGTTCGTTCCCTCCTCCCCCATCACACCGAGCAGCGACAAGATATATTTCATCCGCCGATCTTCGTTTCCTAAAACTTTATAAGCCTCATTATTCAACGTAGAAAGCTGCAATATCTCCGCTTGCTTTTCTTCTGATTCCAGGGTGTAAAAATCCGGATGATATTTTTTACTCAACGCATAAAATCGCTTTCGCAACGCTTCCGCATCAACGGCAAAACTCACCGGTATTTCGTAAAACTCAAAGTAGTTCATATATGTAATAATGAATAATTTTTTAATGAATAATTAATAATGACTCTTCTTTCGCGGACCCCGCGAGTGAGCGCATTATTAATTATTCATTAACGCATTATTAATTAATAAATCTCCACATTCACCTATCAAACAATCCACAAATCTAAACACCCCAAACCTCAATCTCCATGATCGCATCTACGTGTGCCTGCGCGATCTGATCTCTTACCTCGTCCGTCAGTAATTTAAGACATTCCGCTTTGTTATTATAAAATCCATTTTCGGTAAGCACAGCGGTCATACCCGTTTTGCGGAGTACGTAAAACTGATTTCCCGGACGGGATTTAATATGTCTGTTTTTAAAACCTGTTTTTTCTATCAAATGTTTTTGAAAAACGGCGGCCATTTTTTTCCCACGCCGACTATTGTGGTAAAACCACGTTTCAATTCCGCTGATGGACGGTGAAGCCCATTTGCCGAAAGGGGCCGGAGCTGCATTTGAATGCACCGAAACAAACAACTTGGGTAAAGAAGAAGATTTCTGGTTAACCCGGTTGACACGACCTTCGAGGAAATTATCCGTATCTACTTCCGGAACGACAATATAATAGGCAACGCCAATTCTTTTCAAAATAATTTCGATCCGGCGGACAATATCGCGGTTAAAACGATATTCCAGAATTTGTCGTCCGTCCTCCAGTACCGGCGAGCGTTTTCCAGCCGTTTTACTTCCGTGGCCGTTGTCCAGGCACCATAAATATCGTTGGATATGCGGCTCCGCATTTTCGGTAGGTTGTTCCTCTTCGGGGGGATTCACAATGACCGTTCCGGGCACATCCGGGATTTCGGGCAAGTCAATCGTGACGGGATCTTCTTCGGCAATAATTACCGGATCTGTCTCATTGATGACTACTACTTCAGTCGAATCGGGTGGAATATCCGAACCATCCTGCGGTGCAAGATCGTCCGCTGCTTCTATCCCGGATGCTGGTGGTCCGGGATCGGTCGGATCAGTGTCCGGCACTTCCGGATCCATTCCTGGGATCACCGGATCATCCGGTACCCAGGGAGTATCGGTTTCCGGTTCCGGATCAGTAACCGGAGGCGTGGTTTGCTCACGGGGAGGAGTAGTCGGCGCAGGCTGTTTTTTACCACCAAACAAGCCTGCAAACAGGTTTCTGAAAAAGTCTAGTATTCCTTTTAGCATGTTGTAAAAATTTGGTGGTCAAATATAGGAAATTTATGAGACTCTTCAGCGCATGTTTAAGTTTCTATTGCCTGATAACCAACGCCTTTCAGATCATTATCTGCTCTGTTTCCTGACACTTCAACCGCTTTCCCCCAAATTATCAAAACTTTCCTGCAATAATCCGTGTTGTTGCCATTGTAGGATGCTTTGAGTACAGGACATATTAGCGTTTAAAAATGTTGAGCTTTTATTATTATGAAATTAGAATATACGACCTTTAAAGATGGAGATTTATTTACACTTACGGATTTTAGCTGTCAGCCATCCCTGGAGCTACTGGACAGGAAAGGGCTTTATAAGATAGTTTGGTGTCGGGATAACGCAGCGGAGCTTACCGTCGATGGTTATGAAATAAGTCTTGAAAAAGATCAGGTAATTTTTTGTACGCCTTTGAATGTCATCGAGATGGATACTTCGATGGAAGGAATCATTTCTTTTGTTTTTAATAAAGAATTTTTTTGTATCCAAACCCACGACGATCAGGTGTCCTGCAACGGGCTGTTGTTTTTTGGAAGTTCACAACCGCAAATTGTTTCTCTCAAAGGAAAAGAAAAGAAGCTATTTAATATGATTTTTGAATTTTTCGAAGAAGAGTTTACCATCAAAGATCATATTCAGGGAGAAATGCTCAGAACCTTATTAAAAAGACTGCTCATCCTGGCAACTAGAATGGTCCGGGAGGAATTACCCAAAGCAGACCTTCCCCGCACACAGATAGATATTATCCGAAAATATAACCTGCTGGTCGAAACTCATTTTCACGAATTTCATCAGGTTAAAGATTATGCCCGTCTTTTATTTAAATCCCCGAAAACCCTTTCTAATCTCTTCCGGAAATATGGTGAAAAATCTCCACTCACGATCATCAACGAAAGAATCCTCCTGGAAGCAAAAAGATTGTTTCTCTATTCTAGTAAAACCAACGAAGAAATCGCTCATAGCCTGGGATATAAAGATGCCGGACATTTTTCTAAATTCTTTAAAAACCACGAAGGAATCAGCCCCCTTGCTTTCAGAGCAGAACGACAAAAAGCACCCTTCTAAGAGCCTGTCTAAAGATGGTTAGAAATATGGGACATTCCTTAGGAATGGCAAATAAATAAGTGCAGATTCTAGGCGAACTATTTTTGCATCAATCAAAGAAGCAAAATGGGAGTTATGCTGTGTATAGTGACTATTTTGTTGATGCAGAGTGATGCAAAAAGAGGAAGTATAGAATCGTACTTTATTTATTTAACATTCCTTAATTATTCAACGAAGGGAAAAATCTGCCAGCCAAAAGGAAAAATCTACCTTTAAAAACCTTGTTATCTCCCGCATCTTTGTAATAGCAAAAGAGATTAATAACGATCTCTATTATTATTTCAAAACTTTAAATCTTTTAGTCATGAAAAATACACTAATGACCGCGCTAAGCGCAATTCTAATTCTTTTTTCTTTTTCTTCCGCTTCTGCTCAGGTGCACAACCTTAAGCTGGAACAAGTACCGGGTGCTTTTGTCGTTCAGAATCTTACACTGGCAGAAGGAGATTATCAATTTGAAATTGCCAATGTGGGGGTTGACCACGAGGTGGGATTCGTGCTGGTACCAAAAGGAAAATACGAACAAGCCAATCACATCAAAGAAGCTTACGTAAAAGCGCCCGCTGCCACCAACAAAAGTTCAATGACCAATGTAGTTTCTCTGAAAGCAGGAGCATACGAATATTTCTGCCCGTTGAATCCAACCCGAAAATATGCCCTTACGGTAACGGCACCGGAACGTATCAAACTTTCACAAGTGCCTGGAGCATTCACTACCAAATCAATTACGGTTCAGGAAGGAGACTACCAGTTTGAAATCGCTAACGACGGTGTTGATCACGAGGTAGGATTCGTGCTGGTACCAAAAGGGAAATACGACCAGGCCAACCATATCAAAGCCGCTTATGTGAGCGCTCCGGTAGCCAACGGAAAGTCTTCTCTGACTAGTGTAGTTAACCTCAGTGCCGGAGAATACGAATATTTCTGTCCACTGAATCCTACCGATAAATTTCCACTAACGGTCAGCAACGATATCAAAAATATCAAACTAACACAGATTCCCGGAAAATTTGAAACAACTTCCCTAACCTTAAAAGAGGGTCAGTACCAATTTGAAATTGCGAACGAGGGCGTCGATCACGAAGTAGGATTCGTGCTGGTGCCAAAAGGAAAATACGATGCGATGGATCATATCAAATCAGCTTACGTAAAAGCGCCCGTTGCCAACGGTACCAGCTCCATGACAAACGTAGTTTCATTAAAAAAGGGAGCATACGAATATTTCTGCCCATTAAACCCAACTGCTAAAAATAGCTTGACGATCGAATAAAATCCGAAAGTTCTTTTATAATAAATCCATCTACCCTCTCACAAAACTGACTCGACAATTTGTCGAGTCAGCTTTTTTTTTGAGAAAATAGCGAATAAAAGATCATTGGA
>CAKZUV010000282.1 GCA_937921555.1 uncultured Saprospiraceae bacterium
GCTCAACTGCAAGCAAACGGTATTCGGGTTTCTATTTTTGTCAACGCCGATGAAAAAATGGTTGCCGGTGCTAAAGCCGTCAATGCTGACCGGATTGAGTTATATACCGGTGACTACGCCAATAATTATCATAACAATCCAGACGCAGCCGTAAAAGCACACGTACTGGCTGCCACGGAAGCCCGTAAAATAGGTATCGGTATTAACGCTGGACACGATTTAAACCTTGATAATCTGGCCTATTACCGCCAGCATGTTCCCGGACTGCTGGAAGTTTCCATCGGACAAGCCCTGGTCGCAGATGCCCTGTATTACGGCCTGCACAATACGATTCAGATGTATCTGCAGCTGCTGAAAATTATGGAAACCGTCTGATATATTTGATTTTTTTATTATTTGCCACCGATTTTTAAAAAAAGAAGCGGTCAAATACTATCTTTGCATTTTATTACAACTTTCTATAAGCGAAATTTTATTACTTAACTAAAAATGAATTAGTATGAAAAAATGTTCACTAATCTTAATGATGGTGTTCTGTGTAGTAGGCCTGGCCTACTCACAAAGAACCATTACCGGTATGGTGAGTGACGATCAGGGAGAAGCTCTGATTGGCGCCAACGTACTTGTAAAAGGTACCACAATTGGTACCGTTACCGACATTGAAGGGAAATACTCCTTAAATGTTCCTGCTGATGCTGGTAACACACTCGTATTCAGCTACACTGGATATGCTACCCGTGAAATGGAACTGGGTGCATCCAACGTAATCGATTTAACAATGAGCGAAGGAGCCGTTCTGGGTGAGGTAGTTGTTACTGCCGTAGGTCTGGAAGCTAACCGGGCTAATCTTGGATATTCTGTGCAAAACGTAGCTGCCGAGGAATTATTAGCATCTAAAGAAGTAAACCTGGTGGATGCCCTTAACTCAAAAGTTGCGGGTGTACAGGTAACCAGTTCTGCGGGGTCGCCGGGTGCCTCTTCCAGTATCCGTATTCGTGGATCTGTTTCGGTAAATAAGTCTAATCAGCCATTATTTGTAGTAGATGGAATTCCGATTGATAATTCTACATTTGGTAACGCTGTAGATGGTGTGGATAACTCTAACCGTGTAGTGGATATCAATCCTAATGATATTGAGTCTATGACCGTCCTGAAAGGACCATCTGCCACTTCACTTTATGGGGTACGTGCGGCCAATGGTGCGATAGTTATCACCACCAAAAAAGGAAAAGCAGGTAAGCCAAAAATTAACATCTCTGCTTCTTACAGCGTAGATCAGGTAAATAAATTTCCTGAGTTGCAGTCTATTTATGCACAAGGAAGCACAAGTGCTGGTGTTCCATCTTACGCAGGACCTGAAACAGGAGCTGGTAGCAGTTGGGGACCACTCATTTCTGATTTAGAATATGACGGAGACACTGATTACTTTTTTAACACTAGAGGACGACTGGTTCCCAGAGGTGAAGGAAATGGTCAGGCAGCTGAAGCATTTGATCACCGCGATTTCTTCGTAAACGGTCAAACTTATGACTTAAACGCTAGTGTTTCTGGTGGAAATGAGAACGCTACTTATTTTATCTCTGCAGGTCGGCTAAACGCAACGGGAGTGGTTCCTAATGCAGATTTTTCTCGTAATTCATTCCGGGTAAACACCAAGGCGAATTTAACGGATAAATTAAGTGCTGGTATTTCAATGGCTTACGTCAACTCCGGTGGAACTCGTATCCAAAGAGGTTCTAATCTGAATGGTGTAATGCTTGGGTTATTGCGAACGACTCCTACCTTTGATAACGGAAATGGAAAAATAGGTCAGGCAGCTGCCGATGACCCATCTAGTTACCTGAATCCTAATGGAACGCAGCGGTCTTATCGTAATGGTATTTATGATAATCCTTACTGGACTGTTAATAAAAACCCATCGACTGATAATGTAAATCGTATTATTGGAAATATTAATACAAATTATACCATTTCTGATAACTTGTTTTTGACCTATCGTTTAGGAGTAGATACCTATACTGATGAAAGATTAACTGCATTTGATATTAATAGAGGGCCTGGTAGTTTTGGTAGAAATACAGGATCAGTTGCCAATCGTAATATTAACCTCCGTGATGTGAATATGGACTTAATTCTTGGATACAACAAAGATTTGGCAGATAACCTGAAACTTTCTGGTGTAGTCGGATATAATCTTTATGACACTAGATCTACAGATCGACTGACTACGGGAACTACCTTAGCCGTTCCGGATTTTTACCATATAAGTAATGCCACAGATTTAACTTCTGCTGAATTTATTGGACAAAAAAGAATCCACGGTGCTTACGCTACAGCAGATCTTGCATTTAATGAATTTTTGTTTGCTAATTTCTCTTTCCGTAATGACTGGTCTTCTTCTTTACCGAGTGAAAATAATACCTACCAATCTTATTCTGCTTCGTTAGGATTTGAGATAATGGAGGCATTAAACATCGCTCGTAATGACTATTTATCTTACGGGAAACTAAGATTTTCTTATGGAGTGGTTGGAAATGATGCTCCAATTTATTCTACGGCTAATGTATTTGATGCTGCGGTATCTGCTGGTGATGGATTTTTCAATAATGGGATTGTATTTCCAGCTTTTGGAACAAATGCCTTCGAAAGATCTACTTTACTAGCCAATCCTGAATTAACACCTGAAAAATCTACTACTTATGAAATTGGTGGTGAATTTAAATTTTTAAAGGGGAAAGTTGGGTTGGATGTAACTTATTACAATACCCGATCTGAAGATATCATTATTGAAGTTCAAGTTTCTGCTGCTTCCGGTTTTACTAACCGAGCTCAGAACTCTGGAGTTATTACCAATAAAGGTTGGGAAATCACGGGTAATGTAGATGTATTAGAGCGAAAGGATTTTAACTGGAACATAAGTGCCAACTTTAACCAATATACCAACGTGGTGGAAGAGTTGGCAGACGGAGTTGAAGATATCTTCCTGGCAGGATTTACTTCTACCTCTGTAGATTTGGTTCCTGGTCAGCCATACAGTAGTATTTTTGGAAATGGATGGCAGCGAACAGATGACGGAGAGGTGATCGTTGGTGACAACGGCTGGCCATTGGTTGATCCTACGAAGAAAGCTTTGGGTGACCCTAATCCGGATTGGACTTTGGGTCTGAGAAATACCTTTACTTTCAAAGGCATTAGCATATCAGGTTTACTGGATATCCGTCAGGGTGGTCAGGTATGGTGTGGTACCTGTGGAATTATTGACTTCTTCGGAACTTCACAGAGATCTGCCGATGAGCGTAATGATATCGTAGTATTTCCGGGTGTTGTTAATGTGGGAAGTGCGGAATCTCCCAATTACGTAGAGAACAATATTCCGGTTGCCTTGGCTCAGGCGGATCCTGAAGCAAGTAGTAATGCTTTTTACAGAACGCGCTACGGATTTGGTGGTATTTCAGAAATGAGCATTTTTGACGCTTCCTGGGTACGTCTGCGTGATGTAAGTATCGGGTATAGTATTCCTAAAGATATTCTAAGCAAAATCAATGTTCAGGATGTTAGAGTTACTCTAACTGGAAGAAATCTGTGGTTAAAAACGGATTATCCGGGGGTAGATCCGGAAACAAACCTGACGGGTGCTTCAAATGGTTACGGACTTGATTATTTCAATATGCCAAACGCCAAAAGTTATAACGTTACTGTAAATCTAACCTTCTAGTAAATAGGAGATAATTTTGTAACAAAATTTTTAATATAAACTAATATAAGATGAAATATAAAATATTTGCAGTACTAGCAGTATTATGCCTTGGGTTCAGTTCCTGCGAGCAAAATCTGGAAGAACTCAATGTCGATCCAAACTCGCTGCGAGAAGTTCCTCTTGAATTGCAGCTACCTGAAGCAATTACGCAAGCAGTATTTAATGCAGGGAGTAATCCCAATCGAATTGCTGGAATCGTCATGCAACAGATGCGTGGCGTAGATGCACAGCAGGTAGATTATACCCGTTACGTTATTGGAGAAGATGCAGTAAACAACTTTTGGAACACTGGCCTATACGCTGGTGTGCTCAGATCTTGCGATGTGATCATTAATCAGGCAACAGAAGAAGAAGCACCATTTTATAGTGGCGCCGCTAAAATTCTGATGGCTAATCAATTGGGTATTGCTACTTCCATGTTTGGTGACTTACCTTATAACGAAGCATTTCAGGGAGCTGATAACTTGATGCCTGGTTACGATTCTCAGGAAGCTATCTACGGAATTGTGCAAACGTTATTAGATGAAGGTATTGCTGAAATTACTACCGAAGGTGGTGGTGCAGCGGCTGGATATCTTGGGGGAGATTTAATATATGATGGAAACTCTGATAGATGGGCAGCAATGGCTAGAGGATTAAAAGCCAGATATCTTATGCATATTTATAACCGTAACTCAGGAGCAGCTGGAGATGCTTTAGCCCAATTAGAAAATACCTTTGTCGCAGCTGAAAGCATGGACAATGATGTTCTTGATCAGCCTAACTTCACTTTCGGTACATCAGAAACCCAAAACTGGGCAATGGCAAAATTTGGTCTTGATCGACCTTCTACCTTAATGTTTCACGAGCAATTCGCGGCTATGTTAGAGACTGATCCTCGATTACCATTTTATGCTTTCTTCGATGGTACCCTTTGGCAATACTTTGGTGATGCTGGTTTAACATGGGCACAAAATGATGCAACTATTCCATTGATTTCTTTAGTGGAAGTGAAATTCTTAGAAGCAGAGGCAACTGCCCGTACAGGAGGCGATGCATCTGAGGCACTTAGCGAAGCTATTCAGGCAAGTATGAATTTAGTAGGCGTTACAGATGCGGGTGATTATGTCGCTACTGCCAGTGATTTGACTGGATTGAGTGACGAAGGAGTGATTGAACGAATCATGACTGAGGCATACAAAGCTTACTACGGCTTTAATTTCCACGAAACCTGGACCAACTACAGACGAACTGGTTATCCTAATATTACGGAACCAACTGAAGATTTGACCAGTGGACTTAATCCTTCTGGTACTTTACCAGAAAGATTCTTATATCCAGAATCAGAATCTCAGACGAATTCCGCTAACGTAGAAGCGGCCAGAGGTCGACAGGGTGGTGCATTACTGGATGCTACTTTGTGGGCGTTTGAATAAAAATTAGAGTATCTAAAATAAAGTAAGAATCAAAATTATTTTGATTCTTACTTTATGCTTTAAAATTTCATGATGTTTAATTTTAAGATTTTTCTTTTTTTTCTTTGTCTTCCATTGATAGGATTGACTCAGTCTAATAACTTTAATTCCTCCCTATCTTGGGATTATGGTAGGGGATATCTGAAAACTTTTGACTTAAGAGAAAAGGGCGTTGTTAAAGAACTTTTCCTTCAGGACTCTTGGCTGCCTGCTACCTACACAAATGCAGATGGTATTGTCGGTAAACAAGAATATTATACTAAGTTTGATATTCTCAATAATGAGGTAAATGTTAATATTAATGGTAAAATAATGGTGGCACCTATAGCTGTTGTCAAAGGGTTTACTACCCATGAAGCAGAAGGTGACCGGGTATTCATCGCGCTAAAGCCTGATAACTGGAAAAAAGCAGCAACCTATTTTGAGGTAATTGCAGATGGCGAAATTCAGTTGTTAGCTTACTACTTTGTCAAGGATGTTGGAAATAGTTATAATCCTGCTGTTGATGCGGGAACTAAAGACTCCAAACTTGTTAAAAAGGAAGCGTATTATATTTTAGTTGACAATAAAATATCCAAGATTCCTGCTAAACGAAAATCTGGACAACAACTGTTCGCTGAGTTTGGCAGATCTAAAAGTTATTTTTCTAAAAATAAAGTGAAATTTAAAAGCAAGAATAATCTGATTGATTTAGTTAATTTTTTAAATAAAAAATAAAATATACAAGATGAATAATAATATAAAATTTATACTTTTTTTCTTATCACTGGGTCTGTTTATGACTTCTTGTGAGAAAGAAGAAACAACATTTGAAGATATTTCTTCTCCTGAAAATGTCAGGGGGAATATTATTACATTTCCAAATGCCGATTCTTCTCCTGGATTCTTCAATTTAAATGATCCTGCTAGCTCTTCCAATTCTTTCTCATTTTCTGCTGCGGAAGATGGAGAGGCTGTTACTTCAGCGACACTGAACATATCTTACAACGGGAGTACGCCGGTAGATATTGGATCAGTTGATATGCCGGGAACACGAACGCTGACTTTTGAAGAAGCAATTGAACTCACCGGCGCTCCGTTAGATGATATTATGGCAGGAGATGTTTTTGAAATTGGAGCTACGTTCACAACCGCTAGTGGGGATTATAGAAATGGTAAAAGATTGAGAATACCCGTGGGTTGTTTATCTGAACTGGCAGGTACCTATGATTATGAAGCTACTGCTGTTTGGTGTGGAGAAGCACTGACTTCCGGAACGGTTGAATTTATTGAAACCTCCGCAGGGAGATATACACTGGATGACTGGTCTCTGGGTGGTTACACCTCTTGCTATGGTGGTCTCGCTGCTAGCTGGGGAACACTAGCGTTGGTCGATGTTTGTAGCAAAATTTCCATTGATGGATTGGATAATTATGATGATACTTGGAATTTCACTATCGACGGTGTAGATGGTTCCGCTTTAACGGTATCTTGGTCTAACACCTACGGAGAAAGTGGATCAGCCATTATCACGCGCACAGATGGCACTGACTGGCCAGCTTTATCTAACTAAGTTATTATTTTTAGAATAAAAAAATAGCCAACTACAGGTATCCGTAGTTGGCTATTTTTTGTAATAATTGGAAACAATGAAAAATTACATCTTATCTATACTCCTTTGCCTGATTTGTAGTAGCGCTCTGTCAGGCCAGAATACGGTTGGTCTAATTAAATACGATCCTGGTCGGTCCTTTTTGGGTTACAATTTAATATATCCTCACAATCAATCATCTGTTTTTCTGCTTGACAATTGTGGTCAAATAGTTCAGCAGTGGGAGGGTGATACGGATTCGCGCCCTGGTAATTCAGCCTACCTGAGACCGAACGGGGACTTGATAAAAACTAAACGCCCCATTTCATTCATAGGTGATGCAATCTGGGCAGGAGGAGGAGGAGCGACGGTAGAATCTGTTACGTGGGACAATTCGCTAAATTGGTCTTTCACGCAGAATGATTCTACCGCAAGACTGCACCACGATATTGCGCCGATGGAAAATGGGAATGTATTAATGGTTTCCTGGGAGAGAAAGACACTTGCGGCGGCGCTTCAAAATGGTAGAAACCCCGCTACGCTGGATCGAGACGAGTTATGGCCGGATTATGTATTGGAATATAATCCAGTACTGGACAGTATCGTCTGGGAGTGGCACGCCTGGGATCACCTGATTCAGGATTTTGATGATAGTAAAGATAATTTTGGTGTAATTAGTGAGCATCCTGAGCTTATTGATATAAATTGGGATACCCGTAATGGTAATCCGGATTGGATGCACGTAAATGCGATAGACTACAACGAGTACCTGGATCAGATCGTTATCAGTGTTCCGGCATTCAATGAAATATGGGTTATTGATCACAGCACAACGACGGCCGAAGCAGCAGGCCACACGGGAGGAAGTTTTGGTAAAGGGGGAGATTTGCTTTACCGGTGGGGAAATGCTGCCGCTTATACCGGTGATACCAGCCAGACCCAGCAATTATTCTTTTCGCACGATATTCACTGGATGAATCCTCAGGCAGGCCCTGATGACGCTGATTTTGGCAAAATGGCGGTTTTCAATAATCGTTTGCCAAACAATACCTCGACCGCTAATGTCTTTCAGACACCAGTCGATATTGAAAACAACGAATATCTCTTTGATCCGGAACTAACTTATGGACCTGCCAGTTTTTCCAGGACAATTATACACCCTGAATCACCTATCCGTGCTTCTTCCAATTCTGTTTCCAGCGCTCAGATTCTTCCCAATGGAAACGCGCTTGTTTGCTCTGGAAGATGGGGCTTCAACTATGAAGTTACTCCGGAAAATGAATTAGTTTGGGAATATATTCTTCCACTACAGCAGGGGAGTCCGGTCACCCAGGGGACGGAATTATTTATAAATGATAATTTCCTGTTCAGAATGAAACGGTACGCAGAAGATTACGGGGCTTTCAATAACCGGAACCTGGAACCACAGGAATATCTCGAATTAAACCCAAATCCGGCCTTTTGTGATGAATTGCTCCCCATTGCTGAAGTATCTGTTCCCAGTAAAATAAATATCCATCCGACCCTGGTGCGGGACTATATCGAGTTATCCTCCGATCAGGATTTTACGGATATAGAAATAGTTAGCTCATTGGGTACGATTGTCAAAAGGATAAAAAATGTAGCAAATGGTCAACAAATAAACTTATCTGACCTGAACTCTGGAGTCTACTTCGTTGTTTTTTCTAAAAACAAGACGTCGGTTAAAATGGTAAAGCTGTAAACCATGATAATGAGGAATTAAAAAAGTTTCATGTTTTATGATATATTTCAACTATATCTTTGGTTTTTATTGATATTTCTGCTACATTTAATTGTAAATAAGGGACACCTTGCTATTTTGTAAGGTAAATTGTCCATCTCACAGAACATTCTGACACTACACTAACTATGATGTCTGCCCTTAATGATTTTTTAAATTTTTTGGAGCATCAAAAAAGATACGCTATACCTACCCTTACTGCCTACCGCAGTGACCTGAATCAGTTTTTACAATATTTAGATAATACGTACGGTGCCGTCTCTTTAATGGAAATTAAAGCGCTGCACATTCGCTCGTGGATTGTGGAACTTACCCAGCAACATACGGCCAAGACGGTAAGCCGGAAGTTATCCGCCCTCAAAACTTTTTTCAAATATCTGCTCAAAAGGGACCTTATTACCCGTAATCCAATGCTGAAAATTACGACCCCTAAGGTAAGCAGCAGGGTACCGGTCGTTGTCAGAAAATCAGAATTAACTCAATTATTTGAAGAAATAGCTTTTCCGGATGACTTTTCCGGACAAAGAGACCGCCTGGTACTCGAAATATTCTATGGAACCGGAATGCGCCGGGCAGAACTGATTGGTCTGAAAACGACAGATGTAGATTTCAAAAAACGACAGATGCGCGTACTTGGAAAGGGAAACAAAGAACGGATGCTGCCATTTGGTAAGCATCTGGCAGAACTTATTAACCAATATATAAAATTAAGAAATAATGTGTTTCCTGAAAATACGGTTCCGGCATTATTTTTAACCAATAAAGGTGAACCGATGTATCCCAAGATGGTATATAATTTGGTTAAAAGATACTTGAGTATGGTCACGACCGTCGAAAAAAAGAGTCCCCACGTATTAAGACACTCTTTTGCAACCCACCTTTCGGACAATGGCGCTGACCTTAATGCTATAAAAGAACTATTAGGACACGCAAATTTATCAGCCACCCAGATTTATACACATTCGTCCATAGAAAAATTAAAAAAAATCTACCAGCAGGCCCATCCAAAAGCCGGAAGGTCAGATTAATGCTATAAAAAGATACTTCAATCTTATTATTTCATCCACGTCTTATACTACGTGTACAAAAACAAAAAAAAGTATTACTGATATTAAATTTTATAACCTGGATTTAAAACCAATTAAATCCGTAAATAGTAAAAACAATGAGAGTACAAACTCAAGCACTGCACTTCTCCGCAGACCAGAAGCTCATCCAGTTTATTGAAAC
>CAKZUV010000283.1 GCA_937921555.1 uncultured Saprospiraceae bacterium
AATAATTTCTTCCCCTCTTTTCTTGCCGATGACCGTACCACTTGGAATGGTTGCTCCTTTTCGTAAAACGATAATTCCGCCCACAACGCAGTAAGTTTCTTCGCGGACATCCTCGAGGTCTTTACTACCGATGATGGTGACGTTATCTCCGATACGGACATTTTTATCAACGATAGCATTCTGGATAAAACAATCCTCACCAATTCCCATATTGATGATTTCAGGATCATCCACGTCTTTGGCCAGTTCGTAATAATCGTTACCAAAAATGATGGCATTTTTAATGATGGTGTTCTCTTTAATCCGGCAACGAATACCGATGATGGCATTCTCGATGGACTTGGCGTTGACGATACAACCGTCGGCAAGTACGGCCTGATCCATGGTCGTTCCAAAAACTTTAGAAGCGGGTAATTTACGGGGGCGGGTATGAATGATTTTTTCGTTGTCGAACAAATTGAAAGGAGGCAATGGTCCGGTCAGATCCAGGTTGGCTTCGAAAAAATTCGGGATACTCCCAATATCTTCCCAGTAGCCGCTGTATTCGTAGCTCGCCACGACTTTGCCCGAAGTGATCGCGCTTGGAATAATCTCTTTTCCAAAATCTGTTGCCTCGTTGTATTCTTTGAATAAATCTTTAATTACATTTTTACTGAAAATATAAATTCCCATGGACGCCAGATAGACTTTACCATCCGCTTTGTTTTGGGCACTCACTTCCGATTCCCATCCCGATAATTCTTCTGCTTTTGGTTTTTCAACAAAACTATCAATCATTCCGTCTGCCTTTACTTTCATAATTCCAAAAGCCGGCGCGTCTTTGGATGTTACCGGAATGGTAGCAATTGAGATTTCCGCTTTCTTGGCTACGTGTTCTTTCGCAAATGCTTCCAAATCCATCTGGTACAACTGATCACCGGATAGAATCAAAATATAATCATAGTCCAGATTATTCAGATGCCGCATACATTGTTTTACCGCATCCGCCGTTCCCTGAAACCAGTTATCGTCACCGGGCGTTTGCTCGGCTGCCAGAATATCCACAAAACCACGGCTGAATAAATCAAAGTGATAGGTATTTTTAATATGCTTATTCAAAGAGGCAGAGTTAAACTGCGTCAGCACAAACATTCTCTTCACGCCGGAGTTAAGACAGTTGGAAATCGGAATGTCAATCAGCCGGTATTTACCCCCCACTGGAACTGCAGGCTTGGAACGTTGCTCTGTCAGAGGATACAGACGTGTACCCGCGCCGCCACCAAGAATCATTGAAACCATCTTAATCATAGTAGTGTGTTTTATATATTAAATAATTTTATTTGTAAATTTTATACGCAGATAATATTAAGTTGTTCTCCCTTTCACAGGAATATTTACCGGAAATTATATTCCATAAATATGTAACAATATTTACGGATTCTGAAAAAGAGTATCGTTGAAAAATTGACCATTATCTTCCGGCAGAAGTTCCGGTGAACAGTTGATCAAATGTTTTACGATTTTTATTTTTCTATATCCTCCCCCATCAATTCCTTATAAATCTCTCCGTAAGCTTTCGCCGACTGTTCCCAGGAAAAATCCACTTTTGTATTTTTCTTTTGTAAATCCAGCAATGCCTTTGAGTCGCTGGCCAGTCCTTCCGCCCGGATTAATGCGTGATGAATTTCATCCACCGAATAGTAATCAAAACAGATTCCTGTGCCATTTTCTCTGCCAATATCGGGTACTGTATCGCGCAGACCACCTACCGCCCGGACGACGGGCACTGTTCCGTAACGCATGGCGTACATTTGATTCAGGCCACACGGCTCCACGAGGGAAGGCATCATCAGGAAGTCAGCTCCTGCGTAAAGTTGATGCGCGAGTCCTTCGTTGTATTCCAGCGCCGCATCGAAACGACCCGGAAAATGCTTCCGCATATTGTCGAATATCTGATGAAGATTAGGATCTCCTGTACCTAAAATGATAAAACCCAGTTTATGTTCATCGTAGATGAAACGACTGATGGCCTCGGGCAATAATTCTGCACCTTTCTCGCGGACCAGCCGGCCAATAAAAACAACTACGGGCAAATCGGGGTTGATATTAAATCGCTCGTACAACGCCTGCCGGTTAGCCGTTTTATATTTCTTAAAACTTCTGTTTAATTTTTCTGTAATAAATTCATCTTTCTTCGGATTCCAGACGTTGGTATCAATTCCGTTGAGAATGCCGATGGATTTTTCCTGTTCTGATTTTAATAAACTTTCCAGACCGTTGGAATTATTTTTTAATTCTTCCATATAACCGGGAGATACCGTGGTGAGTTTCCAGCAGCATTTGATGGCCGAAGCGAGTGGCACAATCATATTGTCCCAGTCGAGCAATCCGCCCGCTGTGCTGTCAAAGGCGGGCAAAAGGTATAGCTTATTCCAATGAAAAGCGCCGTGATATTCTCCGTTGTGAATGGTAAATACCGTTGGAATATCCTTGAGAGGGGCAAAGTCGTATGCGTGCCGGACCAGGAACGGAATGAGTCCGGTATGGTGATCGTGACAGTGCAGCACACCGGGTTTTATTTCCATGGAACGAATCCAGTAGAGGGTCGCTAATTGAAAAGAAATCGCACGGGAAAGTTCGTCGTCGTAAGCATGGCCGTGTTCGTCCGCATAAACACCAGGGCGGTCAAATTTTCCGGGGATGTCGGCTACGTAGAGCGGAAATCCCGTCGGATCGTTTTCTACCCGATGGATTGAAAAATAAATTCGTTCCTGTCCGATATGAAATTCACCCGAAAAAACCTGCTGGTA
>CAKZUV010000284.1 GCA_937921555.1 uncultured Saprospiraceae bacterium
AAAGCTTCTCCATTAAAAAATCCGTCATCTTATCATATAAGTGTAACCGCGCATTGTCCCCATAAATTCCATGATTTCGATTTGGATAAAAATAAGTATCAAATTGTTTGTTGGCTTTGATCAGCGCTTTGGCCATTTCGGCGCTGTTCTGAAAGTGTACATTATCGTCCGCGTTACCGTGTATCAACAGATAATTTCCCTTGAGCTGGTCCGCAAAATAGACGGGAGAGTTCTCTTTGTAGCCCTCCGGATTTTCGTCATCCGTTCGCATATACCGTTCTGTGTAAATGCTGTCGTACCATTTCCAGTTTGTCACCGGTGCCACGGCAATCGCCGTTTTAAATACATCATTTCCTTTTAAAATCGCCAGTGAAGACATATAACCACCGTAACTCCAGCCAAAAATTCCGATCCGGTCACCGTCTACGTAAGGCTGTGCTGCCAGGTATCTGGCCGCCGCAATCTGATCCTCCGTTTCGTATTTACCGAGTTGCTGATAGGTCATTTTTTTAAATTTTTCTCCCCGCGCGCCCGTTCCGCGATTGTCTACACTCACCACAATGTATCCCTTTTGCGCCAGCATCTGAAACCACCAGTAATTGCTATACCCATAACTATTGTTGACCGTTTGACTTCCCGGACCACCATACACATACATAAGCACCGGATATTTCTTACCCGAATCAAAATCAGGCGGCGTAATCGTCCAGGCGTTTAATTCGTCGCCGGCGGTGTTTTTAATTTTAGAAAATTTGACCGGCTGCGTATTATACTTGTTTTGAACACTTACCAGTTTTTTGTTATCTTCAATCACCCGGATTTCTTTCCCCGTACGATCGTACACGGTAAAAGTTGGTGGTGTATTGGCAGTAGAAAAGGTATTCACAAAATAATCAAACGTACCCGAAAATTGCGCGGAATTTGTCCCCGCAAAAGGCGTCAGATTTTTTTTATTTTTCCCAACCATATCTATACTATACACCTGTCGTTCCAGCGGAGATTGCTCGGCGGACTGAAAATAAACCAGTTGATTTACTTCATCCACGCCGTATAATTTGGTCACGTCGTAATCTCCCTTGGTAATCTGACGTACAAAATTACCGTTCATATCATACAGATATACATGATTAAAACCACTTCTTTCACTGGTCCAGACAAAATATTTTCCATCTTTCAAAAACGTTAGATCATCCGTAATATCAATATAATAATCATTGTTCTCATCCAGCAACACCTTGGTTTTACCCGTTTCAGTATTCGCTAAAATTAACTGTAAATTATTTTGATGGCGATTCATTTTAAAAACTACCAGACCATTGTTATCATGGGTCCATTTGATTCTCGGCACGTATCGGTCATCCATGTAACCCAGATCAATTTTTGTTGTTTTTCTTGTATTAAAATTAAAAACGTGTACGCTGACCGCTGAATTTTTCTCGCCCACTTTCGGGTATTTGAATTTCCGGTATTCGGGATAAGCATCATCGTTGTGGATTGTCATGATAAACTCCCGCACTTCCGTTTCATCAAAACGAATAAAGGCAATTTGATCTCCGTCGGGAGACCACGCAAAAGCCTTTGTTTTACCAAACTCTTCCTCGTATACCCAGTCGGCCATTCCATTGATGATCTCATTGGTTTTACCGTCAAAAGTAATCTGCTGACTTTCTCCAATAGGTATGTTTTTTACAAACAGATTATTATCTTTTACGTATGCAACGCGTTTTTCATCCGGTGAGAAAGTAGCCAGACTTAATTTCTCTTTTCCTCCCAGCGCAGATAATTTTTTGGTCTTACGATCCAGGATGTAAAAGTGCCCTTTGGTAGAATGCCGGTAAATCGACTCCAGATCACTTGCCAGTAACATATTATTTTCGCTGCTGCTAAAGGAATAACGACTAAAACTATTGTCAAAATCACCCGTAGCCGGCAAAGTGGCGGCATCCAGCAGAACATCCGTTTTCGTTCCCGTCAGCAGATCGTACTGAACCACTTTGTTCTCCTCCTTCCGGGTATAATGTCTTCCGTCTTTCTGAAAATTAAATCCCGGAACGGAACGCGCATAAAAGGTATAATCCTTCCAGATATCTTCTACTGTGATAGCATTGGTTTGAGCCGACACAAAAATTGCGGGCAAACAAAGTAAAAAGAGTATTGAATATTTCATATTATAAAAATTATTAGCGTAAATTTTTTAAATTATTGGAACGTCTCCTGCGACGTAATTTTTGATTCGTGCGGGAACAGCCAATGAAGCTTCCCAAGGCAAGCCGTCGGGGTATCGCTCACAGCTAAACACAGTCAATCGGTAATTTAATTAACCAGTCCCGCTATCGTGTCCATCCAAGGCAGCGCCTCGGAGAATTCTCATTGTTAAAAATCATTTTTCCAGAATCTCCTTTAGTGATTCCTGAATTCTTTTTCTTTTTTCCCGGCGGTCAATGACCCTTGCCGGAACAACACGCACGGCACAATCGCTGATCGGGCAACGCTCACAAGTGATGTTGACCGTTTGGCTGACAATCGACGGGTCGTCCACAAAACGGATCGCCTCACGGGTCGCATCATCCAGAAACAAGCCGATTGTAACACTGGAATTTCGCTTTCCGTTTCCGTAACCCGGCCGGGCAAAAGTAAACGAAAAGTACTCATCTTTTGTTCCGTAGTAGGTACTGCGCTGAGCACCAACAATAGTACCAACGTATTTACCACGCTGCTGCATCTCCTTCAGATCGTTCAGTAAAGCCACTGATAACCAGCGACGACAATAATGCTCCGATTGATTATTACTATGCGGATGGTGGCTGTTATTTAAATGCAGTTCTTTATCAATCTGAAAATCGTTATGCTGTGGATCGTGCACTACACGGATAAAAAAGAATTTTTTCAACCCCAGATATTTTGGCAGCACATTGGTCAGGCGGGCCAGCATGATTTCGGGAGAGACATTATACTTACTCCGCAAATCCAGAAACGCTTCCCCGTTCCAGGTTTCCCGCTCAAAGAATACTTTGAGATCTCTGGTAATAGATTTTTTATTGACCAGAATAGCCGACGCAAAATAGACCGCCTTAAAATGGTTGAGTACCTGATCAAATGAGGTCACTTTTACCAGCGACGAAGTCACGGCTCTTTCCGACATCTTTAAATATTGAAACGCCAGTTCTTTTGCATATTGAAAAGTTCTTTCGGTATCCGTAATATTTTTATTGAGTAATAATTTTTTGGATTTCGGAATAAACACTGACCGGAATCCACTAAGATCGGAATAATCATCCAGTCCATTTTCCACAATCCGGTATTTGAATGCTTTTTTCAGCGTTTGTTCCAGCAGATCAATAGAGATCGCTTTGTCTTCCGGAAAATCGTGCACTTTAACAAATTGAGCCGCGGCCTCCTCTATTTCTTCAAAATAATTAAAATGTAATTCCTGATAAGCACGCACCGCCGCCTGATAAAAATTAGCCTCCCCCACGGCATGATTACGGGATAATTCTACCAGGGTAGAAATAAAAGCACCAATCTTGGCAGGCGCCGTAGCAATAATTTCTACCACTTTCATCAGCTCAATTCCAAACATTTCAAGCGGTAGTTCATTCAGAAAATTGGATTGCAGCAGTTCCCCTATCGGAATCAGATTGCCTTCCAGATCAGAAGAAATGAGTACGTCCACTTCTTCTCCCAGCGCATCCGCTAACAGTTTGATTTTGTCATCTTTGGGATATTTCTTACCCCGTTCAATCTCATTGAGATAGGAAACCGACATACCCGTCTGTTCTTTCAATTCCTTGAAAGTAATATCTTTTTGCTGTCGCAACTGCCGGACCTTGAGGCCCAGAATAATTTTCTGGTTCTGTGATTTCGCTATCATCTTGCCCAAAAATACGATGATCCGGGCAATTGTTAACGGTCAGACACCATATTAATGTCTTTTAAAGCCAAATTATTTACCATTTGGGGGCTATATTTCATTCCCGCTCGTTGTATTTCTGCCAGAAGGATTACTTTTGTACTATGACATTGATCCAATTATATCAAGAAAGAGCGGAAGATTTTAAGCAACGGGCCGAGGCTTTGCAACGTCGTTACGAAAAATTTGGATTTGTACGGCTGGCCAGTTTTATTATCGCCATCATTATATTGATTTTAGTTTATAACTTCCATCCTTTTGCGGGAATAATTGCTACCATTTTCTTTCTGGCCACTTTTTACCGGCTGGTTCAGTGGCATCAGCGGCTGCTCCACGAGAAGCAAATTGAAGAGGCACTGGCCCTCATCAACCAGCGGGAACTGGCTTTTATGCAGGATGATTTTCAGGCTTTTGCGGATGGTAAAGAATTTATAGATCCATCCCACCCCAACAGTATCGATATGGATATATTCGGTCCATATTCTTTTTTTCAATATGCCAATCGTACTACTACCTCTATGGGTAAAAAACGGCTGGCCGAATATTTAACGACCGTGGCTGATAAACCAGAAATTCTGGCGCGGCAGGAAGCAATAGCAGAACTCCAGAATCAGCTGGAATGGCGACAAAAATTTCAGGCGCATGGTATGACTACCGAAGATGCTCCCGAACATATAACCCAACTAAAAAAATGGCTGGCACAACCAGATTTCATTCTTTCCAATCCAAAGTACAAAGCTGCTTTGATTTTTGCTCCGATTCTTTCTTTCATCGGATTGTTTGTCTGGATATTTTACTGGCCGTGGTATTTTTCTATTTGGTTTTTTCTTGCTGCATTTTATATGTTACGAACCACGCTGGACCTGGTCAATCAAACCCACGTACAAACGACTAAAGCGGGAAAAACACTCGCCTATTATGCTTATCTGATCGAACATCTGGAAGACAAACATTTTCAATCTGACAAATTACAATCGCTAAGTTCTGCCCTGGATACCAATGCTAAAAAAGCTTCGGATCGGTTGAAGCGATTGTCCTATATTATTCACCAATTGAATCTGCGATACAACGCTTTTGTCATCATTCTGAATATTTTCACCCTCTGGGATTTACAGTGGGTACTGCGTTTGGAAAAATGGAAATCAGCACAACGGGATGATCTCCCACAGTGGTTTTCTGCCCTCGCAGAATTTGAAGCCTTGCTTAGTTTTGCCACCGTATATTACAACCGTCCCGGCTGGGTTTTTCCGGAAATCACGGAACAGGCGCTATTTGATGGTACGAGTTTAGGCCATCCACTGATCGCTCCAAAAGAGCGGGTTGCCAATGATATTCAGATTCCAACCGCCGGACATATCAAACTGGTAACGGGCAGCAACATGGCGGGAAAAAGTACTTTTTTGCGGACCGTCGGATTGAATATTGTCCTGGCAATGGCGGGCGCTCCCGTTTGTGCAGAAAAGTTACGTCTGCCCGTCCTCGAATTGTATAGCAGTATGCGTACCCAGGATGCGCTGCATGAAAGCACCTCTTCTTTTTACGCCGAATTGAAGCGTTTAAAAATCATCATCGAAGCGGTAGAAGAAAAAGAAAATGTCTTTTTTCTGATGGATGAAATTCTGAAAGGCACCAACTCCAATGATCGCCATACCGGATCAAAAGCATTAATCACACAATTAATAAAATCAAAAGGTTCCGGCATTATTGCTACCCACGATTTGGAGTTGGGTGCTATGGCCGAATCAGCGAATGGTGCTATTGAAAATCTTTGTATAGAAGTAGCTGTTGAAAATGGTAAATTAATTTTTGATTATAAAATCAAACCAGGAGTTAGCCAAAGTTTTAATGCGACTTTACTGATGAGAGAAATGGGTATTCGGGTTTAGAAAATACACCAGACTTTTAAATTTACAAATGTAAATCAGTTTGAAACCAACCTTAACACCAATAAAAAATGATAGGAAATAAAAATATCTCCACTCCTTCTGTCCTGATTATTGGTGCCGGGCTCAGTGGTTTAGCGCTGGCCTATTATCTGCAAAAAAACGATATTCCTTTTCAGCTCCTGGAAGCCAGATCCCGGACAGGTGGCCGGATTTTTACCAGCTATCAAAAAGGTGGTGCTCCGCTGGAAATGGGCGCAACCTGGCTGGGCAAAAAACATTTTGAATTAAATGGTTTACTGAAAGAATTAGGGATAGAAATTTTTGCACAAATACTGGGAGACCGGGCCATCTACGAACCCATTTCTACCAGTCCTCCGCAATTGGTTTCCCTGCCTCCCAACAACGATCCCAGCTATCGAATCAAAGGCGGATCATCCTTTTTGATAAATACACTCGCTGATAAAATCGGACCGGAAAACATCTTGTTAAATCAAGTAGTTACCAACATTTCGTCCACCACTAATGGTATTTCTGTAAAAACAAAGTCCGATGAATTTCAGGCAGATCTGGTGGTAGCTACCCTGCCTCCTTTTCTGTTGACCAGCACCATCAAATTCCATCCGGCGCTACCAGCCACATTGAAAGAAATTACCACGGCTACCCACACCTGGATGGGGGCATCCATTAAGGTTGGACTCCGTTACACTGCGCCTTTCTGGCGGGCAGAAAACAGTAGCGGAACCATCTTCAGCAATGCGGGCCCCATTCCGGAAATGTATGATCACAGCGATGCCGATGAACAGTATTTTTCCATAAAAGGATTTTTCAATGGCGCTTATTTTTCTATCTCAAAGGAAGAACGCCTGAAAATGGTTTTGACCCAACTGGAAAAATACTATGGACCGCAAGTAAGAAATTTCGTCAGCTACGAGGAGTGCGCCTGGCGCAACGAACCGTTCACTTACGTTTCTTACAATCAGCATGTTTTACCTCACCAAAATAACGGACATACTGCTTTTTCTGACGCGCTCATGGAAGGAAGATTTTATCTCACAGGAGCTGAAACGGCAGCGCAATATGCCGGATATATGGAAGGCGCCGTACGGAGTGCCCAGCGGGTAGCAAAACAAATTATGGAAGCTCATTCAGGTTTAACAACCAAAATTTAACAATAAACATTCTTTTTGTAAATATCACTTCAATCCTTAACATTTCCAGCCAATGCGCCATCTCATTTTCCTCTTCGTTGTTTTGTTCGCTGCCTGTTCTCCCCTGGAACAAAAAACTACTAATTCCAATCCTCCCCCGCTCGTTGCCAACCGATACAACGTAGCGTTCCTGATCATGGATGGCGTTTACAATACCGAACTCACGGCTCCTTATGATATTTTCCAACATACCATTTTCAGAAAAAATATTAAAGCCATGAACACCTTTACCGTAGCCAACACCTTAGCGCCGGTAACCAGCTTTGAGGGAATGCGGATTTTACCAGACTACAATTATCTGTCCGCTGATCTGCCTTCTATCGACATTCTGGTTGTTCCAAGTGCCGAGCATCACCTGGACACAGATTTGGAGGATGAAGTAATGCTGGATTTTGTGCGAACCATCAGTCAGAATGCGCTCTACGTCACCTCTCATTGTGATGGCGCTTTTGTACTGGCACAGGCAGGCTTACTTGATGAGGTGGCCTCCACTACCTTTCCCAGTGACATTTCCAAGTACCGGGAACGGTTTCCGGATTTGGATGTCCGGGATAGCGTTTTGTTTGTCCACGATGGGAAATTCATTACCTCCGCTGGAGGCGCCAAATCCTTTGAGGCAGCATTATATCTTTGTGAGGTATTATACGGGGCAGAAATTGCCCGCAGCCTGGCTGGAGGATTGGTGATTGATTGGGATTTGGGTACCGTACCACACTTTAAGAACAGAAAAAAATGATGTCGATGACCGACAAATAATCCATTATTCCCCGTTTTCACCCTGGTTACACTTAAAACATTTATTCTCTGGTCCTACCTATATAAAATACAAAACAAGAACCCTTATCATGTCACAAAAATTCAAATCAATTTATTTTTTTTTCTAAGATGGCATTTTTTTGGTGTAATTTTTTTTTTATAAACCTCCTCCAGTATCTCAAAAAGTTAAATTTTGAGATAAACTCACATCATAACCTGCAAAATTTCTTTTCAGAATAAGAAGCTGTTTAAAAATGAAGCACAATGGTTACGGCTAAGTCATTGACCGCCAATACTTCACAAATTTTTCGGCACCGTAGCTTTGGCTACATGAGCTAATGACAATTAGTGAACCCGAAGGGAAGCGGATGCAAATTTGCTTCGTCTTGACAATCAAGCACTTACCCTCGCCTTTTGTGAACATTCTTAAACAGCTTCTATTCTTTTACAAATTTCAGCACATATCTTTTTTTATTTAGCTGATAAACCGCCAAATATATATCACCGGGGAGGTTGCCAAGATCGCTGAGGGTGGCGATATTTCCGTTTACCGGGCAGACAGATGATTTTAAAAGGGAGCCGTTGGTTGCAAAAATTTCCAGGG
>CAKZUV010000285.1 GCA_937921555.1 uncultured Saprospiraceae bacterium
CCAGCAGCACTTGCTTCGCACTCGTTTCCATAAGTGACATCATTACATCCACAAACCGGATCATATACCTGAAAACAAGATATTGGCAAAGCCGGTCCTAGCTCACAAATATTTTCATCGGATTTATTACACGCCCAGGTACAAAAGCACAAAATTAAACACATTGATAATTGCATGAACTTCTTCATAACGATTTGTTTTTAAGGTTGAAACTACAAATAAAATTATCCGCTACTTCTACAGACTATATTTTTTGCCAGATGGTTGGGTTTGATAAATTGCGCAAAAACTTGTCCGGGAACTTTCTTATTTTTCCAATTAAATTTTTATAAAAATAAATATGTACCTCTTAGCCGCCGCCAATACCAATCTGTCTGCTTTTGTTTTTTTGGGCATCATCATCGTGCTGCTGGGTGCTGTACTACGGTATTTTAAACAACCATATATCATCGCCTACATCCTGGCTGGCGTCTTACTGGGAGATTATGGTTTTGGAATCATCACCGACCAAAAACTCATTACGACGATGGGAGACATTGGTCTTATCCTGTTGATGTTCTTTATTGGAATGGAAATCAGTCTGCCCGGATTAATCAAAAACTGGAAGGTAGCCGTACTGGGAACCTTTGTACAGATTATTGCCAGCATTCTATTAGTAGCTTTGATCGGATATTTTCTGACCTGGCAAACCAACCAGATTATCACCATCGGTTTTGTGATCAGTCTGAGTAGCTCCGCCATCGTCATCAAACTGCTACAGGACAACGGCGAAATTAATAGTTCTACCGGAAAAAATGTGCTGAGTATTTTACTAATGCAGGACATTCTCATCGTACCGATGATGATCATCACTAATTATCTGGGAGGTCAGGCTCCTACCATACAAGAACTGGTACTTCAAATTGCCGGCGGGATATTGGTAATCGGCGCTATCCTGTGGATTTGGCGAAAGAAGGAGATCGAAATTCCTTTTAGCCAGCAAGTAGAAGCAGATCACGAAATTCAGGTTTTTGTAGCACTGATCATCTGTTTCGGCTGCGCGGTACTGACCGCTTTTTTTGGTCTTTCTGCGGCCCTCGGGGCTTTCGTCGGTGGCATGGTGATTCATGCGACCCGTTCTGCGGCTTGGTTTCACGATAGTTTACACGCTTTCCGGGTGATGTTTGTTGCCCTGTTTTTTGTCTCCGTCGGAATGATGATTGACCTGAAATATCTGACGGAGCATTGGGTAGCGGTGGGGTTAATTATTCTTGCGGTTTATATCAGCAATCATTTTATCAATGCCATCGTCCTCCACTATTTTGGTCGTAACTGGAAAAAAAGTATTTATGGAGGTGCTTTGCTAGGTCAAGTTGGAGAATTGTCTTTTGTACTCAGCGCCAGTGCATTTTCCGCACAGATTATTTCAGATTATACGTATCAACTGACCATCATGGTTATTTCGCTAACGTTGCTGATTAGTCCTTTCTGGATTGCCATGACTAAGAAATTTATCAGATAGAAATGGAGGAGTTAATTTTTTTCAGAGATTACATTTAGATGCTTCGTGTTTCCATAAAACCGTCATATTCGTTAGCTCATCCTGCAAGTTATTTAGTTGACCTAAATTGTCTCCATTACAATTCGTTACAATTGAAACATAATTAACAAGAGGATCACAGTTAACATAATAAAACACGGTCTCTCCGTCATAATCAGCCATAACATAATACGAATACTCATCTTCTTTTACATTATCTATGGCCTCCTTTAGCCAGGTTATCTCTTCCGCCGGATTTAAAACATTACATGTGTTGTCGTAGTCTTTCTCACATGAAAAAAAAGAGAAAGACAGAAAAAGTAAAAAAACAGATAAGCGCATTAGATTTTTCATAACTAATTAATTTTATAGTTTGATGATCTTATCTGAATAGACGGTCATTTATCATTAAAGGTTGGGGAATCACTTGTTTATTTTTATTTTCAATATTTAAATTCTTTTTCAAAAACGGTTTCATTCCTTCGATCATCTCTCACTACCAGCCGTAGTTGATGTGTTCCTTTTGTTAAGTCATCCGAAAAGCGATGGGTCAATAAATCGTTTTTAGCATCGTACTCCATTAGAATCCAATTGCCATCAATGTAAGCATCATAGTCAAGCTGTTTCACATTTGGAGCCGCCGCAAAATTGTCAGTAACCTTAAAGCTCATTCGATTATAACCCACCATATTACTACTGAATTTTTTTGGCGAAATATCAGGAGCTTCCGTATCGACCATGATGCTGAAATCTCCCAGGTCCCGGACTTTGGTCGTCAGTAAATTTCCTTCCCATTTTCCACCACAGGTAATCGTTTTGTGGTCCGGCTGGCAATAAGCGATAAATGCTTTTTCACGCAATGTTTCCGGCAAATTTACCGGACGAATAGACAGGGTAAAGTATTTATGAACCGGCGTTTTATAATCGTGTAAATGGTGGATCAACGAATAAACACCGGCTGAATTTTCGGTCGTCGTGTGGTATTTAAAATATAAATTTTCGTATAAAGTCCCATTCGGCATGGACAACGAAAAATCTTCCGTATCAATAACATTGGCCTGATCGAAAGGCAGAAGATAATTGTAAGAACGGGCCGGCGGTTCGGGTACTTCTGCCCGGCGGACCCAAAATTCCAGCACCTCATCATTGCCAGCTACATCCGATGCAAGGATTTGGATTTTAGTGGCTTTGTTTTTTGACAATTGAATAACGCCTCTGTCTCTTTTTTCCTCGTAGATCGACAAACGATTGCCCGGTAATTCGTAAAAGCGATTAATGTACGCTTTGTTACTGACCTGCTCTTCGTAGTCCAGATGCGCATTGATATATCGGGATTCGCTGAACGAAAAAGTCTCCATTTCAAAACCATAAACTGGTTGATCGTCTTTGGTCATCGTCATTTTATAAACACCGTTCCAGTTGGGTGCCAGTGACATGTGATCGTACGCTTTCAGGCCCACGCCGATCCGCCACGCGCCGATGAGTAACGTGTCGCCACTGATGCGGTAGCCCTTCCCGCCTTTTTTAACTTTGACGGTTTTGGTACCGATGGTTTCCAGTTTATCGTTGAGTGAATATATTTTCAACTCGTGCAGTTTGGGCGCTAATTTATCTTTTGCTTCCAGACCAAATAAAAGTGGATTGATCGGCTTGGAGGTGCGTGTATCCCGAATTTCAAAATGAAGATGTGGCCCGTAAGATCGCCCTGACAATCCCATTTTTCCAATCTCTTCTCCTTTTGTTAAATTAAATTTTCCGGTCTGTGGATATAGTTCTATTTCAAAAGTCTGCCGATTTTTTTGTTCCTGCCGGACGTATGCTGCTACTGCTTTCGGAAAATTGGCCAAGTGCGCATAAACGGACGTATAACCATTCGGATGATTGACGTATAATACATTTCCATAGCCACCCGACTGGACTTTTATTCTGGCCACGTATCCATCAGCAACGGCTAAAATCGGTTGCCCCGTTTTGCCATTATGGGCTTTAATGTCGATGCCCGCATGCAAATGATTGGATCGCAATTCACCGAAGGTTCCGGATAATTTGATGGGCGTATTGACCGGAGAACGGAAATAATTTTGTGGATAATCGCGGGCGGATTCGCCTTCTGTAAAAGCCAACAAAAACCAAAGACCTGCAATTATTATAAAAAATGTAATTATTTTGTTCATCGTAAGGATGTTTGTTTTTTTAAAAAGAGGTGGAAAACATTTTTTCTAAAGGTCTGCAAAACTACGCCAGCTTCCCCGCAACGTTTCTTCCGATTCGTTTTTTTTCATCATTTCCAGAAAGGACTTCCGGGGAATATTTACACCACCCAAACTCCGCAGATGATTGGTTTCCTGCTGACAGTCAATCAACCAGAAATCTTTTTTTTCTAAAATTTTAACCAGCGTAATAAAACCCGCTTTGGACGCATTTGGTGCTTTTGCAAACATGGATTCGCCAAAAAATATTTTACCAAGAGAAATGCCGTACAAACCACCAACAATTTCTCCATCCTTATACACTTCCACACTGTGCGCAAATCCGAGTTCGTGCAGGCGGCAATAAGCCTCGATCATCTCATCGGATATCCAGGTGCCGTCACCGTCGTCCGTGAGTCGTTCTTCCCGGCAATGCGTAATGATCGCTCTGAAATGCTGGTCAAAAGAATAGGTGAATTTGTTTTGGTTGAAAACGGGGCGCATACTTTTGGCCACCTTTATCTCGTCGGGAAACAAAACAAAACGTGGATCGGGTGACCACCAGATAATGGGTTCGTTGGGGTTAAACCAGGGAAAAAGGCCCCTTTGATACGCCAGGAGCAGCCGTTCGGGTGACAGGTCTCCGCCAACCGCAAGGCGACCATATTCGTCCGCCATATATCCCGGCGGAAAACTGATATCTTCCTCTGACAGCCGGAATACGGGCATATTGAGTTGAAATATTTATAAAAATTGGAAATTGATAACGAAAAGTTATTCCGCTACGCTTTCGATGACGGCAGAGAGTCCTCTTTCGGTCAGGGCATCTTTGAAAGGACGCAATACTTCAAAAGGAGCTGTTTTTACCACCGCTTTACCTTTGTAATGTATAATCAGCGAAAGCTGTTCGGACTGAGTACGGGAATGACTCAGCACATCGACCAGGCATTCGATGACCCAGTCAAAAGTATTATGGTCATCGTTATAAATTAATAATTCTGCCGGTGTACCAGTATTTGTTACTTTTTCTTCTACCAATACATCTTCAAAAGTCTCTGTACTATTAAACATCTTAGTATCATTAAAATTATTAAAAAATATAAAGTCATAGGAGCCTGTCCGCTGTCAATCTTTGAAAACCTGACTGTCAGGCAATTTCGCGGGACGGCTTTAATAATTTAACTAGTTGAGGCCTTTTAATGTTTCCTTTATGGCCTTAAAATCAGGTAAATCTCCTGCGGATTCTAACACCTCAGCGTACTGAATAATTCCCTCTTTGTCGATTACAAAGGCAGAACGTTTGGAAACACCTTTCATATCCAGCACAAAATCTTCGTATAAGGCATCGTAAGCACGCGAAACCGTTTTATTAAAATCAGCTAGTAATGGAAACTGATAGCCCTGCGCCTCTTTGAATTTCTCCAGTGTAAATAACGAATCAACGGAGATCGCTAGTACCTGAGCGTCCAGATTTTTATAATCTTCCATACTATCCCGCACAGAACATAATTCATCCGTACAAACGCCCGTAAAAGCCAGTGGAAAAAATAGTAACACCACGTTTTTACCCCGGTAATCCTCAAGAGAAACCTCTGATTTATCCGTTGCTCTGAGTGTAAAGTTAGGTGCTTTTTCTCCTTTCTGAATTTTCATGTGTGTATATTTTTAAATTTAAATGTGCAATTCCACGTAAAGATAATCAATCTGGATATTAAATTGGGTTAAATCATCCGATATATTTTTAATTTTACAAAATGTTAACAGCGTACCATCCACAAAGTTCGAAACAGGTATTTGCAGCGGAACAATCTGCGGCCAATGGACCTTTTTTCTGTCCGGCTTGTGGTGGAGAACTGCGTATTAGAAAGGGTCTTAAACGGATTCATCATTTTGCTCACTTCCCGGAAAAAGTATGCGCTTACAAAGGAGAATCCCAGCTTCACCTCCGAATCAAGAAACAAATTTATTATAGTTTGTTGCAGGAATTAGGCAATCAAGTAAAAGATGTATCCCTGGAAAAGATGGTAAACAGTATCCGACCGGACGTATTGGTCGAAGGTTTTAAAAAAAATATTGGGATTGAGATACAGGTAACCCCGTTGACACCCGCCGAACTGATTCGCCGTACAACGGCCTATTACCAGCAAAAAATCCACGTTCTGTGGGTGTTGCCTTTTTCTGCCGCCCGGTTCTTTGCGGCGGATGATGGCCAGTTTCAAGCGGTCTCTCTGAAAGAATTTGAGCTCATGCTTTATTATATGAATTACAAAAGCCTGATTTTCTGGGATGATACCGAAAAACTGAGTGAAGGTTTTATTCGGATAGAACTAAAAGATATCTGGCAGAAACCCGGTTCTTACTACTCTATCGACTGGAGCACGGTCATCGAATTTAAATCCAAAAAACTAAAGAGAAAAAAGATGCCCTCACAGATTGAATATAATCTGGGTCTCCAAAAATTTACTCCCGTTTACGCGCCTCCTTTTCAAATGCCAAAAAAGGACTACTTCCTCCCCCGCCGTTTTATGATGTTGAAAAAATAAATCTACCTTTGCCAAAAAAAGGATTCTTGAACTCAACACAACGTGCATATTTTGAACTACACATTGCCGTACTCCTCTTTGGATTTACGGCGATTCTGGGTGATCTCATTACCTTGTCGGCGTTGGTGCTGGTCTGGTGGCGAATGGGCATAACGACTTTCAGTATTCCTTTTCTGACTAGTATAAAAAGTAAAATTGCGGCCCTGCCACCTGCACTGACCGTCAAATATATGGGCATCGGCGTATTGGTTGCGCTCCACTGGATTTGTTTTTTCGGTGCTGTCAAACTTGCCAATGCTTCTATTTCGCTGATTTGTATGGCGACTACTGCTTTTTTTACCGCCCTGATTGAGCCGGTCGTTTTCAAACAAAAAATAAAAAAGGAAGAACTTAGTCTTGGTCTGTTGATGATTCCCGGCGTTTTACTCATCGTCAACAATACGGAATGGGACATGATGACGGGAATTCTGGTAGGATTAACGAGTGCTTTTTTAGCAGCCCTTTTTGCGGTTTTAAATAAAACACTGGTAGAAAAAGCGGAACCACTGACGATTACTTTTCTGGAATTAGGTAGCGGGTGGTTATTCCTCACGATCTGTTTGCCCGTATATCTTCTATACCAGCCAGCGACGCCTTTTATGCCACAAGGTTTTGACTGGCTGTGGTTGCTCATGCTGGCACTTGGCTGTACGACGCTGGCTTACGTATTGTCCCTCCGTTCCCTAAAACAAATATCTGCTTTTGCTTCCACGCTGACCATTAATCTGGAACCCGTTTACGGTATTTTCCTCGCGTGGATTTTTCTGGGTGACGCAGAAGAATTATCGCCTCAGTTTTATCTGGGATGCCTGTTGATTCTCGGTGCGGTATTTTTTCATTCTTTTAAAAATCTAAAAAACAGTCAACATGCCGCCTAGTCTGATCGATTTGTATTGTGAAAAACATACGACGCCTACTTCTCCGTTACTCAATGAGCTGCTCAGAGAAACACATCTAAAAACTTTGGCGCCGCAGATGGCTTCCGGGCATTTACAGGGTACGTTATTGCGGTTTCTCAGCCGGATGATCCGACCTGAAACGGTTCTTGAAATTGGTAGTTTTACCGGTTACGCTACGCTGTGTTTACTGGAAGGATTACTGCCGGATGGAAAAATACATACCATCGAAGTCAATCAGGAACTGGCCTATATTATTGAAAAATATATTAAACTCGCGGGGGCGACGGATCAGATTCATTTACACATCGGCGATGCGAAAAAAATTATTCCCACTATTGATGCCACCTACGATCTGGTATTTATTGATGCTGGAAAAATGCATTATCCGCAATATTACGATTTGATTATTGACCGGGTAAATCCCGGCGGATATATTCTGGCCGATAATGTTTTATGGGATGGAAAAGTGATCCGGACGGAGAAAGACCGGGATACCGAGATCCTTGATTTCTTTAACAAAAAAATTCATCAGGATTCGAGGGTAGAAAATATTTTACTCCCGATTCGCGATGGATTGATGCTGGCAAGGAAAAAATAGATGATTTCTAGCGGGAATAAATCATCCTGGTATACGGCAATTATTTAGTCTACGTCCCTTAAGGCCCTTTCGCAATAATGGCTTCCTGCGCCAGGCTCCTCAGCTCCGTAATGGTCGTAGCACCCTGCCGACGAGCCAGTACTCTTCCATCTTTGTCAAGAAAAACCAAAGTGGGATACGTACTCGCGCCGTACATCGTGGCGACAGTCTGCCCGTTTCCCTTTTCCGCATCTACTTTATAGTTAATAAAATTTTCATCCATAAACTTTTTAGTATCCGGATCGGTAAAAACGTATTCGTCCATCAGTTTACAGGGAGCACACCAGGTCGTGTAAATGTCCATAAAGACGATCTGATCGGTCCGGCTCGCCTTCTCCAGAATCTTGCTAAGCCGGTCAGATTTAACAAAATTGACGCTATTACTGTAAACAGGAGTTTCAGTTTTGACTGTTTTATCCGAAGACTTGCAGCCTGCCAGCAGCAGGGCGATGAGACCTAGTCCCATAAGTATATGCATTGAGTTTTTCATGGATTGCGTTTTGCTAAGAACGTATTGAATATAGGTAAAATTACATAAATACCTAATCATTTGCATTTTTATGATTTTTATAAAGTTTGTTAAGCTTCTCGTATTTGAGGGCAACGGTTCGTGCGGCCCGCTTGCTGATGGTCCAGCCCGCCTTACCATCCAGGAATCCTTTTTTAAAAAAATAGGTTTTAATAAACCGAAAAACAGGTCCTCCCTTTTGCTTTATCCAGCCGGGTTTGGCCCGATTGGCAAAAAGTTCAGCGGCGGATAAACTACTGTATAATTCTATCCTATTCCAGTGATCTTCGTGGCTTTGATAGCTGTAGTGATACAACAATCCTTGCATCTTTTTTATCTGAACTGGCTCAGAAAATTTTAATTTTTCGTGTACGTACTCCCCTACCCAATAGGCATTCCGACGGTCAAATATTCTTACTTTCCAGTCGGGAAACCAACCACAATGTTTAATCCATTGTCCGAAAAAATTATTTAAACGGTTAAATGCGTACACTTCTCCGGCAGTCAATTTTAATTGTAAAATTTCGGAGGCTAATTCCGGGGAGATCACTTCATCCGCATCCACGGAGAGAATCCAGTCGTTGGAAGCGAGGTTGTTACCAAAATTTTTGGTTTGTGCGTAGCCTTTCCATTCGGTGGACACGACCCTGGCGCCCAACTGACGGGCAATTTGTACGGTATTATCTGCACTGCCACTGTCAATTATCAGAATCTCTTCGGCGACGGATTGCAGGGAGTTGAGGCACCGGGTAATATTGGATGCCTCGTCTTTGGTGATAATAACGGCGGTGAGCGGTGCTAGCGGCATGAACGTGGGTCGTACAATTTAAAAAAATACTTAAGTACGAACAATCTTAGCTCCGAGTGCATTCAAACGGGTATCAATATTCTGGTATCCCCGGTCAATCTGGTGAATATTACGGATGATACTGGTTCCTTTGGCCGACAGAGCGGCGATCAATAAAGCAACACCAGCCCGAATATCCGGGGAGGTCATTTCAATGGCACGGAGTTGTTGTTTTCGGTTGAGACCGATCACGGTCGCCCGGTGTGGATCACAAAGAATAATTTGTGCCCCCATATCAATTAATTTATCGACAAAAAACAATCGGCTTTCGAACATTTTCTGATGCATCAATACACTTCCCCGGGCTTGTGTCGCCATCACCAGCACGATACTCATCAGATCAGGCGTAAATCCCGGCCACGGAGCATCATAGATCGTCATAATTGACCCATCAATAAAAGTCTGAATTTCGTAAGCGTCTTGTGCGGGGATATGAATATCGTCACCCTGAATATTCATTTTGACGCCCATTCTTTCAAAAACATTCAAGGTGTTTCCCAGCTGATCCACCCGGCAATCTTTGATGGTAATAGAAGATTGAGTCATGGCAGCCAGACCAATAAAACTACCTATTTCGATAAAATCAGGGAGCAATCGATGTTCTGTTCCGCCCAGTTTATCAACGCCTTCGATGGTCAGCAAGTTGGATCCGATTCCGGATATTTTACCACCCATGGCATTAATCATCTTGCAGAGTTGCTGAAGATAAGGTTCGCAGGCAGCATTATAAATTTGAGTAGTTCCTTTGGCCAGCGCAGCAGCCATCACGATGTTGGCGGTACCTGTAACGGATATTTCATCCATCAATAAATAAGTACCTTTCAATGCTTTTGCCTGAATAGCATAAGCATTTTTTTCAGGATCATATTGAAAATCTGCTCCTAGTTTTTCGAGTGCTAAAAAGTGGGTATCGAGCCGACGACGGCCAATTTTATCTCCACCCGGCCGGGGCAGATAAGCCTTACCAAAGCGGCCCAGCATCGCACCGATCAGCATTACCGATCCCCGGATGCGACTGGCATTTTTTCTAAATTCACTGGAATAAAAATAGTTGAGATCAATATCGCTGGCCGTAAAGGACCAGGTTCCAGGGCTGAGATTAGCGACCTTTACGCCCAAACCTTTAATGAGTGCGATCAGGCGTTGTACATCCAGGATGTCCGGAACGTTGGAAAGTGTTACCGTCTGGTCGGTCAGCATGACGGCACATAAAACCTGTAATGCTTCATTTTTTGCACCCTGCGGGATGATTTCACCGTTCAGTGAAATTCCGCCAGTTACCTCAAAGGCATCTGTGTTCATAGTATTTTTTTAAGAAAGTCCGTATTAGAGCTTGTTTAAAATTTATTTTAGAATAATAATCAATGATATGTGGTTCTGAGGAACTAAAAAATAACGAGTTTAGCGAGCTAAGTAACGATCAAATAATAACTTCCACATCTGTGGCTAAAAGAATTTAAGCTATACTTCGTAAAAAAGCCTCGCCATAGCTAGGCTATGTCTACATTTTTTAACTCGTCTAGCTTAAATTCTTCCTAGCCAAGATGACGGACTTATTAATTGGTCGTTACTAAATGAGTTCTTTTTTAGGAAGTCAGGTTCACAAAGCGTTGGTTATCAGGCAATAGAAATTTAAACATGCTCTTATTTCCGGCGATAATTTTTCCCGTTGCTACGGCCATATTTTCCACCGCGATTATTGTTATTGTTTCTTTTTCCACGGCGCTTATCTTTTGCGCTTTCGTTGGCTCTGGCGGTGTTAATTGGATCTACATAAATGCTGTCACGGACAGATAGTTCTCCCTCGGAAAGAGAAATAAGGTCTGACTTAATGACTTCGTCACTTACGAAGTGTTCCCGGTTCCAGGTACGATAAGCCAGTTTCATGTAAGAAGCAATCACTCCTGTAAATGCCTCCCGCTTGGGGCCTTTTTCCATATCCCGTGCTTTGCGGATCATACGCTGCACGTTGGTACCATAATGACGAAAACGAGCATCTGCTTTGGGATAAGGTACTTTGGAGGGCTTGGCCATAAATTCTTCCCGGGTTGGCGGATCTCCCTCTGGTGGCTTAACGTTCAGGTCAAACCGGGCAATCTGAAAAAGATGTTTCCATAGTTTGGTCCGATAATCTTCGATGGTCCGGTTCTGTGGATTCATCTGGTGCATGAGTTCCACGATTTTTTCTGCAAAAGCCTGACGAAATTCATCGTCCTCAATCGTACGTGCGTGATTGACCAGTAGTTGTACATTTCTACCGTATTCCGGCATTTCTAGATTTTCTTTACTAGAATTATACTGCATTGCTAAACTTTTGATAATATTCTATTTTTTGGTTTGTTAAATTTTGTTCTTGTTCATTACTGGGAATGGTTCTATTATTCTACCGTTACAGACTTTGCCAGATTTCGCGGTTGATCTACATTACAACCACGCATCAGCGCAATATGGTAAGATAATAGCTGGAGTGGAATGACGGAAAGTAATGGAGATAGTGGTTCGTCCGTTTCCGGAATTTCAATAACGTAATCGGCAATTTCACTGATCACCGTATCCCCTTCGTTAACGATGGCAATTACTTTTCCTTTACGCGCCTTTACTTCCTGAATATTGCTGACAATTTTTTCGTGTGCACTCTTATTGTTTGCGATAATAATGACTGGCATGTTTTCATCAATCAGTGCAATCGGACCATGCTTCATCTCTGCCGCAGGATATCCTTCAGCGTGAATATAAGAAATTTCTTTCAATTTTAATGCACCTTCCAATGCCACCGGAAAATTGTATCCACGACCGAGATAGAGTGCATTGTTGATATCTTTTATTTCACCGGCAATAAATTTGATTTGCTCATTTTTTTCCAGAATAGCCTGAACTTTCTGTGGAATACGCTCAAGTTCACTGATTAGTTGAAGGTAATAAGAACGGGGAATACGTCCTCTTTCGTAACCCAGGTTAATGGCCATCAAAGCCAGGACGGTTACTTGTCCGGTGAAAGCTTTTGTACTTGCTACTCCAATCTCCGGTCCTGCGTGAATATATGATCCTGCATCTGTGATCCGGGCGATAGAAGATCCGACCGAGTTGACAATTCCATAAAGCGTAGCTCCTTTTTGCTTCGCCATTTCCAGGGCGGCCATGGTATCAGCGGTTTCACCGGATTGTGAGAGGGCAATAATCACATCGTCAGTCCCGACGATTGGATTACGGTACCGCATTTCCGAAGCATATTCTACTTCGACCGGAATTCTCGCCAGTTCTTCAAAAAGATATTCACCGATCAGTCCGGCGTGCCACGAAGTACCACAAGCGGCAATAATAAAACGCTTCGCTGCGGAAATTTTTTCGTAAGTAGACATCAGTCCTCCAACTCTGATCCAACCTTCCCCCGCATTGATTCTACCGGCCATTGCGTTAGCAATAGAGGTGGGTTGCTCAAAAATTTCTTTCAACATGAAATAATCATAGTCGCCTTTTTCCAGTTCCTCTATGTTCATTTCCAGCTGCTGAACGAAGGGTGTCTTTAATTCGTTGGCAATAGTTTTTAAGGTCAGATCACCATCCCGGCTGACTACTGCTATTTCTTCGTCGTTCAAATAAACTACTTTCTGAGTATATTCTACGATTGGTGTTGCGTCAGAAGCGATAAAAAATTCTCCGTCTCCAATACCAATTACCAGAGGACTGGCTTTTCTGGCGGCGATCAACTGATTGGGGTTTTCTCTATCCATGATAACAATCGCGTAAGCGCCTACTACCTGGGATAAGGCTACCCGAACAGCCTCTTCCAGATTTAAATTATCCCGTTCCTGAATGGCTTCAATCAGGTGGATCAGTACTTCTGTATCTGTCTGGCTGGTGAACGTATGTCCTTCTCTGGTCAGTGCCTTTTTGATAGAATCATAATTTTCAATAATTCCATTATGAATAATCGCTAACCGACCGTTACCAGACATGTGTGGATGCGCGTTTATATTGTCCGGTTTACCGTGAGTAGCCCAGCGTGTGTGACCAATTCCGATGGTACTTTCTACTGGTTTTTTCTTTACAAAGTCTACCAGTTCCTGCACTTTACCTTTTCTTTTGTAAATGTGCATGGTGTCATTTTCAGCATCATGGAGGGCGACTCCGGCGCTATCATAACCACGATATTCCAGCCTTCTTAACCCGTTGATAAGGATAGGATAAGCCTGTTTGTTTCCGATATATGCAACAATTCCACACATAATAATAAGCTTTTTTAGTTGTTGATTAATTCAGATTTGTAAAATTAGCCTTCAGGGTTACCGGATATTGAGGATGTTCGGAGCCGAATAGTACGACCCGATTAGCTATTTCAGTTTTTTGAAAAACACGTAAATATATTTCATTGGGTAATTCCCCACTGATCATTCTTTGTAAATGACCCGAAATTTTCATTCTGTATCTGGTCAGTAATTCGCCCTCAGATCCTGTAAACGATTCTGGTTGTCCACCAAAAGAAGATAGTCCCACACCATTGGCAGTGAACAGGAAGTCTTCAATTGTAACAAAATCACCTTCTTGATTTTTGTACAGAATGATGATCTGAGTTACGGGCGGAAAAAATGTTGCGTCCGGCGTTTCCTGAACGGTCACCGTAAGCTCAGCATGGTTGACGAGTACCTCATCTTTAAAATCAGTGATATAGGGCAATTCCACCACGGTATTGGGTCCATTCATTCCCTGAATGTAGGTTTGTGTTTTTCCACCTTCAAAACCATCAGCTTCAGCGGCGATAATAGCTGGATTGAACTCATGCTCAAAGGAAGAAAAGCGGACACTTGCGGTGGTAATATTATATTCGTACAGAAAATTGTCAATTTCTCCGTCTTCTTCTGTGTGATAGTGTAATTGTAAGCCTGTTGCTATGGAGCTAATATTAAAACTGAGCATAGATTCGGTGGGTCCACCAACTGGCCTGATGGCCAATCCACCGAAATTAGCTAAAAAATCTTCATTACTCTGATCATTATTATTTGTATTTATAGCAACCAGATCATCTATCAAATCATCTAATCTTATACTGAAAGAAGGGGTAATAGTTACGTAGGTAGTATCCGCAGGGGTAACAGAATTATCAATAGATTCAATGGTCGTGGAATCTATTCTTTCTGTGTAGTCGGGAGTAAACGTAACCGTAGCCAGAGGAGTAGATTCTATGGGCAATACATTTCCGGAAACATAGGCGGAATCGGTATCTACTGGATCGGTTGTAATCCGATAAATTTCAAACTCGTGGGTAGCGGTAGAATCTCCATAAATACCGTCTAAATTCAGTTCCAGGATAAGCACCAGCGAATCAAACGTGGCTGTATCCGGATACGCGGGTAAGGCTACTTCATTTACCCGAAATTGCGCGTAGAAATCAGCTTTTACCGGCCCGAAGATGGGGTCGTCAAAATGTCCACATAGATAGGTTGTCAAACTGGATTGTAACTCCGGACTAGAGACGACGAGTTCCTCCTGCATTGTGGTAGCAGTACGGATGGTAATCGTATCAATGGCCAGCAAAGCTGACTGATCCTCATCAAGGATTTCTCCTCCGACCGTGGTTGATTCTGTACATCCTGTCAGTAAAAGCAGAAGGATGGCGGTATAGATACCAGCTAATTTCATGTAGAGACAATTAAATTTTTGAGGAAAAGGTAGTAGTGAGTACACTAAAAACTAATATTAAAACGAAACTAAGGCATTTGGATTGTGTGAAAACACGTAGATAAGAATTCGCCGGGCATTGTCAGTATAAAAACTAACTTGCCGAAAACCTTTTGAAAAAACGGGAACAGCGGAAAAGATAGAAATCTTTTCCGCTATTTACACCCGAATATTTACTCAACTTCCTGCTCCAACAGGGAATTATAAAATTCCATGTAAGCGCTGAGGTAAGCTTCTGGTTGTTGAAATTCCAGACTTGGGTTTTTGAATTCTTTCAATTGACCCTGCAAATCGTCTTTTAATTCTTCACTTCCAACAATTACAGCATCGGAAAAAGCCAGTGCACCTTTGTGCAAAACGATTTTTTCGTCGAGACGATATGGAATCAAATCTTCCGGCTCCAGATCGTTGATGGAAGCTTTAGAGGCAAATTCCTCCGTGTATTTTTCGTTTAAATCCGCATTATAAAGTGAGTAAACCACTTTTGAATTTTGAAATAAAGGCTCCGTCTTGTAGGCAGTCTTCAAATACAATGGAATTAAACTGGTCATCCAGCCGTGACAGTGAACGATGTCTGGCGGCCAGCCAAATTTCTTAACCGTTTCGATAACTCCTTTACAAAAGAATATCATCCGGTCCACATTATCTTCAAAAGGCTTTCCTTTTGCATCTTCGAAGATGGCTTTTCTTTTGAAAAAATCTTCGTTATCCAAAAAATAAACCTGCATCCGGGCACCTGGTAAAGAGGCGACCTTGATAATTAATGGAAAATCATCATCATCCACAATGATATTCATTCCGGATAATCTTACTACTTCGTGTAAACGATGCCGGCGTTCGTTAATGGTTCCATACCGGGGCATCAATACTCTGATTTCCATTCCTTTTTCCTGAATATGCTGAGGTAGTTTTCTCGCTATACTGGCAATTTCTGAGGCCAGCGTATAGGGTTCCATTTCCTGTGTAACAATCAATACTTTCTTCTTATCCATAGACACATTTATATTTTGTAAAAAAAAGAAGTGTAATTTTTTCCCGGAGGAATACACATCTTCGAATAATACTGGCTGATCTGATTAATTAATGTCCTAAAAGCTTTGGTAAAATTCAGATTGGGTAATACTTAATTTAGTCCGATTCAATGAACTGGTTTGCAAATTTACGAAAAATATGCGAATTACTGTCCGCATATCCTTTGCAAAATGTA
>CAKZUV010000286.1 GCA_937921555.1 uncultured Saprospiraceae bacterium
ACTGACCGAATCGCGTGGTAAAATTCTCGGAAGTATCGCCGACCGGAAAGCACAACTTTCGACCATAGTCGCACTGGGTAAAGACGCCGAATGTCCTACTTGTCTGCAACCATTGGTACAAGCGTATCAAAAAACAATCAACAAATTAAACGCAGAAATTGAATCTTACGAAAAAACGGAATTGAAAGAACTGGATCAGCAAATTCAGCAACTTGAAAAAATCATCGAAGCGCAAAATCAGTCCCTGCAAAAACTCACAGAACAAAAGGAAAAAATTTCGCTTGCAGCCAACGAAGCGGCGGGAGATTTAAAAGTTCTGGCCACGGAGGAAAAACGCCTCGTCAAGGGCCAAAAGGTGATCCGGGACCATGAGGAAGAAATCAAAAAATACGGTGACCTGAAGTTTGATCCCGAAGAATATGATGCTTTAAAACAGAAAAATGAAGCGTTTAACGCCACGTATCTTGCGTATCAGATTAACGAAAGTAAGTTAAAAAACATTGATACCATCCGGGATCAACAAGCTGCAAACAAATCACGTATCCAGGACGGAAAAGAAAAAATCGCTGTTGTCAGGGCCGCCATCAAAAAGATAGGTTACGTTCCGGAAAAGTACCAGGCCGCCAAGATCAAACAGGATGCTTTAGAATCAGAACGGGAACAAATCCAACATTCTGTTCAGGAACTCACCCGTCAGCAACGACTGCTCGAAAATCAGACTACCACCCGTCAGCAACGACTACAAACCGACGAAGCCAACCGGAGCACCATCGCAGAAAATTTGCTCGAATTCGAGGAACTGGAAACGCTCGACGGTCTGTTCAGCGCCTTTAAAACTTTTATTCTCGATAAAATAAAACCTACAATTACAGACTACGCAGGAGCGTTGTTTGAAAGAATTACCAAAGGCCGCTACGAGAGTATTTACGTAGACGATAATTTCGATTTTCAGATTTATGAAAATGGTGCTCCCTACCCTATTTCGCGTTTTTCTGGTGGTGAGGTGGACCTCGCCAATCTGTGTTTGCGGATTGGCATCAGCAAGGCCATTGCGGAGTTATCGGGTAGTACGGAAGCGTTGAGTTTTCTGGGTTTTGATGAAATATTCGGGAGTCAGGACGAAGATCGCCGGATGGAAATTTTACTGGCGCTTGAACATTTGAAAGAGCAATACCGGCAAATTTATATCATCACCCACGTGGATACGGTGAAAGATTATTTCCCGAATATTCTGCAGGTGACGCAGTCCGGTAAAGGTTCGAACGCGGTTTTTCAATAATGATTCTTTTTTAAATTTCTCCGACAATGGCTTCGGTGACGTTGATGATGTGATCTCCGACTTTTTCCAAAGATGAAAACAGATTGTTATAAATCATGGCCGTTTGTGAATTATAGTGCTTTCCGCCAATTTTTTTATTATTTTCTTTACGTAATCTGTCCCGGATTTCGTTGATCGCTTTTTCCGCCGCCACGGCTTTATCTTTGGTCACCTTTCCGTATTTAGGAGTATTGAGATTATTGACCATAATTTTAAAGGCCCGATCTACCTCTGCGATTAGCTTATTAATGTTTTCTCTTTGTTCCGGCAAGAAATAATCCTTGTTTTCAATCTTGCGTTCGATGGCTTTTGAAATTTGAAAATAAATATCTCCGATTCGTTCCAGGTCATTACAAATATTGAGAATAGAACGCAATTTAAGGCCGGTACTCGGAGTGATTTCTTCATTAGAAAGTTTGGTCATATACTGGGTAATTTCTATTTCCAGTTTGTCCGTAATGTCCTCATACTTTTTGATTTTTTTCAGCATCTTATTCTGTTCCTTCGTATCCGTGGAATTAATCAGCGTTTTGGCAAAGCCGGACATTCTGGCCGTAATTTCCCCAAAATGCGCCACCTCTTTTTGCAGTTCGATGGTCGCCAGTTCAGGTGTACGAATACCCGCTCCGATAAATTTCAGTTTACCAACGTTATCCTCATCTTCTTCGTTTCCGGGAACGGACAGCGTGGCCAGTTTGACCAACCATGAAACAAAAGGCAGCATTAATAAAACATTCAGAATGTTAAAAATGGTATGAAAGGCAGATAGTTTATAAGTTTTCAGGGCATTGGCAGGGTCTATATTTTTTTCCACTTTTACATACCCTTCAAATAAATAGAAAAAATCTTCCACAAAGACACTGATCCAGTCGATAATATAAGGCAACGCAATAACCATCCAGAATACGCCTATCAGATTAAACATCGAGTGAATTCTCGCGGACCTTTTGGCCGTTACGTTTCCAACTACGGAGGCCAGTTCCGCTGTAATCGTGGTCCCGATATTTTCGCCGAGTACCATCGCAGCGGCTACGTCCAGCGGAAGCCATCCGGTGTACACCAGGATCAAAGTAATCGCCATGGCAGCACTGGAAGACTGAACCAGAACCGTCACCACCGCACCGATCAGGACAAAAAGTAAGCGGGAAAAAATACCGTAACTATTGACATTTTGAATCCATGCGAGCAGATCCGTGTTGGACTCCAGATCCGGCATGGAATTTTTTAATTCTGACAATCCGATAAACAGAATAGCGAATCCGATGAGAAATTCTCCCCAGTATTTCCACTTCCCACGGCTGGCAAAAAACAAAGGAATTCCAATTGCAAAAAGAGGATAAGAATACTGGCTTAACTTAATTTCTATTCCTAAAAAAGAAATGATCCAGGCCGTAATGGTGGTCCCGACGTTGGCCCCCATCATCACTCCGGCGGACTCAACCAGAGAAAGTAAACCCGCATTGACGAAAGAAACCGTCATAACGGTCGTAGCGGAAGATGACTGAACCAGGGCGGTAATCAAAAATCCCGTAAAGACCCCCAGAAATCTGTTTTTGGTCATGCTCCGCAGAATGTTTCTCAGCTGAGATCCGGCGGCCCGTTGGATACCGTCACTCATGATTTTCATTCCATAAATAAAAAAGGCCAGTGCGCCCGTAATATTTATCATGTTCCAAAATCCAAATTCCATAGTAGTTTTTTTAACTCAAAATAGTAGATTTTATTATTATCTACCTACGGTCATTCCACGAAAAGAACGCGAGGATAACCGACAATTTTCTAATACCATTATTAAACAACATTACGGATTATCAGAAATGTTTCAAACCGGCAATAAAAAGTCCGGATTAAAAATATAATTTTTTTCCGCTATTCAAAATTTTAGATTAATTTTTCTTTATCAAGTTTGCAAATTTATACATTCCATATTATTACAACGTTAACTGGTCGTTACCTGAGTATTAAAATATTCAAAATAAAATAAATTCCCACAAGGACGGCGCTTATTTGTTTTTGTAAAAAAATTGATATCTTGTAGGATAATACCTTTTTTTGAATCAAAAATGTCACCATGAAAACATTCAAGTTATTTACGCTCCTCGCTTTTATAATGTCTTTTTCCAGCCAGATTTTGGCGCAAGGTTCCACGCACTACTATGTAATTCAACTGGCGACCTACGGAAGCTGGGAAGATTTTGCGAAGGACGAAGAAAAATTTTATACTAATACTGGAACTTCCGACAACAATATTTACGCTGAACAGGCAGGAAACTACATCAAGGTTTATTTGCTCGACAGCCAGGAGGGAAATGCTGTTTTTTTCTATGATTACGATCGTATTCAGGAAGTACTGGCCGTAGTTCGAAAAAATCCAAACTGGAAAGGTGCTTTCAGAAAAGGAAATATCAACTGGGACAATCTGATTTATTACGGCGATGTTTTTGAGCAATATAATCAGGCGGTCCCCGAAGGGTTTTCTGACAAAGGCAAACGGATCAATACTCAGAAAAGCGAGCCGGCCAGTTATTACGGACAAACCAAAACCGATCAGAAAGTATATAAAGTCCAACTAGGTGTTTTTAAGGAAGAAAAGTCCAGAGATTTTATTGCGAAAACTTTTGGATTTTCCGAAGATGACCTCGCGGCGTACGACCGGCTGGTAAGTTATGATTTTGTAAAGGTTGGAAAAGATATTTGCCGCCGATATTTCGTGGGCAATTTTTCGAGTAAGAAAACCGCTGAACCATTTAAGGAAGAATTTGAAAGAAAGTCGAATCAGCAACTCTTGATTACGGCGCAGTAATATTTTCCGGAATATTTGGAAACCAGTTAAGACTAATAGCTACGTGGCAGAACGATTGAACCATTATGTAACGGCCCGGCTCCTGACTGGTTTTCATTTTTTCTCTAATGCCTTCGATGCTATTTTATTTTTTCAAATAAGACAAAGAAATAATGCCGCTCATATAAACACAAAAGATAAAAAACAGCGCCATTATATTTTCAGTCGGCAGACCATTCCGGGTAACAACATTACTAAATTTCCAGGTAAGATAAATGCCAAGAAAAATCTGTAAAATACCAGAAAATACCAAACTGACTTGCGTAATTTTGTAGATTGTTTCCTTTCATAAAATAGTTCCAGCTTGTCTCACCTCACGCTCTTACCGGCACCTTGCAAACCAGTCGGTCATTCCTTATATTTGTAAGCGATTATTAAAGTAGCCAGCAAAAAAACATACTCATCATGAAAAATATTTCTTTCCTGTTTATTCTTTTATTTTCTGCCAGTGGTCTTTTTACGGGTTGTAATCTGGACGAGGAAGAACTACCAACCATAGAGCGAAACCTGTTTAGCATTCCGGCCGATCTGCAGGAATGGTTATTACCTTTCGATAGTGTCGGACTTAGCTTGGCTTATGTAAACGATGCAGATTCAATTGTCCCGGTGATCGTAGAACGAACTTTTACGCCGGCGGAGCAAAATTACGGAGAATGCAGTGTAAACGGTGTGCTGGGTGAGTGCGAATTTAATTCAATAAACATTGCTTTCCCGGAAGGGATTCATCCGGATAATTTCCAGGCCTTTATCAGTATCTTTTCAATCGCTCCCAACGAAGTTCAGGTCATGGCCAACCGGATTGGGTTTTCGGCGGCAGTGGCCCGGCTGAACGAAGATACCGGAGAAATTATTTCGGAGATTTCAGATAATTACAGTGCTAGTTATATTCCGGATTTTGATCACAACGGAGTTGAACAACCCGCCATTATTATAGAAACCATTACATTAGAAAATGCTCCTGCTGGTGCCATCATTGCGCCAGATCGTATGATTCTTGTCAAAGGTGTTGGTGTCGTGGAATGGGACGATTTTAATGGCAATACGTGGAGGTTGCAGAACTAATACGCCAGGACAAAGTACCCTAAACCCTTGTCTAAATTTCCATTAATCAGAAATTAAAAAATAGAATTAGATTTATCTGATCTCTGCCATCTCCGTTAAAAAACTGATTCATGTATCCCAGTTCTATTCTCGTATTTTTGTTGGCCCGAAAACCCAATCCTCCGTATAAGCGGTTCCGGTCAAAAACATTATCTTTTGAATTAAGAAAAATTTCGTTGTAGGCAGAAAGATACCATTCCTGCGACCTATCCTCGGTGGGCGTAGTCAACGGATAATTGACGGCCAGAAAATACCGGTAACGCAATCTGAAATCATCCGCTATAAACCGCTGTTCAAATCTATAACGGTGCTGAACCCTGAATTTACCAATACCTTGTTTGGTAATAAATTGCTGAAAAATACGGTGTTCATCTACGCCTATTTTTTCGTCCTGATCAATATAATTTTGACTGTGAATAAATCCATATCCCACCAGAAAATTGTTATTTCCGGGTGTCAGGTTATACCCGATTCCGGTGCGGAGCAGCAATTGTTCCAAATCACCAATGGCATTATAGTTACGATACTGCACCTCATGATGAATATTCCAACGCTCATTTACCTTTTTACTGCCAATGTAAACCAGCCAGTTACCCAGATTACTATCCTGACCGATTAGAAAAATAGGCAACAATATCATTGCTGATATTGCTGCCAGGTGCTTAAAAAAATTAAACATCATCAAAGTTTAGTTTGAAAGCGCAACTTTGCCGTTACGCTTAGACTCAAGAACAGCATTCAGGCGGAAGAATTCAGTAAAACTGGGTGGATTCTCCACGGTACCCCGTTCTGAAATTAATTTAATATCGATATTCCGGTTTCTTGCCTTAATGGCAAAATCTTCCAGTATTTCAATTATATCATTATCCAAGTATCTTGTTTTTCGTACGTCCAGTTCCAGGAAAGATCCTTCTGGCAAACTGTCGAGTTCTTTAAGAATCGCGCCTTTGTTGAAGAAGGTTACTTCCTCGGCCAGTGTCATTTTAATCCGGTGGTTTCCGTTGCTGTTGTCTTCTACGTGTAGAAAGTGGGAATTCTGGTAACTTTTAATCAAAATAATAACAATTCCAACGGCAAGTCCCATTCCGATTCCAATTAGTAAATCTGTGAATACAATTCCCAGAACAGTAACCATAAAGGGCAGAAATTGTTTCCATCCCAGTTTGTACATAACTTTAAAGAGTCCCGGCTTTGCCAGCTTGAAACCAACGATCAAAAGAATAGCGGCCAGTACCGACAGCGGAATCATATTCAACAATCCGGGAATCAGCACCACTGATGTCAGTAACAAGAATCCGTGAATAATTGCAGATGCTTTACTTTTACCTCCGGACTGAATGTTCGCCGAACTTCTCACGATTACCTGTGTAATTGGCAGTCCTCCGATCATTCCGGAAATAATATTACCCGTTCCCTGTGCCATCAGCTCACGATTGGTAGGGGTGACTCTTTTCTCAGGGTCCAGTTTGTCCGTTGCCTCAACACATAATAAAGTTTCCAGACTCGCTACCAATGCGATGGTAAAAGCAGTCACCCAAATTGCGGGATTCCCTATTTCGCCAAAATTGGGGAAACTGAATTGTCCCAGGAATGAATCAAAATCAGATGGAATCGGAACGTTTACCAGATGATTGTTTTCAATACCATAAGCGGTACCTTTTGTTACCTGATAAAAAATAATTCCCAGCAACACCGCCACAAAAGGGCCCTGAACAATTTTAAAGAACTTAGCCTTCTTGGCCAGTACCTTGTCCCAGAATAACATAATGGATAAACCAATAATTGCAATAATGGTTGGCCCGATACTGATATTATTCAATAAAACCCCCAGCTCCGAAAAGGTATTTTCTCCATCCCGCTGGAAAAATGCAAAATCACCTTCCGCTACGGCATCGTAGCCAAAAAAGTGAGGAATTTGTTTCAGAATAATAATAATTCCAATACCTGTCAGCATGCCTTTAATGACGGAAGATGGAAAATAGTAACCGATAACGCCCGCCTTGAGAATTCCAAAAACAAGCTGAATAATTCCACCCAGCACAACGGCCAGCAGGAAATTTTCAAACCCTCCAAGGGTGCCGATAGCCGTCAGGACGATGGCGGCCAGTCCGGCAGCCGGACCACTTACCCCGATCGCGGAACCACTCAGGGCACCCACCACGATACCTCCCACAATTCCCGCAATCAGACCGGAAAAGAGCGGCGCTCCACTGGCCAGGGCGATTCCCAAACAAAGTGGCAGGGCCACAAAAAATACAACGACACTGGCTGGCAGATCGCTTTTGATATTCCCGAAAAAGGAATTTGATTTAATCTCTGAACTCATGATTCAATTTTTTTAAGCAATGAAAATTTTGATGATAGAAGCTGTTTAAGAATGTTCACAAAAGGCGAGGATAAATGCCTGCCGGCCGGCAGGCGGGCTTGATATTGTGGACGATGCTCATTTTTCTTTGCGTAGCCGTAGCTACGGAAAGAAAAATAGCAGAAGATCCACGTTATCAATGATTTATTCGTAGCCATTGTGCTTCATTTTTAAACAGCTTCTTTTAATAACGCAAAATCTATATAAAGATATTGCATGTTTTTCACTTATGCCAATTTAGAGCTTGTTTAA
>CAKZUV010000287.1 GCA_937921555.1 uncultured Saprospiraceae bacterium
ATCCTCACAATTCCATCTTTCAGGTAGACTTCATTGAAGTTGAGTAGTAGTCCTAGTCGGATGTCAGTTAGTATTAAATAGGAATGTAGAATTTTTTTAAATACCTTGGAAATCTCCGAAACAGACTTTAGTTCGATAATTACCTTATCCTCCACCACCAAATCCGCGCGGAATCCCTTACCCATTGGCTGACCATCGTAAAACACTTCAAAAGGATATTGCCTTTTTACGTTTAGTCCGCAGTTAATGGTTAGCTCATAATACAGTGCTGCTTCGTAGACAGACTCCAACAATCCCGGGCCTAATTCCCGATGAACCTTTATGGCAGAAAAGATAATGATAGAACTGATTTCATTTTCAAGCATAATAATTTTTTTCTTAGTTTAAACGTATTTGCCACCAACCCGAAAAAGGATAATCGCAGTTTGTCTACACTAAGATGCCCGAAGTCCTGAAATTCCATAAAAAAACGGAGAAAATTTAAAGAAAACTTTTATCTGACTTTAAAAAACATACTTCACCTGCGCCCTCACTTCCGACCGTGTAGGGCCCAGCACCTCTTCGGTGGTATTCAGAGAAAAACCTTCCTCTCCACGCCAGAAAGTCTGGGCGTACCGGGCTTCCAGGGTCAAATTACGGATGCCTTTAAAGCGGAGGTTGAAGTAAAAACGAGTACCCCGGTTGTAGTAAGGAGGAACGGTAAACGAATTGAGAATGTCGTTTTCGTACGCGTAGAAACGGACATTGAAACTCGGCGTGTCAAAGTAGGCAAAACGGGTCGTAAAAGAGAAGGGGAGTGACTTGGGTTTGTAGATGAGATCCTGAAATAACATCATCCCGCTTTCGTTTATATTTACGTTGTTTTTGGTGAAGCCCCAGGCCAGTCGGGTCCGCAGTTCGAGGCCGGGATTGAGTTTATTTTCGAATTGAAAGCGAATCCGGAAGGTTTTGGTGGGGGCCAGGAAATCTGTTTTGGTTTCATTGCCACGGAGATTTTCTTCTTCCACTTCGTATTTTACCTGGAGATAAGCGGTTAATTTTCTTTTTACAAAATAGGTCAGCCGGGATTGGGTATCGTAACCCATCGAAGGAGCGTCGGCGTCAAACTGCAACCACGGATGCGTATAAAGATCAAAATAAGTGGTAAGTTTCCAGCGGTTGGCCGGACGAATCTCTGCTCCGATGTAAAGTCCCTGTTCGTTGCGGGCTGTTCTGGATTCTGCGAAAACATTGGCATCGAGTGCCTGATAATTTCTTGGAAAGTTACGGTAAAGCACCGACAGATCTACTTTTCTATCCAGCCCAAACAATACACCGTTAGTTGTTGCAATCGCGCCGTTATCGCTCATGGCGGTTTCTCCGAAGAAATTGATATTCTGAAAAATATAAGAATAGTCCAGACTAACGTTGGTTAGTTGATCTCCCTGGAAGTAGAATTGAGTGTAGGGCCGGAAGGCACGGGTGAGCGGTTTATCGAGTTTGTTGTGTAGAAAATTAACGCCTATGTGCCAGCGATCGCGTTGGTATTTTACGTTGGCTCCAACGACACTTTGTTTGATGGCATTTTCGTCTTCAATTTCCAGTTGTAACCGGTGAAGTCCGGTGATTTGCAGCGAGGTGAATTCTGCCAACTGATCATCATTTTCCAGCGTATCGGTGGGGGCCACCAGGTTTCCGTCCCGTCTGCGAATTGATCCGAAAACAGTAGCTTCTACATTTTTATGTAAATTTAATGTGATGCCTGCACCCCGGTAAAAATTAACTTCGTTGACGGAACTGTAGCCTTTGAGTGTGCGGCGGCCCCTTTTGATGGCCATTGATTCGGTCCCCTTTCCCCGGCCAAAACCTGTAAACAAAATCAGTCCTTGTCCGAAGCTGACATTATAGTCTCCGATGGTTAAGTCTTTGATAACGCTGTTGTAATCTTTCAGATGGAAATGGGCAGAATAAAAATCAAAACCCTGCGGATTACTGCCCCGGAAAAAATCTTCTCCGGGATCTTTTTCCATCGTTACGCCGTAGCTCAAGCGATTTTCGTAGGTGTGTTTGTAGCGAAAATAATAACCATTTTCATCACCCTGATAGGGATTCTGATTTTCAATAAATTCAATGGGGCGTTCGTCGAGCGGAATAATAAAACCCGTAAATTCTTTAAATCCTCTTGCTTTTTCCAGACGGCGACGCCAGCGGGCCAGTATTTCATTGCGACCCTCCGCCATCATTTTAAGAAGCGGTACCTGATAATTGTCCACCCCGCCTCTGACCGAGACAAAAGGGCGGAGCTGAGTAATTGTTTTCAGGTCAAAACTGGGGATAGCCTGAAGTTCTTCCGTAGCAATAAAGTCGCCGTACGTGGCCCGATAATTCAAAAAATCATTTACTTGAATATCTGACAGCAGCCGCAATGCTTCCAGATCGGTCCGGGAAGCTTTATTCAGATTGAGTGGATGATCGCGGCGGTATTCCAGCTCGGCAAACAAGTCGTTGAAATCAAAATCTTCTTCCGCATCGCCATTTTGAATAAAATCCTCAATCAGATCTTCGGCACCATCTGGTAACGGCGCATTATTACGGGATGTATCCCGCTGGCCCCACAAAACGACCGGTATACACAACAACAGCCAGCAAAGAATACCCGTTAGATTTTTCATATTATTTTATTGCCAAATAATGGAAGTTTAGACAAGCGCTTACTCCGTTACCACACCTCCGCTTACCTTTTCGCCATCTTTATACACATATTCCATAATCAGTTTCTCCTCGTCGTTGTACTGCCGGAAAGGGCCATCCTGAACCCCATTTTTATAGCTTACTTCTTTTTGCAATTTACCGTTGTTATGATATTCCTTGTAGAAACCATCGATTTTTCCCATGTTGTAATTAATTTCTTTAATGGGACGGGTACCAAATTTATAGCTGGCGTAAGTACCGTTGAAAATATCGTCTTTATAGTTGGCCTGGAGTTCTATCTGACCACGGTTGGTTAATTCCAGATAAATACCATTCTTTTTTCCATTGATGTAAGAAGTAACGGTTGCTACCCGGCCGTTATCGGGATGATAAGTAGTCCAGGTTCCGTTCTTTTTACCATTCAGGAGGGTACCTTCTTCGAGAACAATATCATTATTTCCCATTTTCTGAGCAAAGGAGACGCCGTTATCGGAGGAAGTTTCCTGAAATCCTTCTAAATTGGCAGATGGAGCTGGGGTTTGGGTAGTAGTTTTACCGCAAGCCATGCTCAGTAGGAGTAAACTAAACAGCAAAAATTTTGACATAACTTGAATCGTTTTTAGGTTATAAAAAATATAAATATTGACAGCGAAAAGCTGCCTGAATAAAGTATCATCCCGTGAGACTTGTTATAATACCATCAAATTTCTGATTATCCGCGCTATGATGTCGAATTTGTCTTTGTGATTGCAAAAAAAGACTGCCTGAAATCCACATTTATCTGATTGCGATTCCTCACAGGCTTTTGAAGATTCAAAGTTAAATAAAAAACCTAAAAAGGCGAATTTCAGCCCTGCAGGAATGATTTTAAGCGAAGAAAACTGTATATTTGCGCTCCGATTATTAGACAGTTTACACTAAAAATAAATCTGGCCCTTCTGCACCTTCCATATTTTAGGAAAAATAAATCCGGTAATAACTGATTTAATTTGGAAGATTTTTCGTAAAAGCGAAACCGGAATAAGCAAAAACAAGTAACAGTAAGATATTAGTTTATTCGCCGTGAGTGATTAAACGGCTGTTATAATACGGGGCCTGTGAAATACTGTTTAAATGTTACTAATTTGGTTTGGACGAAATTATACGTAATAATAAAAAAATACTTGCGTATCTCCTTCATTTTCAATCCTTTTATTATGTTTGTATATCAGACTTTATTCAAAAACGCTATTTGGTATCTATACAGAGCATTATGGAATAAAGTCTATTGAATTTTCCGAGGCAGTAAAATCTGATATTTAAAAAGTATATCTTATGTTCAAAGGGTCTATTGGCATTATTATGATTATCTTAATCGTGGCGAGCGTTTTCATACCGGTGGATATTCCCTATGCTTTTGATTCAACTGCCAAAGTATATCCTCTCCAGGAGTGGGTTATTCACAAAAGGCCGGACGGCTCGATGGTCAGCACCCTGCATGATTACAAGACCGGCTTGCTGAAAGATTATGCCAGCTATCAATTTGACCGGGGAGATATTGTTAATATTCAGTTTAATCCGAACCGAATTGAGGAGAGTAAGATTGACAGTGGAGAATTGATCGCCGTGATTCAGTCCAACCTGCTGAATGGTCAACTGGTCGCCCTGGAAAACGAAAAAAACATTGAAAAATCTAACCTGTTGCGCGCGCAGGCTGGTTCCAAACCGGAGATCGTAAGTCAGGCCAGAGAAGAATTGCATTTGGCAGAACAGGAACTGGAAATACAAAAACTTAAAATTGTCCGGGCGCAAAGTATGCTCGACGAAGGTCTGCTCGCCCGCGCAGAATTTGAAAATACGGAGAACGACTTTAAACAAGCACAAAATGCGCTGGTGGTCGCCCAGGAAAAAATTCGGGTAGTGACGAGTGGCGAAAGGCCCGCCGAAGTTGAATTTATCAAATCTAAAATTGCCGCTCTCCGCAACCAACTGAATTTTCTGAAAACCTCTACGGATAATTACACAATTCATTCGCCGATCACCGGAAAAATATCCTTCGAAACGGGACTGGACGGGGACCGGATGATTATTGCAGATACGACGGAACATATTTTGATCATACCTATCAAACTGCGGGATCGTGATTTTATTGGTGAAAATACCACGATTGAACTTTCTATTCTCGGACAGGATACGCTGATTCCCGCAAAATTAATCGGAGTTAACGAAAAAGTGGAAATTATAAATCGCAATGTGGTGGTACTGGCAAAGGCCAGCGTGAGTGGCGATATTCCCGGAATGGCTAGTGGGATGCCGATTAAATGTAAAGTGACTTGTGGTGCGGTAAAACCACTCGAATATCTGAAGCGTTCCACCAACCTGGAATTGAAGTAATCCTATGTTAAGATTTGAATATAAATATTTTGTCCCCAATAATAAACTGGACCTGCTACGCAGTCTGATTGCTCCGTTTACTACGCTGGATAAATTTGCGGCTTCCCGTCCCGAACAGGAATATACGGTTCGTAGTATTTATTTCGATACGCCTGATTTTGAATGTTATCACACAAAAATAGACGGTCAGAAGCACCGTAATAAAGTCAGACTGCGGGGGTATAACAAGGAGAAATCTACCAACACCGTGTTTTTAGAAATCAAGCGAAAATACGAAGCGCCGATCCTGAAAAACCGGGCACCGATGAAATATGGTTTTGCTAAAAGTTTATTTCATGGCGTCAATCCGGAACTTTTTATTAAAAATACCGATAAATTTGAGGACGCCCGGGACAATGCCAGTAAATTTATGTACAACATTTACGCGCGGAAGATGCGTCCCGTGGTATGTGTAATTTACGAGCGCGAACCTTATTTATCCAAAACGGAGGATAAGGATAATAATTTAAGAATTACTTTTGATAAAAATTTACGGGGCACGCCTTATCCCACTGTGGATGAACTGTACCGGGAAGAACGGGCCCGAACGGCCATTCAGGGAATTTTTATTCTGGAAGTAAAATTCAACGAATACTATCCCTCGTGGATGAAGCCGATCATTGCCATGCTGGGACTGGTAAAAGAATCTGCCTCTAAATATTGTCTTTGCATTGATGCACATCCGTCCATCGATGTTAATCGACCGTTGCAAACTTTTTCTTACGGGCGTATTACCGGACCAAGCACTAAAGATAAAAAGGCCTACGCCAGAATGATCAAAGAAAAATTGAAAAAGAAGCGACTAAAGAAAGAGAAAAAACAGCAAAAAGCGGAGCGTAAGAAAGAGGAGACATTAAAGAATAATCAAAGACCGGAGTAACTAAAAGGTATGTTAGAAGATTTTCAGAACATAGAGATTTTTTCCCCCTCCATATTCGATATTGCGGGTAACATGCTCGTGGCATTAGTCTGTGGGCTGATTATATCCGTGGTGTACCGGATTGTTTACAAAGGCCCTAGTTACTCTGTAACATTTGTCAATTCACTGGTTTTGCTGGCCATGATTACTTCGGTAGTTATTCTGGTGATTGGAAATAATCTGGCACGAGCTTTTGGACTGGTAGGAGCGATGTCGATCATCCGTTTTCGTACTGCTGTCCGGGATACGCAGGACATTATTTTCATTTTCTTTTCACTGACCGTGGGAATGGCCGCCGGGGTAGGATTGAAAATCGTAGCCATTATTGCAACACTCGTGGTAAGCAGTGTAATTATTATTTTGGTAGGAACCAATTTTGCGGCTCCAAAACGCCGGCAGCATCTCCTGCAAGTTTCTTACTCGGGAACGGACAGTGCGGACAACAAGCTTTCTAAAATTCTCAAAAAATATTGTCGCCGTATCAAACTGGTCAATCTGAAAAACGTCGGATTTAACGAAGACATCGAAGCGTTCTACCACTTCAGCCTCAAAAAAGCGAACAAAAA
>CAKZUV010000288.1 GCA_937921555.1 uncultured Saprospiraceae bacterium
TAATGGAAACGTAAAACTGTTTTCTGCGCCTGTTATGTTCAGATTCAAAAAATCAGCAGCCGGATTGGGGTAGACCACTAATTCAACGTTTTTCTCAAGGGTACTGACCGCTGTAATCTGGTCCAGCGAAAATTGGTTAAAGAAATTCCAGATCGTACTGCTGGCATTAAAATCCTGATTGGTCACGCCAATGAACGTAATCGAAGAGCCCGGCCAGGTATGTCCGCCGTCAAATACCTTAATAAAAGAAATCATTTTGTTGTCTTCACAATCCCGGTAGTCAATCCGGCTGGCCGTACATCCATCGTTCGTATTGATGTCCGGATAATCCGTGGTATCAGAAACCAGCAGACAATCGTTGGCATCCACCCAGTGACTCACCACGGTCTCGATGGGTAACGCAATATTGTTGGAACCTTCGTAAGGAACCGTTGGATCGGCGGTTCCGTGAATTTCCATAACGGGCCGGGCTGGATCGGGCGTACAATCTGCCAGACTGCCCGGAACCATACTTCCCGTTACCGAAGCTACTGCGGCTATTTTATCCGGTAAGTTGCAGGCCAGGTGGTAACTCATAAAGCCGCCGTTGGACATTCCACAACTGTAAACACGATTGGTATTTATATTATAATTTTCGGCAAATTCGTCGATCATCGCGCTGATGAAACCAATATCATCGGCGGTACTTCCAAAACTCCAGCCAACGTTCCACGCCTGACCAATCCCATCAGGATAACAGACAATAAACCGGGCAGAATCGGCCACAGCGTTCATGCCACTGTAAATTTCCTGCTGAATGGCATTTGAAGTAAATCCGTGCAGATTGAAAACGAGTGGAAGCGATTCCTGTGGATCGAAATCAGGGGGCAGATGAATACGGTAAGAACGGGTAAGGCCATCGTGTTCCAGGGTTTCCACGGTCGTTTGGGCTTGTACGCCAACGCCGAGTACCATCAAAAATAAAACGGTAAAAACCAGTTTTGACAGATAAAAAAAATATTCGTTACGCATTATGTAATTTTTTAATTTAAAAAAAATCCGAAACTTTAGTCGGGATGAAAGCAATAGCCGGATTATTAAACCTATGAGGAGCAACTAACCTGCGGTTTACAGAATTTAAACAGCTAAAATAGCGTTATGTTCTGGAGTGGGGGAATACCCTGATTTTAGTCAAATTAACCCTGATTTTAGCTAAATGGAAGATATAATTAGCATTATTTGTCAATTGACCATATTAATATTCGTATATTTAAATTCTGTACAAATTCTAAGATTAAAACCCCCGTTGTAAAATGGAAAAATTAAAATTCTTTAAAGGCCTATTTTTTGGACTGATTATGTCTGCTGCTATGTGGGGTGGGGTAATCTGGACGGTAACCAAAATCGATAAAAACGAATTTCAGCCGGAAGTAACTGAAACTGACATAAAGGAACCTGTAGCGGCTAATTTTTCTCTGGCTGTCTATCGAAATGTTTTGGTATTTATTCCATAAAAATCCTAATTGCTATTTCACCATATTGATTGCTGTGTTACCTTCAGGCGGAAAAAAAACATGCATTCTGATCTGCAACCTAACATTTCTTGAATTTTCCCGTACCCCATTGAGGATAATAGTTTAATTTCGCAACAATATGCAATTCCTCTATCCTCAATTTCTGTGGGCGCTGCTGGCGCTGGCCATTCCGATTATTATACACCTCTTCTACTTCCGTAGATTCAAGAAGGTATATTTTACCAATGTAAAGTTTCTAAAAGAGATAAAAGAAGAGACGAGTGCCCGTAGGAAACTCAAAAATTTTCTGACCCTTCTGATGCGTTTACTGGCCTTTGTGGCCCTGATTCTCGCGTTTGCGCAACCCTTTTTACCACAGGATACGGAGGTTAAAAAAGGAGAAAAAGCCGTCAGTATTTATATTGACAATTCTTTCAGCATGAGTGCGCTGAGCGAGGATGTTCCTTTGATGGAAAAAGCACGCCAACGGGCTCGTGAAATCGTGGAAGCCTACGCGGTAGAAGATCGTTTTCAAATTATCACCAGTGATTTTGAAGGTCGTCACCAGCGGCTGGTTAGCAAAGAAGACGCGCTGACCCTGATCGACGAAATAAAAATCAGCCCGGCCGTACGCGAACTCAGTAAAGTCCTCAACCGGCAAATTCAAGCTTTCAATACGGCCACGACCGAAAATAAAGTCAGTTATATCATTTCTGATTTTCAGGAAAATATTACGGATTTGACGAACTTTCAGGACACGACCATTGAGTTGAATTTATTACCCTTACAATCCGTTCAGGAAAAAAATATCAGTCTGGATTCTGCCTGGTTTGAAGCGCCGGTTCAGATGATTAATCAAACCAATACCTTACTGGTTAAAGTCAAAAATCACAGCAATGAAACCGCCGATAATATCCGTCTGACCATCAAACAGGATGGACAGGTAAAACCCGTCGGTACGCTTTCCATTCCTGCCAATACCTCGGTAACCGATAGTATCAATCTGACCATACTGCGAACCGGCTGGCAGGAAGCAGAACTCAGTATTACCGACTACCCGGTTCAGTTTGACGATAAATACTATTTCACTTATAATGTGGCCGACGAAATTAATATTCTCGTAATCAACGATGGTACGACCAGTAAATACCTGAATTCCGCCTTCAAAGGACTTAGTTATTTTAAAATTAACAACCAGTCTGCCAGTCAGATTGATTACGCCGGACTCGCTGGTAATCAGTTAATTATTTTAAAAGATTTAAAAAATATCTCCTCCGGACTCGGCTCCGAGCTAGCGCAGTATGTTCGTAACGGCGGTAACTTGCTGGTGTTTCCGGCGGCTGGTGCCAGTCTGGATAGCTACCGTAGTTTTTTGAATAGTTTGCAAGCCAACGAACTGCAGGCGTACGAAGCGACGCCCCGCGAAGTATCCGTAATCAATACCGAAGAATTTATTTTTCAGGATGTTTTTGAAAATATTTCCCGTAATATCAAGCTTCCTGTTACCCAGGGGAATTTTAAAATTTCTCAATTTGGCAGCCGGCAGGAAGAGCGGTTACTGACCTACCGGGACGGTGGCAGTTATCTCGGGAAATATGCCCTGGAAAAAGGACACCTGTATTTATGCGCGGCTCCGCTGGACGAAGCGGTCAATAATCTGGTGCGGAGTGGAGAGATTTTTATCCCAATGTTATACAAAATGTCCATTTCGAGTGCGAAAGATCAACGGATTGCCTACACCATTGGAAAAGACGAAGTGCTGGAAACTGAAAACCGGATCACCGAATCAGAAATTGTCTATAAAATTAAAGGAAAAGAAGAAGAATTTATTCCGCAACAAAAAGCCATCGGTCCGAGTATGGTGCTGGGAATCAATAACCAGATAAAAGATGCTGGGTTTTATCAGCTCTATCTGGATGCCAGCGAACCTCTTGCTTATTATGGATTCAACTTTGATCGCAGAGAATCCGAACTCGCTTACCTCAACGAAGATATGCTGTCCGGTCAGGTCGGCGAATCTGTCAATATTATCAAATCACAATCGCTGGCCTCCCTGACTCCACTGATCGGGGATCGAAGCCGGGGCGTCAGTTTCTGGCGCTGGTGTCTGATCGCAGCGTTGGTTTTCCTGCTGATCGAAACGTTGCTGTTGCGACTTTGGAAAGTGTAGGGACATCCTCAATAATTTGCTCATTCCCCGGATTTATCCGTAATTTGCGCCGCAATTAAAACGCTTTTACTGGATGGGAAAAACGAAAAGGCACACGAAAGGATTGGGATTGCTGGTAGTATTACTGGCAATGGTCATCGGTGTCAAGTTTCAGACCATCGTAGTGACTCCGAATAGTTTTTTGCTGGGAGATGGCGCGGATGGCTTCCGGTCTTACATGGCTGCCTCTTATCATCTGGCGCACGATTCTACCTATGCCCATTATACCGGAATGAACTATCCGTACGGAGACCGGAACGATTTTACCGATAACCTTCCCGTACTGACCAATTCTGTCAAATTTATCAGCAACCATTTTATTGATTTGCAGCCCTGGTTTATGGGCATCTGGAATTATTTCCTGTTGATTTCGCTGTTGTTGTCGGGTGTTTTTCTTTACCTGATTTTCCGGCAGCTAAAACTTCCGCTGTGGTATGCCATTCCCATCACGATTGGGATTACACTGATGAATCCGCAGATACCGAGGATGGACGGACACTACGGACTGGCACATCCTTTTTTAATTCCCATGATTATTTATTTTCTATTGTGTTTTGAAAATAAACCTACCTTATTCCGGAGTATGCTGGTCGGGGCAGGTGTGCTGTTTTGTTCGTGGTTTCATTTTTATCTTTTCATCATCCCGTTGCTCATTCTGGGATTTTATTATCTCATCAAACTGTTGGCCACACCCTCCCGCGCTAATTTTAAATTCGTTATTGGGCATGGAATCATTCAGGTCTTGCTGCCCTTTTTGATCGTTTACTTTGGTGGAATACTTTTTGACCCCGTGACGGATCGCCCGGAATGGCCTTATGGATTTTTTGCGTACCGTGGATACTGGCAGAACATTTTGTTTCCCGGTCGTGGCGCACTCGGTAATCTGGTTCATTCCTTTTTTCCTGCGAGTAGTCCATCCGGATTGGAAAATACAGGATATATCGGTCTGACAGGTTTATTGTTTTTTATTTCCTTATGGATTTTTTGCTGGAAAATCTGGTCTGTCAAAACACCCGTCAGAACGATGAAAATTTCTGATTTTAATAATGTAAAAATATTGTTATTGTCCGGGATCTTTATCTTTCTGATGTCGCTGGGGCTTCCTTTTGTAATTCCTGCCTTAAAAGAATATCTGGCGTATACGGGACCATATAAGCAGTTTCGCAGCGTCGGACGGTTGTCGTGGGGTTTTTATTATTTAATCAATATTGGGGCCTTTTATTTCGGTTACCATTTTTTCAGTAATGTAAAAAAGAAACCCCTGCGTTTGTTTTTATTAATAACCATAGTTGCTATCATACTGATCGACGGGTTTTCTTATTTTATAAAAAAACAATGGCATTACGCGCCACATCCGAGTAACAGATCCAAATTCAAGGCAGTAGACAATCCGTGGCTTAACGATCTGGACATGACATCTTTTCAGGCGATAATTCCACTGCCCGCCTACATGGTGGGGTCCGAAAATATATCCTACGATGCGCATTTTCCGATTATGCACCGGTCGCTCTGGGCTTCTTTACAAACGGGCTTACCCGTGATGGGATATTTTATGGGCAGAACTTCCATCTCTCAAACTTATAATTATTTGGAATTTATCAGTAAACCTTATAAGATACCCGCCATTTTGGATGATTTACCCAACGGGAAAGATTTGCTGATTTTCGGAGAAAAAGGCAACCTGAAAGATGTACCACGGCGCTACGATCACCTCTGGAAAAATCTGCCGCAGTTTTACGAAGACGAGCGGCTGATCTTGTACCGGTTGCCCTTGCAAACGGTTCGTGACCGCGTCCGGGAAGAACAGCTAACCGCCAACCGGGAAAGCCGGGACAGTACCTTGTTTGCGCACGGAGATTTTTTGTCTACCGATAGTATCCGGAATTTTATTTATAAAAATTTTGATGAAAACAAGACCCCGGATTCTTACGCAGGAACGGGCAGTTTTACCGGAACGGGCTTTCCGGCCATCACTATATTTGAAGAAATACTCCCTTATCCCAAAGCGGGTAATCGCTATTCAATCCGTTTCTGGTACCGCATCAGAGAAGATTTAAAGGCATTAGCCATCATAGATATTGACGAGATCAATACCCAAACCGGAAAAAGTGTGGCCAGAACCGGATATCGGCTGAGCGAATCCATAGAATATATGGACGGAGAATGGGCCCTGATTGCACCTACTTACGAACTGAAAAATGCGACCAACCGCCTGCGAATTAGTTTGGGAGATCCAAAACTGTTCAATCAGAAAATTGAGATAGACGAACTTCTGATTATTCCGGAGGAAACGCAAGTTTATCGCCGCAATGAAATGGAAGTCTGGAAAGGTATCCGTAAATTTGAGCGATTAAACTTGTCGGATAGTTTAGAACTACAATAAAAACTTGCACAATGAATAATTTGGTAATGAAGAATGAATAATGCCCACGACCGCATAACTCAAAATTTGCACAATGAATAAGGGACAAGATTTAAATAGATTCAGAATTTTCAATTAAATTTGAGACAAAAAAAATGACAGGTTATAATCAGGAAATTGAATCAAAAATGCGTTATCACTATAGTCAATTGAATGAAAAAGAGAAGCGCCATT
>CAKZUV010000289.1 GCA_937921555.1 uncultured Saprospiraceae bacterium
CACACCTTCTACAATATCATCTACATAGGTAAAATCACGGCTCAAATTACCGTTGTTAAAAACTTTAATGGGATCGCCGTTGAGGATGGCTTTGGCAAATAACATGGTCGCCATGTCCGGCCTGCCCCACGGTCCGTAAACCGTAAAAAACCTCAGTCCTGTGGTTGGCAAATTAAATAAATGACTGTAAGTGTGTGCCATTAACTCATTGGACTTTTTAGTGGCAGCGTATAGTGAGATTGGGTGATCCACATTGTCCGTAGTCTTAAATGGAACCTCTTTGTTATTACCATAAATGGAAGAACTACTGGCATAAACGAGATGCTTTATTTTATTTTGCCGGCAGGATTCGAGCAGATTGGCAAATCCAACAACGTTGCTGTCAATATACGCTTGTGGCTGATCGATACTATACCGAACTCCCGCCTGCGCGGCCAGATTAAAAACGATTTCAAAGTCCTCTTCTTCGAATAGTCGCTGAAGTTCATTTTTATCAACTAAATCCAGTTTTAAAAATTTAAATTTTCCATTGGAACTACTAACTTCTCTTTTCCCCATCGCAATCTCGTAAGGGTCAATTCCCAATACTTGCAGACGATCAAGCTTTAATCGTACGTCATAATAGTGATTGAGATTATCAATTCCGATAATTTCGTATCCCTCATTCACTAGACGTTGTGCGAGATGAAATCCAATAAATCCGGCGGCGCCGGTGACGAGTATTTTCATGGTTTTGGTGATTGGTGATTGGTTAATCGGTGATTGGTGATCGGTTGATCGGTTGATTGGTGATTGGTTGATTGGCTCATTCGTGTTGATACACTGGGGGAGCTAATCAACTAATTAACTAATACACCAATCACTAATCCACTAATCATCACCTCTACTCATTCCGGAAAGATTAAACTCATATCAAATTTAAAACCTTTAATTACTTTTGATTCCATTTGCTGGCCACTGGTGTAAAATGGAGAACCAATGTATTTTCCTTTTTTATTTAATGTGTAGATAATTCCAGTTTGTCTGAATGGGTCAATAATCCAGTACTCCGAAATTCTGGCAGCTTGGTATATTTCAAATTTTTCTTTCAATTCTATCTTTTCATCCAACTCTAAACGAGGAAGTACCTCAACAATTAAATCAGGACATTTATGACAACCATAGTCATCAAATTTATTATCATCTAAAACTACTAAAATATCAGGTTGAACTACCGTGTCACCTTCTCCTAATTTACGATCCGGCATAGGTAATCGAACATCCAAATAAGTAAACACTTGGGGATTACGCCATTTTATTAGGCTAGTCCTTTTGAAGTAATCTGAAAAGTTAATAAGCAGCTTTCCAACGACCAGTTGATGCGCAGGGCCTGGGCTTGGACCTTTCATAAAAACTTTCCCCCTAAATAACTCTACCCGTTCTTTAAACTGCCAAGTTAAATAATCACCGTAGTTATAGCGAACAGACAAATCCAATTGTTCAAATTTGGTAATCGGTATTTTATTTTTGAGTTTGCTCATTCTACGCTATTTATTACAATATACGAAAAAATAAGAGGTATAGATTACCCTTTGTCCCGCCGATTAAATGGATGCGGGCTAGTTGGCTTTTTTAAAAAATTGTGTGCGTCGACCCCTGGAGATACCACCGTTGCATTCCGGATTCGGTAAGCTAAATCCAATGCGGGGCGAGTTGTTTCTAAACCAAATCCATTTCCGGCTAAAATAGTTTCGTAACTCCGATTATGTAACTCCGTAAATCCGTTGCTAAATTCCAATTCTTTATTATCTACCGTGATACAACGGTAGGTACGCTGCCCTTTTTCTTTGATTGGTGCTGGCAAAGTATCGTAGTTGATACTTAAAAACCAGTTTACTTTTGCTCGCTCAAATTCCAATAGTCCTGCCGCCCGGTCGTGCCGATGCTGGTACACCTTGTTTTCAGTACATTTTCCGAATATCCAACCCAGCATATCAAAAAAGTGAATACCAATATTGGTCGCTACGCCACCCGACTTTTCCAGATCGCTTTTCCAGCTTGTATAGTACCAGTTTCCCCGGGAAGTAATATAGGTTAGATCAATATTGTGAATTTCATCATCGGGAAAATCGTCCATTCTCTTTTTCAAAGCAATAATATCCTCATGCAATCTTAGTTGTAAAATATTATAAACTTTTTTCCCCGTCTCTTTTTCAATTTCCAGTAAGCCGTCCAGATTCCAGGGATTTAATGCGATGGGTTTTTCACAGATTACATCTGCTCCGTAGCGCAGTCCAAAACGACAATGTGCATCGTGCAGATAATTGGGTGAACATACTACGACATAATCGATTTTATTACCTCTCCTTTTTAGTTTTTCCAGATGCCGGTCAAATCTTTCGAACTCCGTAAAGAAAGCAGCATCCGGGAAATAGCTGTCCAGAATCCCCACCGAATCATTGGGATCCATCGCTGCGACCAGCTCTCCACCCGAAGATTGAATAGCGGCCAGATGTCGAGGTGCAATATACCCCGCCGCACCAATGAGGGCAAACTTTTTTTTCATTTTAAAAAAAGGATTTAACCTGTTGGGTAATGTATCCTAAAGTTTCGTTGTCCATTTCCGTATGAATCGGCAAGGATAAGACCTGGTCGCAAAGTGATTTAGTGACGCTCATATCTCCTACCAGTCGCCCCTTTCCCCGAAAGGCGTTTTGCTCATTCAATGGCACCGGATAATAAATGGCAGAAGCAATTCCTTTTTCTTTTAAGTAGGCTTTTAACTCGTCTCTTTTTCCATTTTTCACTTTTAAAGTATATTGGTGAAAAACGTGAGTGGAATTTTTGTAACGGTATGGAATCTCCAGTTCGGGCACTTCCGTAAATGCCTGATCGTAATACGCAGCGACCTCTTGCCGGGCTTGAATATAATTTTTGTAATATTTTAGTTTGATATCTAAAATAGCTGCTTGAATTGCATCCAGTCGGGAATTGACTCCGATTACTTCGTGGTGATACAATCTGGACTGACCGTGATTGGCAATCATTTTTATTTTCTCATAATACAATTCCTCATTGGTAAACAATGCGCCGCCATCTCCGTAAGCTCCTAAATTTTTAGCGGGAAAGAAAGAGGTCGTTCCAATCTGTCCGATCGTCCCGGCTTTTTGTTTTTTTCCATCACTAAAGGTGTAGTCTGACCCCAGCGATTGTGCGTTGTCTTCAATAACGGTCAGATCATATTCCCTTGCAACTTCCATGATCCCTTCCATCGGAGCAGTCTGACCAAAAAGATGCACCGGTACAATCGCTTTGGTGCTGGCAGAGACGGCTTGCCGGATGATATCTTTGGTGATATTAAAATGTTCCGGATCCACATCCGTCATTACTGGCACCATACCCAACAAAGCAATTACTTCTGCCGTAGCTACATACGTAAACGAAGGAACAATTACTTCATCACCCGGTTTCAAACCCGCGGCCATCAACGCAATTTGCAATGCATCCGTCCCATTGGCGCAAGGGATGACATATTTACAATCCAGATAATTTGCCAGGTTATTCGCAAAACGTTCGATTACCGGCCCTCCAATAAAACGGGTGGAATTGATACATTCTTGAATTGTAGTGTCAATTTCTGTTTTTATTTTATCGTATTGGCCACGTAGATCGACCATGGGTATGTTCATACTTTTTAGTTAATTGGTTATTAGTTAATCGGTGATCGGTGATCGGTTAATCAGTGATCGGGTGAACTGATCACTAATCACTAATCAACTGATCACAAATCAACTAATCTACCTTCCCACTCCCTTCTTCTGTTTTTCTAAAAATCTAATGTAGCCATTCAGCATCTTGATTATTGTTTCAGCCTCATTTTTTAGTTCATTTCTTACATTCAATGAGATGTAATTACATTCGTAAGCACAATTTAGATGATCTTGTGTCTCAGTTAGAGAACCACGCGCTATTCTACAATATTGAATATTTTCCTGAAAGTGAAAGCGACCGTGACCTTCAGCAATATTTGCCGGACACTTTCGAGTACTTCTTACTATTTGATCCACTAATTTATAAGTTTCCGTAGCAGGAAATGCTTTCGCCAACTCAAAAATCTTTTTTCTGTAATCGCAACTCCTTTTGTAAATTTCTAATTCCTCGAATGAACGTGAACTCATAATTTATTGTTTTGGTAGATCGGTTAATCGGTGATTGGTTAATCAGTTTTACTGGTGAGCTTGCTCTAAAAACTATAAAAACAAAAACCTAGAAACGCATTTGATAAAATTAATTATATACCATCTTCGTGATAAAAGATATACACGATCGCTCAGCGTTTTCTGCTTCTCTACGCGAAAACACTGTTTAGAGCAGGCTCACTGGTTAACTAGTCACGAATTAACTGATTAACTAATCACCACTAAACATCATAATTCAAACTCGGCGCCAGCCACCGCTCCGCCTCTTCCCGGCTGATTCCTTTTCGTTTAGCGTAATCTTCCACCTGATCCAGAGATATTTGTCCCAAACCAAAGTACTTCGCTTCCGGATGCGCAAAATACCAGCCACTCACCGACGCTGCCGGATACATAGAATAACTCTCCGTCAACTTAATGCCCGTATTTTTTTCTACTTCTAAAATTTCGAATAACGTTGCTTTTTCAGTATGCTCCGGACAAGCGGGATAACCCGGAGCCGGACGAATACCCTGATACTTTTCGGCGATCATTGCTTTGTTGTCCAGGTCCTCTTCTTTGGCATAACCCCAAAATTCTTTTCGTACCCGCTGGTGCATTCTTTCGGCGAAAGCTTCTGCCAAACGATCCGCCAGTGCTTTGAGCATGATTGCATTATAATCGTCCAGCTCTTCTTCGTATTTCTTAACCCATTTTTCAATACCAAGACCAGCTGTAACCGCAAAAGCTCCGATGTAGTCTGACAATCCTGACTCTTTGGGCGCAATAAAATCTGTCAGAGAAAAATTAGACTGGCCCGGTGCTTTCTGACGTTGCTGACGCAAATTTCGTAGTACCGCCTTTACCTCTTTCCGCTGATCGTCCGCGTACAATTCGATATCATCATCATTGATCGAATTCGCGGGAAAAATTCCAATAACCGCTTTGGCCGTCAGCCATTTTTCGTCGATGATTCTACGGAGAATACTCTGGGCATCGTTAAATAATTTTTTCGCTTCTGCGCCTACTATTTCATCTTCAAAAATTTCGGGATAATTACCCCGCAACTGCCAGCTGCTGAAAAACGGTGTCCAATCAATGTACTCCGCCAATTCTTCGGTAGCGTAATCTTCAAATACTTTAATTCCGGTAAAAGCAGGTTTGACCGGTGAGAAGTTTTCCCAATCCAGTTTTAATTTACGCTCTCTCGCCTTGTTTAAAGTCAGATATTTTTTGTTCGATTTTCGGTTGCCACGCAACTCCCGCACCCGGACATACTCGTCCCGGATAGCTTGCACGTAATCAACTTTCGTATCTTTTTCTTTGCTTAACAAATTACTTGCAACGCCGACACAACGCGAGGCATCCAGTACATGAACGGTAATTCCACGCTGGTATTTAGGTTCAATTTTTACGGCCGTATGTGTTTTAGAAGTAGTGGCTCCACCGATCAACAATGGAATATCAAATCCTTCCCGCTCCATTTCCGAAGCAACGTACACCATCTCATCCAGTGAAGGCGTAATCAATCCACTAAGGCCAATAATATCAACTTGTTCCTCTCTGGCTTTTTTCAAAATCTGTGCGCAGGAAACCATTACGCCCATGTCGATAATTTCAAAATTATTACAACCCAAAACAACGCCAACAATGTTCTTACCAATATCGTGCACATCACCTTTTACCGTAGCCATAAGTATTTTCCCTTTAGAGCTGCTCGCCCCTTTTTCTTTTTGTGCTTCAATAAAAGGCGTCAGATGCGCAACCGCTTTTTTCATCACCCGCGCACTTTTCACTACCTGCGGCAAGAACATTTTTCCGGCACCAAAGAGATCACCGACCACATTCATTCCATTCATTAAATGTCCTTCGATGACATGGATAGGTGCTTCGGCGGCCAACCGGGCTTCTTCCGCATCTTCCTCAATAAATTCCGTGATTCCTCTGACGAGCGAATGGGTGATTCTTTCCTGTAAAGTTCCTTCCCGCCAGGATAAATCCTTTTGTACGACTCTTCCCCCACCTTTGACCCGTTCGGCGTAATCAGTCAGTGCTTCGGTGGCATTTTCATTACGATTGAATAAAACATCTTCCACCAGTGTTAGTAATTCTTTTGGAATTTCTTCATAAATCTCAACCATTCCCGCATTGACAATTCCCATATCCATTCCAGCTTGAATAGCATGGTATAAAAATGCTGAATGCATTGCTTCCCGTACTGCGTTATTTCCCCGGAAGGAAAAAGAAATATTACTGACGCCACCACTGACTTTTGCCCCCGGACAAAGTGCTTTAATCTGTCGGGTTGCTTCGATAAAGTTGATCGCGTATTCATTGTGTTCCTCAATTCCCGTGGCAACGGCAAAAATATTTGGATCAAAAATAATATCACTGGCCCGGAAGCCGACTTCGTTTACCAAAATATCATACGCCCGCTTACAAATTTCTACTTTTCGTTCGGTCGTATCCGCTTGCCCCTCCTCGTCAAAAGCCATCACTACTGCGGCTGCCCCGTATCGTTTAACGAGGGTTGCCTGCTTTTTAAATTCGTCAACTCCTTCTTTCATAGAGATGGAATTCACAATAGACTTACCCTGAACACATTTTAGGCCCGCCTCGATGACTTCCCACTTGGAAGAATCAATCATAATGGGCAGTTTAGCGATATCCGGTTCCGACATGATGAGGTGCAGAAAATCAACCATTGCCTTTTTAGAATCCAGCAGTCCCTCGTCCATATTCACATCAATAATCTGTGCACCTCCTTCCACCTGCTGTTGTGC
>CAKZUV010000290.1 GCA_937921555.1 uncultured Saprospiraceae bacterium
GTATAGGGACAATGCCGGCATTTATTGCCACAACAATAGCCTCTCTTTTTGTGGTAAACTGCCGTAAAAACATACCGTCCTTCTTCCAGATAATAATCTACCCCACAGACCAGTTTATCCGGCGTATCTGAGGAGGAATCAGACGGTTTCATAATGGTTTATTTTTGAATAATTTCTTTATAAGAAATACAGTTTTACGAAGCCAATGCCAACCGTGGAAACTGCATTTTAACCAATTCAAAACTACCAAATAAAACACCGACGTAGAATAAATCACCGGCGATGGTATTCAGAAAGAAGGGTAATCCGGCGGTATAGGAAGCGAGCAATCCGGTCATGTTCGCAGGGTACATCGTGCCACCCGCCCAGGTTCCGAAATTGGTTACTAAAAAGAAAATCAGCGAAGCACCTAAACTGCCGGCAATCAATGCGGGCAACTTCACTTTTTTCAAAATGGTCATACCCAGCAGCGCGATCAGCGCAAAGGAACCGTACATCCAGTACCAGCCCTGTGTCATCAGCGTAAATCCTTCGTAGTATTGCGGATAAACGATTGGGTATACCAGGTTATTAATCACCAGATCACTCAAGAACATGGCCACCAGCGGAATGATAAAAGCCCAGTATTTTTTGGTGAAATAAGCCGCACCGAATAAAGCCATACCGCCGACGGGGGTAAAGTTAAAAGGGTGGGGAATCAACCGGCTGAAGGCGGCGAAAAAAATCAGGATTGCGATAATACCAAAACATAAATCTAACTGCTTGCTCATATTCTATTATTTAGATTGCAAAGTTAAGGAAATTCGGGGACAGTTGATAAAAAGATAATCCGGTTTGCTATACTAATTCTTATTTTTTTAAATAGCCAATGGCAAAAAACGAACAGCATCTTTTTTACCGCTTTTTCAAACTAATCGTCTGGTCGTTTTCCCCGTCTTTGATAACCAGAATGTCTTTGTTGGATTTAATAAATTCGGTAAAACTGCGGAAACCGAAATTACCCTCATCAAATTTGGGATCCAGACGGCGCATCATAGGTTTTACCTGCGCTTTGTAGACAAAATCTGTATTGTACTGGTTGAGCAGACGACGTATCGCCGAGCGCAGCAACTGACGGGATTTCTTATTATCCGCCGTAGAATGAGACTTCAGTTCCTGTAAGATTTTATCAGATTCCTGGTCGCTGGATTTGGCCAGAATGGTCCGGTAAAACTTGAATTCCGAGCAGGATTTGGCAAAATAGTCGTTGGTCGTATTTTCAATACCGATGCCGATGATGTATTTTCCCCGCTGTTTGAGTTTTTGCGCCACGGCGATATAATCACTATCGCCTCCTACGATCACAAAGTGCGTAATGTGCGGAAAGTTGTTCGCATCGTCCAGAATGTCCAGTGACATCCGGATATCTGCCCCGTTTTTTGAGTGACTTCCCCTGGGAAACATCTGGATCAAATCAATGGAATAATTGAGAAAATCCTCTTTATAGTTGCTGAAAATAGTCCAGTCTGCGTACGCCTGTGCGACGCTTATTTCGCCAAAAGAAGCGACAAACTCCATAATGGCGGTAATATCCAGTACTTTGGGCTCGTGCTTATGGCGTTTTTTGGCGAGTACTTTATCCAGATTTTTTGCTGAAATATGAATATTGTCAAAATCCCAGTAAATGGCGACCTTGCTATCTGAACTGCTCGTAGAACTAACTGGTGTCATATATTTTTTGTTGCAAATATAACATTCCTGACAGGATGAGGGGCCGGAAGATTTAAATTTTTAGCTTTTAAGGGGCGGAACAACCCGGATTAGAAAGGAAATACGCTTTTTTGTTGAGCTTTTAATTCCTACCTTTACGCCGGAGAACCCCATTCATTGAAGGAGAAAAATATGCTTTGCATTCAATTTTTAATCCGCAAATAAATAGCAGAGAATTTGTTAAAAGTATCAAATAAAATTTTATATGTTTTTCAAAACGGCCTATGAACCCCACGAGTCAGGTCTGGCGGAGTTCGTCCGGTATGGACTAACTTTACTGTTGGTGGTGGTGGGTTATATTGTGGGGCAGGTACCTTTTTCCTTCGTGGTGGCTGCCAAAATAAATGAGCGGGATGGTGTACTAACGCAAGAGGCCCTGAACGAATTTGCGGCGAATATTGATTTTGCCGGACTGGGAATAGCCGCCAATACCGGATTTTTCCTCATACTCTTATCTTTTGTAGTTGGGTTGCTGGCCTTGTGGCTGGGACTGGCGGTCATTCATAAAAGACCGCTCAGATCGTTGATTACCCCTTACCGGAATATTCGCTGGTCGCGGGTAGGTTTTGGATTTGGGATATGGTTTTTACTAATTGCTGCGCTCGAAGTCATTTCATATTTTATTTCACCGGAGACCTATCAGTTTCAGTTGGAGTGGAAAACCTGGTTGCCGCTGATAGCGATTGCCTTGCTTATTATGCCCATGCAGACCTCCTTCGAGGAATTATTATTCAGAGGATATTTGCTGCAGGGACTGGGACTGGCATTTAATTCCCGGTTGGTGGCACTCTTGCTGACCTCCGTCGCTTTTGGCGCAATGCACCTCGCCAATCCGGAGATCGGAGAATTTGGACTCTGGCTGATGATGCCCTATTATATAGGAATGGGCCTGTTTCTGGGGATTCTCACTTTGATGGACGATACCCTGGAACTGGCACTGGGAATTCATGCGGCTAATAACATTTTCGGAGCTATCTTCGTTACTTTTACGGGGTCCGCACTGCAAACGGATGCCGTCTTTCGAGTGACGGAGGTAAATACCACCTTTATGATTCCCGTTTTTTACGTACTGGCCGCCGGATTTATTTACCTTTGTGCCCGTCGCTACCGCTGGACGGACTGGTCTAAATTATATGGTCCGGTCCGAGAAAGATGGGAAAACGACGAGGAAGTAGTAGTAAGAGATTGAGGATTCTTTAGACAAGCCCTAAAAAACAAATTAGTTTTCTCTTTTTAAAAATAAAATTAAACGCTCAACAAATAAACGCTTAAACAAATAAACGATTAAACAAATAAAAAATGCGTAACCTTATTCTCTTAACAATCCTTTTGTTTCTAACCCATAGCTTCGTATCCGCACAGCCGGACCGCTGGCAGCAGGCCATTAAATACGAAATGGACATTGATTTTGATACCAAAAAGCATCAGTTTACCGGAACCCAGAAAGTTGATTATACCAACAATTCTCCGGATGAACTTGACAAAGTTTTCTACCATTTATATTTCAATGCCTTTCAGCCGGGAAGTATGATGGACATGCGCAACCGTGCGCTGGTCGATTCCGACCAACGGGTAGGTGGCCGAATCAGTAAATTGTCGCCGGAAGAAATCGGCTACCAGAGAGTAACCAAGTTGACCTGCAACGGAAAACCCGTAAAGTACGAGATTGTCGGAACCATTCTCGAAGTGTCTCTCAGCGAACCCATTGCCCCCAACAGCACCGCTGTTTTTGAAATGGAATTCAACGCGCAGGTGCCTATACAAATTCGTCGTTCCGGTCGTTTCAACAAAGAAGGAATCGATTATTCCATGTCGCAGTGGTACCCAAAGATGTCAGAATACGATTATCAGGGCTGGCACGCTAATCCTTACATTGGCCGTGAGTTTCATGGCGTCTGGGGAGATTTTGATGTAAAAATTAAAATTGACAAAGATTATATTTTAGGCGGAACAGGATACTTGCAAAATCCGGAAACAATCGGTTATGGTTATGAAGCCGAAGGCCAGAAGGTAAAACGTCCAAAAGGAAATAAATTAACCTGGCATTTTAAAGCACCCAATGTACACGATTTTGTCTGGGCGGCAGATCCGGATTACACGCATATCAAGCAGCAGGCAAAAGATGGTCCGATGATGCATTTTTTGTATAAGAAAAATGAAAAAACCGAAGAGATCTGGCCACTTTTAACCCAGGCGATGGATGAAGCATTTTCTTATATCAATAAAAAATACGGAGAATATCCTTACGAACAGTACTCCTTTATTCAGGGGGGAGACGGTGGTATGGAATATCCGATGGCGACGCTGATTACCGGAGAACGGAATTTTGGGAGCCTGGTCGGAGTGTCCGTACACGAATTGATGCACAGTTGGTATCAGATGATTTTGGGAACCAACGAGGCTTTGTACGCCTGGATGGACGAAGGGTTTACGAGCTATGCGAGCGATGATGTGATGAACTATTTGCGTACAAAAGTTCCTGCTTTTGCGGGAAGAGAGGTGGTAGATTTTCCGCAGGCCGGATCGCTCAAGGGGTATGCTAACTTTTCCAGCAGTGGCGCCGAAGAACCGTTGAGTACCCACGCAGATCACTTTACGACCAATGCCGCTTACGGCGTCGGATCTTACGTAAAAGGAAATGTGTTTTTAGCCCAGCTGGAATACATTATGGGGACCGAAAATTTTGAAAAAGGTATTTTGTCGTACTATGATACCTGGAAATTTAAACATCCTAATCCCAACGATTTTATCCGCGTTATGGAAAAAGTATCCGGCCTGGAACTGGACTGGTACCGGGAATACATGGTTAACACGACCCACACAATTGATTACGGAATCAAGTCCGTGGAAGAAAAAGACAACGGAGTAGTAATCGAATTACAAAGGGTCGGAATGATGCCAATGCCCGTGGATGTTACGATTAGTTATCAGGACGGAACGGAGCAAGTGATTAATATTCCGATGGTGATCATGCGGGGTAAAAAGCCACAACCCAAAGACGGATCGCAGTTGATCTACGCACCCGACTGGCCGTGGACCAATTTGACTTATGATCTGGTCCTGCCCGGAAATTTATCAAATATTGCAGCGGTAACGATTGATGCAAAAGAACGGATGGCGGACGTGGACCGGGAGAATAACCGGAAGGTGGTGAAGCAAGATTAATGGTAGTTGTGGATATCTCTAATTTAAATTTATTGAAAATTACAAGATACCGCAATCGTGCCTGAAACTACATAACAAGACAAAATAATCGGAATTGAATATATACGTTCAATTCCGATTGTTTTTTGTAAAAAGAGATGGAAGTTTAGACAAGCTCTAAAAATATTTTCTGAATGGTATCCAGTCTGTTTTTAAACAATTCCTTACAATCCTAGTTTCTTTAATCAACTTCTTTATATCATCCTTTACTTTTTTAATTTATGACCATGAAAATCAAATACTTTGCGCTCTTTCTTTTATTTCCGATTTTTGCTTTTTCTCAAAATACTCTTTCCATGAATGAGGTGACCCAACGGGCTGAAGTATCCATGAATGATGTCACCGGAAAAAGAGTTGACGGCTTCTACCGCTACTACGAAAAAGGCGTAACTGAACCGTTTACCGGAATCTTATTTTCTAATCATCCCAACGGGCAAGTTCATTCCTGGCAAAATTTTATTGACGGTATCGGCCAGGGCGAATGGATCAATTATTACGATAATGGAAATTTCAGAGAGATCGGAAATTATAACCAGAATAGGGTAGAAGGACCCATTGAGAAATATCACCGGAACGGACAACTCCAGGCGAAAGGGACGTACAAAGAATGGCGTATAAAAACCGGTGAGTGGAAATATTACGATGAATCCGGAAAATTAATCCGTACCGAAAATTATGGAGCGAAAGGAAATATTGAGGAAGTCAAAGCGTATTACAACCGGGGCGAAATTCCTTATTCCTGGTACGCACAGATTTTGCGGAGCAATGGCTTCGAAGATCAATTGTAAAACAAACATTTAACGACTCAAAAAATAGCACTAAAGATAAGTATCAATGAAAAAATATCAGGCAGTAATCTTCGATATGGACGGAACGATGGTCGACAATATGATGGTCCACCACCGCGCCTGGCAGGCGAGTCTGAAAGAATTGGGAACCGACTGGCCCATCGAAAAAGTTATGCAGGAAATTCACGGAGTCAACGAGGAGATTCTGCACCGGCTTTACGGAGACCGGTTTACCCGCGACGAACGATTGGCCATCAGCGCTAAAAAAGAAAAAGCATACCGGGATATTTTTCTTCCGGAATTGAAATTGATTAATGGGCTGCAACTGTTTTTAGATACGCTGAAGGATGCTGGAATCCCCATGGCAATCGGTACCGCCGCACCTCCGGAAAACGCTAATTTTTTGTTGGATAATTTACCCCTGCGTCCATATTTTAAAGCTATTTTTCACGCCGGGGATGTCAGCAAAGGCAAACCGGATCCCGAAGTTTTTTTACTGGGAGCCAACGCGTTAAATGTCGATCCTGTCAATTGTATCGTCTTCGAAGACAGTATCACGGGAGCCGCTGCTGCCCGGAATGCAGGCGCTGCCGCCATCATTGTAACGACCACCCACCACGAAGAAGAGTTTGCGGAATTTGACCATATCCTGGAATTTGTCAATGACTTTAAAGAGCTGGACAAGTTGATGAATTACTTTTTATAAACAATAAAGGCTAATATAAATGAAGGAGTAAAGTTTTACTGTTTACCATTTGCTAATCCCTTCGGCCCAAACGTTCCATACAATTCGGGAGCCACAAAGTCACGAAAACACGAAGAAAAAACGTTGTGTACTTCGCGTCTTTGTGGCGAAACAAAACACTAAGAATGCTAAAAAAAAATATACTAATTTAGTTTCTTCGGCGCTAGCCAACGGCCAACTTAATCTACGCTTTTTGAATTTTTTTCCATAAGGAAAAAATAATCATCCCCGAGATGCCGCTAACCACGAATGCCAAAATACCCTGTGAAATATTTCCATAAATAAAATATCCCGTTCCGAACAACGCTCCGTACACTAAAAAACAACCTGACAACATACAAAGTATTTGTAATGGCAATTTCCCCGCACGAACTTCCGTACGGTCAAGCGTATTGGCAGCAATTGCCTGGTCAATGACCGGTTGCCAGCCGCCGGCTGCGGGTTTTATTCTTTTATAAAAATCAATCAGTACACCCTGTTTCGTCGGACGGGTCAGTAAGGTAACCGCGACCCAGGCCACGGTTGTCAATCCAACACTAATCAATAATTTATACGATTCGGCAATTGCGGCAAACCCTAAATTTTCGTGTACCAAATCGAGATAAATGGCCAGTAAAAAGGAAACAATCATTGCCGTCAGTTCACTGTACGCATTGATCCGCCACCAAAACCAGCGGAGGATAAAAATCAATCCCGTTCCTGCCCCAATTTTTAATAAAATCTGAAAAGCTCCCAGTGCACTTTCCAACTGCAAAGCAAAAAAAGCAGAAAAGACCATCAACAGCAACGTAGACAAGCGGCCGATATTAACCATTTCTTTTTCGGTGGCATTTGTTTTATAAAATCTTTTGTACCAGTCATTTACGACGTAAGAAGATCCCCAGTTGAGGTGCGAGGAAATCGTTGACATATACGCTGCGACCAGCGAAGCGACCACCAGGCCGAGTAAACCTTTAGGCAGATAAGTCAGCATGGCGGAGTACGCCAAATCGTCCTTGATGGAAATTACCTCGGGATCAATGTGCGGAAAAGTGGCCGCGATCGACGCCAGATCCGGGAAGACCACCAGCGAAGCCAGCGCAATAATAATCCACGGCCAGGGCCGCAAGGCATAGTGTGCGATATTAAAAAAGAGGGTAGCGGCCATTGCATTTTTTTCGTCTTTGGCCGCCAGCATTCGTTGTGCTACGTAGCCACCACCACCGGGTTCGGCGCCCGGATACCATACGCTCCACCACTGCACGGCCAGCGGAATAATCAAAACGGTGACCAGCATATCACGGTCGTTGAAATCGGGAATCAGATCCAGTTTGCCACTCACATTCGGATGCGCCAGCAGGTTGCTCAACCCATCTATTTCGGGATGTCCCAGGACCACCCACGCGGCCCAGACCGATCCGATCATGGCCAGAAAAAACTGGATAAAATCAGTATAAATAACGCCGCGCAATCCACCGAGCATACTGTAAATAACCGTGACTGTAGACGCAATGGCCAGGGTTTGATAAGCCGAAAGTCCGAGCAGTACCGCACCGATTTTGATGGCGGCCAGAGAGACTGAAGCCATGATCATGATATTGAAAAATACACCGAGGTAGAGCGCCCGGAATCCGCGCAGAAAGCGGGCAGCCGGACCACTGTACCGCAATTCATAAAACTCCAAATCCGTCAGTACGCCCGACCGTCGCCAGAGTTGTGCGTACACAAATACGGTGAGCATCCCGGTCAGCAGAAAAGCCCACCAGGCCCAGTTTCCGGCCACACCCTGGGTCCGTACAACGTTGGTGACAAAGTTGGGCGTATCAGCTGAAAAGGTCGTTGCTACCATCGAGACACCAAGCAGCCACCACGGCATATTCCGGCCGGACAGAAAAAATTCTGCGGTGTCTTTTCCGGAACGGCGGGCGACGAGCAGCCCGATTCCAAGCGAGACGATAAAGAATAAAGCGATGATGGTCCAGTCCAGTCCGGTTAAGGTCATAGTAGTTTATTTCGGCTGATAAAATGATCAGAAAGCTTCACAAAAAAGGAGATTGCTGATTTTTCGGACGTAATATACAGAGAAAAATAAGAACTATAGAACGGCTTTGAGAAAAGGTGATTGTTAGAAATTTAAAAAAAAAGATAATATAATTTTTGTTTTTAAAAAATATTCCTAACTTTATTTCGTATAACAAACTTAGGAGTGGCAAATAAATAAGTGCAGAGTGAGGCAAAAATAGGAAGGTATAGAATCGTACTTTATTTATTTAACATTCCTTAATGAAAAATCTTTTTGAAAGATTTATTTTTCTTCACTAACTTTATTCTTTGTCCCAAAAGAAAAACTGCGCTTTACGATTTGGTTTTATAATCTAATAATTTGCCAGACTCACCATAAACCGAGTTCCAAATCTAGTGTGATTTTATTCGAAACACTACTATTCATTAGCCCCAATAATTAAGGTAGATAACTATCATTAATTAGAATTCGATATGTATTTTTTGGAATTAAATTTTGATTGAGTTCAATTTTTAAAGCAAACGCTTGTGTCCGCGACGAAGGACTATCCATTTTCAATTAAAGGTAATTATTTCGAAATTTTTTTTCTAACAAATAAACAAAACAAACATGAAGTACACCCAACATTTAAACTTAGATCTTTTCTATCCTCTTTACCAACCATTGATAATTTTTTTAATTGTCTTTGGTTGCATTTCTTCGGGCAGCGCTCAGTCTTGTGCCTCTGGAAATTCTTTTAGCCTCAACGAAAATTCTTTTCCATTAACTTGTGTAACAACGAATGGAGCAGATGGGACACCAACGACTGCAACTTTCAATCACGATTTTGTTACCAACACTGGGGGAACCTTTACCAGTGGAACTGATGGAATTGATGATGTCACTGTTACCATGACAACAACATGTAGTTTCCCCAACGGAACCAACGGAACTACCGTTGCTGGAGCCTGCTTAGGATCTACAGGAATTAATTCAAGTCAAAGTGCTCCGCAACTAGTAACCAATGTATCGGGTGGTAGTGATTTTGCTGGTGCAACAGTAAATGACTTTTCTTGTGCAAACTGTTGGGTTGTCGTTGAGTATACTTTTATCAATGGTTTCACTTCTACAGCAGATGGATTTGATATTGATTGGTCTAGTATGAACGGAAGTACTGAAGGCCTCGAAGCATGGGGCGGATGGGTCGAAGGTTCAACTTTTACTGCTCCTGCAGTTACGGTAGCTGATTTAGCTACTTATTGCAACGCTCAAGCAGGAACAGGATTGACAATGATGGAGCATATTACGGGAACAGCTGCTGGTGCCGGTCTTCCTGCCGGTGTATATGGTGCGGATGTAGTTACGGGGGCAACAGCATGTCCTACAGAAGAACCGCCAAGTACTTCAGGACCTGATTCGTCCGTATCTACGGGTATGGGGGATGGTGTGATTCCTCCTAACTGGGGGCTAACAGCAACAGACGTTATAGATCAAGTGACATTTGTATACTTAATGAGTAATTCAAACGGTACTGATTGTGATGGTGATGGTTTAACTTTAGTGAACACTTCTCCAAGTGGTAGTTTAGCTACTGTTGATTTTTGTGTTCCGGCTGCCGTTTGTGACCTTGTTTTAGAATGTGTCGGAGTGATTAACGAAACATGTGCAGGTGATGCAGATGGTAGCATAACTATTACCGCAACGTCTTCAAACACTATTCAATATTCAATAGACGGAGGAGCAACGCTCCTTCCTACTGGAACATTTACTGATTTGACTCCTGGAACCTATATGGTATATGTACAAGATATGGGAGATCCAACTTGTAATGCGATGCAAGAAGTAACTATTTTTGCTGGAACAGATGTTTCCGATCCAATACCAGGTGCTAACGTATCGATTGACTGTAATGACCCGGCTCCTGATATTACCGCCGCTTGTGCTATAGAAGAATGTACGATGGCTCCATGTGCCTTTGATCCTGCAACAATGAACATTTCCATTTCTTTAACAGGAACACACACTTTTGTATCAGACATGACTTTCTCTTTAGAAGGGCCAGCGGGCTGCGGATCTCCTTTATTTACATTTGTACCCAATCCGGGAATTTGTAATAGTGGTGATGATTTTACGAACTTAACATTTACTAATAACCCCGCCGATGGTGATTTTGATTTATGCGCTGCGACTACTCCACTGACTGGGAGTTATAGCTCCGTTAACGGTGTACCAATAGATTGGTCTCCATTTGCAGGATGTGATATTACCGAAGCTGGTTGGATGATTATTATAGGTGATTGTGTGTTTTTAGATATGGGTGAATTAAATCAAGTGGTAGTAACTTTTTCAGATGGAGGGGGAGCTTGTCCGTCCTGTCTGGGAGCAGGAGCTTCTGTTGTATACGATTCTGGAGCTGGCTTAGGGGCACCTATTGCTGATAATGCTTGTTTACCAGCTGATGGCGCTGCAGCTTTTGCAGTAGCAGTACCTCCACCAGGAGATCCTGTGGTTACTTGGTACAATGCTGCAACAGGTGGGACAGCTATTGGAACTGGAAGCCCATTTAACGTAGCTGGAACAACTGCCGAAGAAGGTGCGTTCGATGCCGGAACTTCCGGAACCTATACTTACTATACTCAGTGTGAGTGTCCGGATGGATGTACCTCTGATAGAACAGCTGTTACCGTAACTGTGGGAACTTGCTGTATGCTCGACGTAACTTGCCCAACAGGCCCAGTAGCACTACAATGTATAGACGATGTTCCAGCTCTAACTGACGCTGCAGCTATACTTGCAGAGTTTACTACACAGGGCGGAGTTGTTGTTGAAAGTTGTAATCCTGTTGAGATCACAGTTCTTGATGTCGATGACGGAGCAGCCGGATGTATGGGGGCACCAAGAACAGTAACACGAACTTTTACAGTAACTGATCCTGTCACGGGAGAAACGCAAGATTGTCCAATTGATTATGTAATAATGGATACAACACCTCCGACCATCACCTGTCCCGGTGCCGGTGGTGCTGGTAGTTGTGCACCAGTTGTCTATATTTCAGAATTAATTCCGGATGGCGATAGCCCTCCTAGTGGGGAAGAATGTCCGAATGAAACCATTACGATTAGCGCAGCGGATCCTTGTGGAGGATGTGCAGCGGGAACTATGGTAGATATCAGCGGTTGGGAAATCGATGATAATACAGGAGGTACGGGACCTGGCAATCCATCTCATATATTCCCTGCGGGAACAATGATTCCGGTAGGAGGCTCGGTTACTTTAGCTTGT
>CAKZUV010000291.1 GCA_937921555.1 uncultured Saprospiraceae bacterium
ACCAAATAGATATTTTTGATCAGATTGAGGCTCTTTTTTGAGTGCATAGCCTAGCTATGGGCGATAAAAAAGCCGAAAAGATGGACAAAAAGATCATTTGGGAGCATACAAATTATTTTGGAATAAAGTCTATTATACAAATACCTTGTTAATTTTGACGGATGGCCGTCAATTTTATTTTTAACAAATTACAATTTACAAATAGTCACTATATTTAGTTTCATCATTAACTAACTAAACCCTTTCGTGTATGAAAACTAACTCTACCCTTTTTCTTATTTTATTTCTGTTAATTACCAACTCCGTTTCCGGACAAAACCTGTTAAATATCCACGATCCGGATAGGTGGGGAGCGGACCAGGGTGAACGGGGAACGATTACCGAAGCCACCTTTACCATTCAGCCACAAGGTGCCTACATGGACATTTCTATGTTTCTGACCATTTCCGCTGAAAATACGTTCTTCTCGACGGACCTTCTGGAAATCGTACTTGATTTTAATTTACCGGAAGGAGCCATCGTTTATGATTCCTGGTTGTGGATGCTCGATGATACCACAATCGTCAAAGCCGACGTACTGGATATCCTGTCGGCAACGCAGGACTACGAAGATATTGTTGACCGGAATCTGGATCCGTCTCTACTCTACCGTAAACCCAATGGAAGCTACCAGATCAGAATTTTCCCGCTGCCTGCGGACGAAACCCGGAGAATTAAAATCTCTTATCTGGCGCCTGCCATCTGGTCGGATGGCAAAGTTACCTGTGGGCTGCCGCTCGAAATCTTACGAACTTCTGCTACGCTGCCGGACGCCTTGCAGCTCATTACTTTTCCCGACGAAACCTGGACGAATCCGTTTTTGCGGGGAGGAAATATGGTACCTTTTTACGAGTTTGACGACCCGGAACACGGCGAGGTGCTGGTCGCCCAAATTCCGAGTGATTTGTTTGGAAAAAATATTCAGTTTTCGGTCAATTCGCCCTTGCAGGAGGGCACCGCATTTGTCCAGAAACTCGTTGACGGACCCGATAAATTTTACCAGATGATCTATCAGCCTCCCGCTATTCCAACCGAATCAGAACCATCAAATGTGCTGTTTTTGCTCGACCATCAAGACAGTTATACCAGTCTTTCTACGTCCGATATTCTCAGCGAAGTAAAAAAGAACTGTGAAGCATTTATCAAGCCGTCCGATCAGTGGAATTTTCTATATTCTTCTGATAACGGAATCACTCAATTATCCGATCAATGGCTGGACGGTTCACCGGAAAGTCTGTTCAGCAATCTCGGCAATTTACCCGATATACTCGACGACGCTTCCGATTTATTTCCCTTACTCGATCAGGGAATCAAATTTGTGAAAGAAACCGAAGGGAGTGGAGACATTGTCCTAGTTTGTAATTCAGCCAGTATTGCCTGGACACTCCACGCCGATTCGTTAATCAACCTCATTGGCGAAGATGACATCCGGGTGCATATTGTTAATTACCAGACAGAAGGTTTTTATTATGAAATAATCTGGAATGGTCCCGATTTTTATACCTACCCGAATCAAACTTTTTATACCCAACTCACGCTGGGTACGGGTGGTACACTTCATGGTTCCATGGAGGGATCAGCCGGCGTCTGGTCGAGTATTCCGGCGACCTTACGAAATATTAAACACAAAGATGAAATTTTTGAATTACAGACTTCCATGTCGGAGGGTTTTACTTATCAACAATATACACCCGCTTTTTTCGGGCAGTCCCAAAATTACGACCAACCGATCATGGAGGTGGGCAGATTTACGGGAGAAGGAGATCTGGAAATTGAATTTTCGGGGATTGGTGACAGCAGCTTTGTCTTCGATATGGTAACGGTCAACGAATCAGAAATGGACGCCGCCGATTCCCTGACCAGAGAAATCTGGATGGGTCACCAAATCAGAGATATGGAAGCTTACGTATCCAATACCGGAGACCAGCAGGAGATAATCGAACTGAGTAAAGCGGAACGGGTTTTATCCAAATATACGGCGTTTCTCGCGCTCGATCTGGAGCAAGGTGCCGAACCTTGTTTTAATTGCTGGGACTACGAAAATTTTATCATTGTTAATACCGAAGAACTGGAAGAGAAATCTGAAAATATCACGATTCAAACCTTCCCGAATCCGTTTACAGATTTTGTGACAATCACCATCGAAATGGAACATGCTCAATCGTCAGCGGGCTACGGAAACGAAGCCGAACTGGAAATTCACGATCGTTTTGGACGTCTGGTTTACACCAAAAATCAGGCGTATTCTATCAATACCGACAACTACCAGATCGTGTGGGATGGCTCCGGAAATTCGGGCACTAAACTACCTTCGGGTATTTATTACCTGACGGTAAAAACGGGTGAGACGGTGCAGACGGTGCCGGTTTCGCTGGTGCGGTAATTCATTTTTAAAATTTACAAAACTATTAGTAGTTTGGTTACAGGAATGTCAATATTATCAAAATACCATACAACTTAATCTGTAAAGAGTCTTTCTCCATTTTTGGAGAAAGACTCTTTTTAAATTCCCCCTACCTTTGGAGTTTTATACATCTTCATTAGCGAAAACCGACAAGTGAAAATTTCATTAGAATAAAACCTAAATTATTTGGCCGTTGACCAACAAAAAGCTACATTTGAGAAACGTACCCGGCGAAAGTCTACCCTCTATGGAAACCAGCTATGAATCAACACAAATAAATTGCCTCAACTGCGGAACTTCTGTTGAAGGAAAATTTTGTTATCAGTGTGGTCAGCGTACCCGCGATAATTCGGACCGCTCGGTGGTCCGGCTGCTGGGAGAAACGCTTAGCAATCTTTTCTTTTTCGACAATCGTTTTTTCGTGGCCATGCGGGATCTATTTCGTTTTCCCGGAAGGATGACGGTCGCTTTTCTGGATGGAAAACGCAAAAAGTATATTTCGCCGATTACTTTATTCTTTTTTATCAACCTCATCTACTTTTTCGTCAATCCCTTATCGGACTATTCGCTGGCGCTTTACGACCAGGTTCATTCTCAACCGTACAGCGGACAATGGACTAAAGATTTGGTATTACAAAAAATGCAGGATTATAGTTTAAGCTTTCAGGCTTACGCTTCCGTCTACCAAAAAATGAGTGACAATATTGCCAAGTCCATTATGATTATCAACGTGCCGCTCATCGCGTTTTTCCTGTATTTCATGACCTTCAAAAAACGCAAGTATTATTTTGATAATCTGATTTTTGCTTTTCACTTTTTTTCTCTGACGATGACCAGCTGGATTTTGATGAGCTGGTCAACTTCCCTGATAGATTTTTTAGCCGGTCAAGAGGATTCAATGCTCGCTGACATCACCTCGACCATCTTTGTGATGGTCATTCCGGTAGTTTATGCAATTCTAAGTATAAAAAAGTTTATAAAAATAAAATGGTACCTGGCTATTCCGGCGGGTCTGGGCGTGATGGTTTCGGTCGTTTTAGCCAGTCTGATCTATCGCTTTATCATTTTTAATCTGACCATTTTCTTTACCTGAAAATGAAAATATTTAAAAACGAATTGTTGTTAGCAAAGTTGAAAAATCACTTCTCTGGATTGTATTCCGGCCATTTCCCGAAAGGAAAAAGAAAATATTCTGAATAGACTTAATTCCATAATGTTTTGTAGAGGTACCAAATAGATATTTTTGATCAGATTGAGGCTCTTTTTAGAGTGCATAGCCTAGCTATGGACGATAAAAAAGCCGAAAAGATGGACAAAAAGATCATTTGGGAGCATACAAATTATTTTGGAATAAAGTCTAACAATACACCACTTTTTGTTTTATTATTGGTAGTTTTGGAGTTATTCAATCAATCTAAGGAATGTTAAATAAATAAAGTACGATTCTATACTTCCTCTTTTGCCTCACTCTGCACTTATTTATTTGCCATTCCTAAAAGTAATTTTCCTTTGTCTAAAATATATGCTATTGTGGATCTCGAAACGACCGGAGGACGGGCCGCACGGGATCGAATTACCGAAATTGCCATCATCCTGCACGATGGGGAAAAAGAGCTGGACCGCTTCGAAACACTGGTCAACCCCGAACGGGCGATTCCTTATAATATCACAAAAATTACCGGGATTGACGATGAGATGGTAGCCGATGCCCCCAAATTTCACGAGGTGGCCCGCCGGGTGGTGGAGATTACGGAAGGGGCTATTTTTGTGGCCCATAATGTTCGGTTTGACTACGGGTTTTTAAAGGAAGAATTTGCGCGGCTCGGTTATACGTATACCCGCCGGAACCTGTGTACCGTTCGTCTTTCCCGCAAGGCATTTCCCGGACTCCGATCTTACAGTCTCGGCAATCTGATCAAGCATTTCGGGATCAAAGTTAAAGACCGCCACCGGGCCATGGCCGATACGCAGGCGACCGTTGAACTTTTCGAACGCATTCTGCACCGCGACGAAAGCGAAGATCAGATTCTTGACATGGTAAACCTCGGTGTCCGGCAGGCAAAATTACCCGCTAATATTACGCTGGAAAAATTACACGCTCTGCCCGATACTTGCGGCGTTTATTATTTTTATGACAAACATGGTAAAACGATCTACGTCGGAAAAAGCAAAAATATCCGGAAAAGGGTCATGAGTCATTTTGCCAAACAAACCGAAAAAGCGCGTAAACTTTATCAGGCAGTACACGAAATTTCCTGCGAAGAAATGGGCAGCGAACTGGTCGCCCTGCTCTACGAATCCCACGAAATCAAAAATTTACATCCCGAAATCAACCGCGCCCAGCGTGCCCGCGCCACCCAGTTTGTCATCCACCAAACGGTCAACGAAGACGGCTACCTTTGCCTGCAAACGGCCCGGGTCAATAAAAAACTACGCAAATCCATGACCCTGCTCGGTGAGTACGCCAAACTCGGCAGCGCCAAAGGTGCCCTCAACCGGATCGTGGAAAATTTTGGACTTTGTCACCATTTCTGTGGCATCCACAACAGTAAACCCTGTTTTCAATATCATATCAAAAAATGTCAGGGAGCCTGCGCCGGCAAGGAATCGCCCGAGGAATATAACTTGCGGGTACAGGAAGCGGTAGATTATTTACGCATTGATTTTCCGGAAGATTTTCTGATGATCGATCAGGGACGTTCGAGGGACGAAAAGGCGGTGGTACTGGTGGAAGAAGGTCAGTATAAAGGCTTTGGATACGTTTCGGTGGAGGACAATATCAACGACGTGGAAGCCGTCCGGGATGTGATCAAGTCTTACGCGCACAATTCGGATGTGACGCGGATTATCCGGCAGTTTTTGTATAAAGGAACGACTAAAGTGATCCGGTTGCCGTCGAGGGTTTGATTTGGTATTGTGGAAAAGGGAATGAGATTTTTTGGTGGGTTGTAGTTGTTTACTGGTGACCTTTTACCAAAACATAAAAGGCGGTTTAGGGGGATGTTCAATTAACTGTGTCTAGTCAATTAGTTTAATTTACATAAATAAAATAATTTTTTATAAGTGAATGTTAATCAGTTTATTGGTTGATTAGTCTCTTTTTACGCAATGCTAACGTATCAATAAAACACAGATTGTTGAACAGTCCCCAGGTTTTTTTAACTTAACTCACCAACTCACCAACTCACCAACTCACCAACTCACCAACTCACCAACTCACCAACTCACCCTTCCGGCACCGCCACACAAGTCATAAAGCCAAGTGACCGTTGTTTCTCCAGCATCGTGACCGGCAGGTACGCCATTTTGCCCCGGACGTAACCCCAGAATTCGGGTTC
>CAKZUV010000292.1 GCA_937921555.1 uncultured Saprospiraceae bacterium
ATTGTATAATAATTTTATCCCCTTACCCGAAAAAGTACGCAGCTGATAATAAGACTCCAGCTGACCACCGAAGCTGCGGAAAAACTGATAGATTCCGGGAATCATACTTCCACAAAAATCAAAAGTATTTACTTCTTTTGCGGTCATTTGTATACTATGCCAAATTAGAGCAGTGACTGCTCCATTTTGGTCTTCGGACATTCCGGTACTTAAAAGGTACGCTCGTTCCTGACTGGTGGCCACTAAGATACCCGCTACATTTTTTGATTGTTGATGGTCCGCAAAGTAAATTTTTAACGCCCCTCTTTCTTTTAACTGCTCGGTGAGTGCTAAGAAAGTAGTTTCGTTGTATCCGGGTTTTTGCTGGCGGCGATTAAAACTAGCCGTAATCAATTCGTACAATCGTGTTGGGTTATATTCCTCTTTTATATTTCCATACTCGTTAAATTTTTTTATAGTATGACGTGTATTATATTTAAAATTTTTAAAAACAGTTGGCAGGTCGTGTAAGTTGTGAATTACAAAACGAGACATTGCCTTTTGAGAAAAATCATGCCATTGTAAAGCCGGACCATTGTAAAAGCCGGGAGGAGTATATTGAGTAAATAATTTGAATTTTTCTTTTTGAATTTGTTTAATCATCTCCGGCAGAGATTTTTCTATAAAACTGGTACGCGCTGTAATTTTATGTTGATTTTCGGGGTAGTAAAAATGCGGTCCCAGATAAGGCGTTAATGGTAATGGAGCAGAGATTTTTTGTCCCCACCGACGCATGATGGTATAAGGCCAGATTCCGGTAATCCGCTTTTTTTCATAGCTTATCGCAGCATCCCAGCCATCCTTGCCTGCCAGAATATCCAGCCACCAGGGCTGATAGAAGACCGGAATATTTGGATCGGAAGCTACCTGACTAATATAATCTTGCTTACTTTTACTCATTCGTTTAAGCTCCGTTAGACGTGCGCTAAATTATTAATTATGTGTGGCCTCTTTGGCATTATAAATAAAGATAAAGATACCATAAATGTAGCAGAACTACAGGCGGCCAGTGCTGCCTTGCAGCATCGTGGTCCGGATGATGAGGCGATCTTTGCGGAAAAAAATATTGGTCTGGCCCACCGGCGGTTATCTATTTTTGACCTGGGTACGGGTGGACGACAACCCTTCGAGGGCTGGAATAAAGTAATGGTTTTCAACGGGGCTATTTATAATTTTCCCGAACTTAAAATCCAGTTACAGCGAAAGAAGTATCAGTTTTCTACGGAGACAGATACCGAAGTACTTCTGGCAGCATACGATTATTGGGGAAAGGAATGTGTTCAGTATTTTAATGGTCAGTGGGCTTTTTCGATTTACGACCGGGAAGCGGAAGAAGTATTTTGTAGCCGGGATCGATTTGGGATCAAACCATTTTATTACACGGAGATTAATGGACAATTTTGTTTTAGTTCAGAAATAAAAGCATTTCAAAAAATATCCGGGTGGCGGGCCAGACTGAATAAGACGAAGGCGTACGAATATCTGGTCCATCAAATGCATGATCATACGGATGAAACGATGTTTGCGGGTGTCTGCAGGCTGGGCAATGGTCAGCATCTTACTTATAGCCTGAAGACCAGTAGTTATGAGATTGCGACCTATTATGATTTAAAAAAAATCACGACTCAGCAGATGACCGCAGAATTTGCGGTGAAAAAATTCAGTGAAAAATTTACCCATGCGGTAGAATTACGATTACGGGCCGATGTTCCCGTAGGCGCGGCTTTGTCTGGAGGACTGGATAGTAGTGCTATTGTTTTAACAATTCCCAGTATTAAAGATGATATTGCGTTGTCTGCTTTTTCAGTAGTTTATGATGAGGCAAAAATCAGTGAGCGGAAATATGTCGAAGCGGTCTTAAAAAATAATGCCATCAAAGGTCATATATTACAACCATCTTTTAAAGACTACGAAGAAAGTAGAAAACAAATACTCTGGCAACAGGAAGAACCCTACAATGGTATAGGGGTGGAAGCACAGTATGCGATGTTTGGGGCGGCCAGAAAAGCGGGCATCAAAGTAATGTTAGACGGACAGGGTGCGGATGAGATTCTGGCGGGTTACGAGAAATTTTATCTGGGAGTTTTAAAGTCCGATGTAAGTTTGTTCAACAAAATAACTACCTTATTTAATATTGTTCGGTTGCATCAGATTCCGTGGGAGAAGAGTTGGCATGATTTTAAAAATTATCTGCTTAAAAATAAGAAAGCACAAGACTTTTTCTGGTTGAGATTAAGGCCGGACAGTGAGACATTATTCCGGCGAAGTAAAGAAGATTCTGTGCTGGCGATAAGTAAAAACTTGATTTCTGAATTAGGACTCAACGCTTTACTACGTTACGAAGATAAAAACGCGATGAGCTTTGGAATCGAATCAAGGGTGCCTTTTTTGGATCATGAACTGGTAGAGTTTTGTTTATCTCTCCCTACGGATTTAAAAATTAGAAATGGAATTCGGAAGTGGATTTTACGGGAGAGTAGAAAGGAAGTATTACCGGAAATAATTAGAAACCGGTACGATAAACTGGGTTTTGCTACGCCGGAGATAAGTTGGCTGGAAGCACAAAAAGATCATCTTTTGGAGACCATTTCAGAAAATGATAAACTAGCTGACATCATAGATGTAAAGAGCTTAAAAAATGTCAGAGATATAAAAGTGATCTGGCGGATTTATTTATTTGGGGAGTGGATGGAGATGTTTG
>CAKZUV010000293.1 GCA_937921555.1 uncultured Saprospiraceae bacterium
GCCAATAGCTAAAACCCAATAGCGCTTCTTTACGCCACCACACTCGCGTCCCGGACAATCAATTTTTTACGTTCTGGTCCGGTAGAAACCATTGCGATGGGCGTTTCTAATTCTTTTTCTAAATAAGCCAGAAAATCGCGGGCCGCAGCGGGTAATTCGTCAAACTCCATGATGCCATCCAGAGAGCTTCCCCAGCCTTCAAACTGCTTTAATTCCGGAGTAATCTCAACGCCACAAAGGTCGAATGGCAACGTAGCGTGCGATGCTCCGTCGTAGTTATAATGCGTCGCTGCGGCAATTTCTTTCATGTTGTTGAGCACATCAATTTTGGTAATTACCAGTTTGGTAACTCCATTCAACATGATCGTATATTTCAGTTGTGGAATATCAATCCATCCGCAACGTCGGGGACGTCCGGTCGTTGCCCCAAATTCGGCGCCCTCTTTCCGGAGAAATTCTCCCGTCTCGTCGAATAATTCCGTTGGGAAAGGGCCTCCGCCTACACGGGTACAATAAGCTTTCGTAATTCCGATAACCTCGCCGATTCGCGACGGAGCAATTCCGAGTCCGTTACAAACTCCGGAGGAAATCGTATTGGACGAAGTGACGTAAGGATAGGTTCCAAAATCAATGTCCAACATAGAACCCTGCGCACCTTCAGCCAGTATTTTTTTACCGGATTTCAGTGCATCGTTGATATAGTATTCGCTGTCTACGTGCTTTAGTTCCCGCAAAATATCCAGGCATTTAAACCATTTAGCTTCCTCTCCTGCCAAATCAAATGCTACTTTCGACTGATCGCCAATAATGCCCAAATGCTTGGCTTTGAGTGCTTCGTATTTTTCTTTGAAATTGGGTGATAAAATGTCTCCAACCCGCAGTCCGTTACGGCCTGTCTTGTCCATGTAGGTAGGTCCGATTCCTTTGAGAGTGGAACCGATTTTTTCTTTTCCTTTTGCGGCCTCAGAGACGGCGTCGAGAAACCGGTGAGTGGGTAAAATCAGATGGGCTTTTCTGGCGACGAACAGACGGTCTTTGTAATCAACCTCCGCCGCGATGAGCTTATCAATTTCTTTGGTCAGCGTAATTGGATCAATGACTACTCCGTTTCCGATCAGGTTGATTTGATTTTTGCGAAAGATCCCGGAAGGAACCGTGTGCAGGACGTATTTCTTACCGTCAAATTTCAGCGTATGTCCCGCGTTGGGTCCTCCCTGAAAACGAGCAATGATGTCGTATTTTTCCGCCAGAAAATCAACAATTTTTCCTTTTCCCTCATCTCCCCATTGTAAGCCCAAAATAACGTCCACCTTCATAGTATTGAATTTTTTAACCGAGTTTTCGTTTTGAAATTATTAAAATACAAAAGCAACGTCTGATTGTAAACAATCAGACGGACAAAGTTACTTGAATTTATTTATTAGCGGAAAAAATAGGAGAAATAAAAAGGGAATTATCCCACTTCTTTACGTTCCGGACAACTTGTCTTATCGCAATTGCCATAAAGATTCAGAGAATGGTGCGTCACTTTAAATTCCAGTAATTCGCCCATCATGGTTTTGATTTGCTGAACGCGGGGATCACAAAATTCTAATACTTTTCCACAATCCACACAGATCAGGTGGTCGTGTTGTTTATAACCGTAAGATTTTTCGTACTGCGCAAGATTTTTTCCAAACTGATGTTTTTTCACCAGATCACAGCTGACCAGCAGTTCGAGGGTATTATAAACTGTAGCGCGGCTGACCCGGTAGTTTTGGGTTTTCATGTGGATGTACAATGCCTCCGCGTCAAAGTGGTCACTACGACGATAAATCTCCTCCAGAATCGCATAGCGTTCCGGCGTCTTACGCAGTCCGTTTTTTTCCAGGTGTCCCGAAAAAATATTCTTCACTTCCTCAATCGTAGAATTTTTTGCTTCTTGCATTTTTTTTGGCTTGTTAGCTAATTGGCTATTGACCCTCTTAGCGTGAATACTAATGCGATAAAATTTGCGTCAAAAAGAAGATAATACTATTGTAAGATATTTAAACTGATAATTATAGCTCAAAAACTATCGACATCCGTCCAATATTCACTTCCCTGTCACTCCTCTACTCTCACAACAGAAGATATACCCTCAAGGTTCTGTAAATCCCGGATTGCTAAAATCAACTGGTCTTTATTTTGTACCAATAATCCAACTTGCGCCTCAAAGTATCCTTCGTTTCCGTCGATGTGAAAGGAACGAATATTCAGTCCCATCCGGGAAGAAATCGTGTGTGACATCTTTTCAATTACGCCCGGTCCGCTATCAATTCCCGTAATTACTAAATCCGCCACAAAGGACGAGTTAGCCGTCATAATCCATTCCGCTTTCATGATCCGGTATCCGTAATTGGCCATCAGATGGGTGGCATTCGGACAGTTGGTCCGGTGGATCTTCATCCCGGAAGCGGCGGTAACATACGCAAAAACCCGGTCGCCCTGCAATGGATTACAACAAGTAGCCAGGGTGTAATCGTAACTATCTCCCTCTTCTCCGTTGATCATCAATCGCGGCTTAAAATCAGTCTCTGCCCGCTTCCGCTTGATGGGCGGCGCATTTTCTTCGACCTTCGCTTTCGGTTCTTCCTCTTCGATCAATACCAACTTTCCTCCTTCCACTTTAAAATCCTTGAAAATAGCAGCCAGATTGATGCTATCCGTCGAGATATCATAGTAGAAGTCCAGCCGGTTTTTATACTTTAAATGATTGACCAGAACATCAGTCCCTTCGTCAAAATCAACTTTATTATTTTTTAACTTTCTTCCCAATGCCTCTTTGCCGAATTCGGCCTGTTCTTTTCGTTCTTCCCGCAATGCTGCCCGGATTTTACCCCGCGCCTTACCCGTCACGGTCATCTTCAGCCAGCTCTTGTTGGGCTTTTGGTTTTTGGAAGTAGTAATCCAGATTTGATCTCCATTCTGAAGTTCGTACCCCATTGGTACCAGTTTGTTATTCACCTTAATCGCACTGCAATGATACCCAACGTCAGAGTGAATACTGAAAGCAAAATCGAGAGCCGTTGCGCCTTTCGGCAAAATAATTAAATCTCCTTTGGGCGTATAAACGTATACTTCCTCGTTGTAAAGCGAAGTTTTAAAATCATTGACAAATTCAATCGCATCGCCGTCCTGACTTTCCAGTGTTTCGCGCACCGTGTCCAGCCACTGTTCGTAGACATTTTCTTTTTGTGACGTAACACCCTTGTATTTCCAGTGGGCCGCAAAACCACGTTCGGCAATTTCATCCATTCGCTCAGTCCGGATCTGCACTTCCACGAACCGGCCCTGTGGTCCAACTACCGTGGTATGGAGCGATTCGTAGCCATTGGCTTTGGGCGTGGTAACCCAATCTTTCAACCGTTCAGGAATGGGTTTATAAAAATCAGTGACCATAGAATAGACCTGCCAGCAAACCTGCTTTTCCAGCTTTGGCAAAACGGAAACAATCACCCGTACCGCAAACAGATCGTAGATTTCTTCAAAAGGTACTTTCTTGGTTTTTATTTTATTATAAATAGAATAAATAGATTTTGGACGACCCAGAATCCGGTATTCAATCCCGGTACTTTCCAGACTTTTCCGCAAAGGACGGATAAATTTGTTGATGTATTCATTACGGTCTTTCTCGGAATCTTCCAGCTTTTTGGAAATTTCTTCGTACTTCTCCGCATCGGTCACCTTCATACACAAATCCTGAAATTCCGTCTTTATGTTATATAATCCGAGCCGGTGTGCCAAAGGCGCATAAATAAAACTGGTTTCCGCCGCAATCTTCAATTGTTTATGCTGGGGCATCGCACCCAGGGTACGCATGTTGTGCATCCGGTCTGCCATCTTGATCAGGACTACCCGAATATCCACCAACAGGGTTTTGATTACCTTTTTGAAATTTTCTGCCTGTGGACTAGGCACGTTGTACAACCCATCCAGTTTGGTCAGACCATTGACAATGATGCCGATCTTTTCCCCGAATCTGGCGTTAATCTCCTCCTGGGTTACATCCGTATCTTCCACTACGTCGTGGAGCAACGCACTGATAATTGCCGTGGGCCCCAAACCAATTTCTGCCGCACAAATTCTGGCCACTTCAATGGGATGAAGAATGTAAGGTTCTCCGGATTTACGCCGTTGTTTGATATGCGCCTCCACTGCCAGTTCATAAGCAGTATGAATGTTCTCACGGTCGGTATCGTCGATTTCTACCTTGATAGAATCGAGCAGAAGCTGATAGGCTTCTTCAATTTCACGCTTTTCATGATCCGGATATGTAAGTACTTTTTGCATAATAATGCATGAAAATACCATTTCCAGTAGAAAAAGTCAAAAAGAGGATTTAAAATAAGAGAAAAAGCGTTATCTTTGCGTCGCTTTTCGCGCAAATGATGCATGTAATTAGTAATTTTGCATCATTACTTTTTGTAAAAAGTATGATCGAAATGAATGATGGCCATCCATTAATCATTTTAAATACCACGCGGGTGTGATGAAATTGGTAGACATGCCAGATTTAGGTTCTGGTGCTTCACGGCGTGGGGGTTCGAGTCCCTCCACCCGCACACAAAAACAAAGTAAACGGGATGGAGTTGTCGAATTAGATGCTCCATCTTTTTTATTGCTTCAAGACACTTTCGGTGTTAGAGCTTGTCTAAACTTCCATTAATTGGCTGCAATTGACAAATTTTATTCTGAATTTCGTTAAAAATTCTCAAAAAAACAAACTATGGCTCAAGTTGTCAAAACCGACCATGACAATTTAAATGCAACGATTACGGTGACCATTACCCCAGATGATTATCTGCCAAAGGTAGATGCTGAGTTACAGAAGTACCGTAAGAATGCGCAATTGAAAGGTTTCCGTAAGGGAAAAACTCCGCTTAACTTTATCCGTAAGATGCATGGAAAGGCAATTCTTGTCGATAGTATCAACGAGATTCTCCAGAATGAAATGCACAAGTATCTCACGGAAGAGAACTTCAATATCATCGGTCAACCATTATCCGTCGAAGATCAGCAGGAACCGGAATTCAACCTTTCCGAAAAGAAGGATTACGTTTTTTCTTTTGATATCGGGATGGCCCCGGAAGCAACGCTGAATGGCATGGATAAAAACGCGACGTACGATTTTATGGAAGTGAAAATTCCAGACGAAAAAATCGACGAAACCATCGCCGACTTACGAATGCGTGCGGGTGAATCAGTGAGCGTGGACGACGCAGTGAAGGAAAAAGATATCATCGCCATTAACGCCGAAGAACTGGATGGTGACCAACCGAAAAAAGACGGCTGGGCTTCGACTTTTAATGTACTGGTGGACGATATCACGGATACTTACCGGGATAAATTTATGGGTAAGAAAAAAGAAGATAAGGTTCGTTTTGATATTTATGATCTGGAAGCGAACAAAGACGAGGAGTTTGTCAATAAATATTTATTACAAATTCAGGATAATGATGAAAATCCTGAGGTGGGCCGGATGTTTGAAGGAACCATCGCCGATATTTCGCGTAAGCAGGAAGCGGAGTTGAATCAGGAGTTTTTTGATAAAGTATTCGGCGAAGGCAAGATTACTTCCGAAGAAGAAATGAAAGCATTTATCGCCGAACAGATGGCGAAGCAGTACGAAGCGCAGACCAATGGCCTTTTATTCCGGGAAATTCAGGACAAACTGATCACACAGAATAAACTGGAACTACCCGATGCGTTTTTGCGCCGGTTAATTAAAAGCAACAACGAGGAGGTAAACGAAGAGGAACTGGAAAAGGATTTTGAAAAAATAAAGGACAACTTACGCTGGAATCTGATCAAAGGAGAAATCCAGAAGAAGTTTGATATCGAAGTGAGCGAAGAGACGCTTTTAGAGGCATTCAAGGATCGGGTACGGGGTTATTTTGGTGGATATGGAGACGAACTGATTATCCTCAATACTGCTAACCGACTGATGGAAGACAAACAACAGGTCAATCAGATGTACGAAGAATTAATTTCTGAGAAGGTTTTTGAATCTATTAAGCAGGAAGTTACGTTGAATAAAGTATCCGTAACCGCAGAAGAGCTGGGCGAAAAAGTAAAAGAGGTAGAAAAACTGCTGACCGGACCCGACGCAAATCCTGATATCGAAGAAGCAGAAATTGAATCTCCCGTAGATGCAACTGCCGAAAATGAATAACTAAATTTTATATTGAACCCTACCGGGGTTTTATTTGTATTATAAGAGTATGGATGGTGCGAATTGAGGAAAATCTTCAATTCGCACATTTGTTTAAACACTAAAAAAACTGATCAATGTTTCACCAAGATGAATTTAAAAAATACGCTACTAAGCATTTGAACATGAATAGTATGCATTTGGAAAAGTACATGAAAACTTCTGCTCCGAATATCCACGCATTTACCCCTCAGGTTATCGAGGAACGTCAGATGAACATCGTGGGAATGGACGTTTTCTCCCGACTGATGATGGACCGGATTATTTTTATGGGCGTTCCCGTAAATGACTACGTTGCCAACGTAATTCAGGCACAGTTACTCTTCCTCGAATCTACCGACCCAAAGCGGGATATTCAAATGTTTATCAACAGTCCCGGTGGTTCGGTGATTGCTGGTTTGGGTATTTATGATACCATGCAGTACGTGTCTCCGGACGTAGGGACGATTTGTACCGGATTGGCTGCCTCCATGGGAGCGGTACTTTTAGCCGCCGGAACCAAGGGCAAACGAACTTGTCTGTACCACAGCCGCGTGATGATTCACCAGCCAATGGGTGGTATGCAGGGACAGGTTACCGAAATGGAAATCAGCTACCGGTTAATCAAAGATCTGCAAAAGCAATTGTACGATATTCTGGCACACCACACGGGCCAGGATTACGATACCATCGCAGCAGATAGTGATCGTGATAACTGGAAAACAGCGGAAGAGGCCAAGGCTTATGGGTTGATTGATGAAGTACTGGATCGCAATAATCCACGAAAAGAAGATAAATCCGCATAATACAGATATAATAGCCCCGTCTCAGGCTAGTGTCGTTTTGGGAAATCAAGTAGTTTGACTATTTTTGTAAGCTATTGATTCCCAAAACGGCTTTTTTTTGAAAAATCCCGAATTCTGAGGTAATAAGATTAACAAATTGCCTGATCATCCGTTTAAATTTTATAGTCATATACTAAATCTACCTAAATCAATAAGTGATGCGAAGAAGTAAGAATAATTATCGATGTTCTTTTTGCGGAAGAGACAAAGCCGAAGCGCTGATTTTGATCGCAGGAATTGACGGCCATATCTGTGAAGTCTGCGTTGAACAGGCGGATGAAATTATTCAGGAAGAACTGTATTCCGGTAAAAAGGAAGAGACAGCCAAAGCTGATTTTGCCATCCCCGATACGGTTACACCCATGGAACTAAAAGGCCACCTGGACGAATACGTCATCGGTCAGGACGAGGCGAAAAAATATCTTTGCGTAGCAGTTTATAATCATTACAAGCGATTACGGCAAACCCGCACTGACGACGTAGAGATCGAAAAATCCAATATTCTTTTTGTCGGTCGTACCGGAACCGGAAAGACGCTCCTTGCCAAGACGGTAGCCAGATTTTTAAACGTTCCTTTTGCGGTAGTAGATGCCACCGTATTTACGGAGGCGGGCTACGTAGGTGAGGACGTGGAAAGTATCCTGAGCCGTTTGTTACAGGTTTGTGATTACAACGTGGAGGCTGCCCAGAAAGGCATCGTTTATATTGACGAAATCGATAAGATTGCCCGTAAGATGGATAATCCTTCGATTACCCGGGATGTGTCGGGAGAGGGCGTTCAACAGGCCATGCTGAAAATGCTGGAAGGAACTGAAGTAAACGTACCACCACAGGGCGGACGTAAGCACCCGGAACAAAAAATGGTGAAAATTAACACCGAAAATATTCTCTTTATTTGTGGAGGTGCTTTTGATGGTATTGAAAAAAATATCGCCAAGCGGGTAAATACTCAGGTAATTGGTTTTAATAATAACACAGAAGAAGAGATCGACCGGGAGCACTTGTTACAATATATCAGCCACCAGGATTTAAAAGCCTACGGATTGATTCCCGAATTGATCGGACGTTTACCCGTTCTGACTTATCTGGAACCACTCGACAAACCGGCCCTGGCCCGAATCCTGACAGAACCTAAAAACTCGCTGTTACGCCAATACCAGAAATTATTTGAACTGGAAGGCATTAAGCTGACTTTCTCAAAATCTGCCGTTGATTATGTGGCCAGCAAAGCACTGGAATACAAACTGGGTGCGCGGGGTCTCCGGTCTATTTGTGAAGCAATTATGACCGATGCCATGTTTGAGTTACCTTCTCAGTCGGAATTGAAAACTTTCGAAGTAACGGGTAGTTACGCGGAAGAAAAATTAAGCAAGTCCAAACTGAATAAATTACGGGCAGCGTAATGAGGCTTTTTGAGGCAGGCAAGCCGTCGGAGTATCACTCAAGGCTAACTTAGTTAATCGGTGATTAGTTAATCAGTCGCTCTAACGTATTCATCCGAGGCAAGAGCCTCTGAAAATTATCCTGGTGCCAAAGGCACTAAATGAAGGCACTAGATAAAAAATTCAGACCAGTTATAAAACAGCAGAAAGGACCACGATTCTTTCTGCTATTTTTTTGTCAAATACGCCCGTAAATCTTCTACCTGCTGGTTGCTCATTTTCTCGGCAGTAAACTGTGGCATATAGGCCCGCTTACCCGGATGCGAAGGCGCCCCGTAACGGATCATCTGATAAGCGGAATAATAGGAATGTTTCGGAAAATGTTTAGCTAGTAATTTCCGGCTCAACTTTCCATCATTTAAATCAAAAAAGGAATAACGCTGATCCTCGTGACAATGCAAACAACTCAATTTATAAATATGCTCCCCGTTCGCCGCGTTTCCTGCCAAGCCATAACCTGCCTCCCGGTCTTCCGGAGGCGCCACAAAATGGGCGGGCGAATCCGTAACGTAATATGACTTGATTTCTGCGATCAATTCGGTTGCATCTTCAGATGAACCGGTAAATTTAACGTAGTCCGTCGCCGGAATTTTTAAATCGTTCATCTTCAGTTCCAACGTCCAGAGATACGATAAGACCGATTCCAGTTCCCAGTTTTTCAATTCCCGTCCCTGCGAACATTCCACCGCGCAGAGCTGAATGGCTGCTCTCAGATCATTCCGGGCGGGAATGACCAAATCACCATATTTTTTTTCATAATCGCCATTATAAAAACTACTTCGGTTTACGACTCCATACAGCGGTGAAGCCGGTAAAAAAGGCAATCCATTTTCCACCGCGTAGTCAAGGCGTTTCTGAGGATCCGTATTGCGCAGGTCGGCAAATTCTTTTTCGGTATTATGACAAGAAGTACAAACGAAGTGTGCGCTTTGTTGCCTGACTGCTTTAGCGGAGCCAAAATGAACAATTTTACGGCCTACCTCTACACTCGCCTTTTCGGGTAAAATCGTTACCAGATGGTTGGGAGATGGCTCACCCAGTTCGTTAAGTACCTCCCAGACGGGTGTTTCCCCGTTGACCACCAGTCCGGCTCTGCCATCCGTCATGGCCAGACAGCACCAGATGATTCCCAGAAAAACAGAAAAGGGAATAAATTTTTTCATACTATAAATTAAACAATCGTGAAATGGTAAATCCCAGGCGAAATTCTCCATCCGCCCAGTTGGAGCGGGTATTGGGAATATAATCGGTCGGAGCCAGTCCGGTCGTATTCGTGAGATTGATTTGAAATACGTGACCGCCCGTATCAATCTCAAGACCAAAACCTAATGGTAAATAATAACCATTTTCCGAAGTTCGCAAATCGGAAAAGGGAATCGTCGTATCCAGAATTAAGCCGAATACTTTGGTGAGTTGCATACGTGCGGCCAGGCCCAGGTTAAACAATCCGTTTTCATCTTCCTGGGTCACAAAATTCCGGTACACGTAGCCGGGAGAAATTTGTAAAGCGAACCGCTCCGAAAAATTACGGGCGAATAATGCTTGTACATTGTAGATCATCCGGTGTGCCGTTTTTGGAAAACTGCTAAGTAATTCCGGATCATCAATTCTCCTGGCAGTGGAAATAGAAGCACCTCCCAGCAGCGTCAGTGTGATGGGAGCGCCTTCGGTTTTGCCCTGACCCATCAATTTATATTTTACCGTACCATTGACCAATCGGGTCAGCGGTCCGGAACCTTTGGTACGATTCAGACCAAAAGTAAGGCGGTCGGTCGCACCGTAGTCTATTCCGATGAGGATATCCGTCGCGTTTTCCAGTCCGTAAAAAGTTTCCCAGCCACCATTACCTCCCGCCAGGTCTCCGAAGCGGTGACTGATTCTGAAATCCATTTTTCCAGCGGGCAACGTTTCGGCCGATTGCGTGCTGATGACCCGCGTATCTTTGAAAGTCCGATAAACTATTTCAGATTTTTCCTGAGCGAAAAGACTGGCGAAGCAGAACGATAAAATGAGGGTAAAATATAAACGCATAGATTCTTAATTTTCGGGATGTCCGGCTTCCAGCCAGCATTTAAATAAATCAAATTCTTCCTCGGTCAGTACTCCCGGCGCGCGGGGCATGTCCCGTTGTACAATAACTTCATCTTCTACCTGACCGTTGTCAAGTTGTCCCAGCATTCCCTGATAGGATGTATAAATACCCGGCGCATTGCCACCAGATACGTGACAACCAGGAATGGCACAACTGTTATTTACAATGGCCTGGATGGTATTGTTAAAATTAATTTCGGGATTACAATCGGGCTCCATCGGCTCATCAATCAGAGATAATTTGTCACTGGTACAGGCGCTCAGGATGGCTACCAATAAGCAAAATGAAAAGATATATCGTGTCATAAACAGAATTTTGTCGAAAGATATTAAAATAAAGAATCATTCTTTGATTTCCTGATATTTTAACTGGTAAAAAGTTTATAAATGCCTTTTTCAAGACGCTAATCCGGATAAAATGACTGGTTATCACAAATCTTTTTTCAATACTTTCTATGTGAGAGCTTGTCTAAAAAAGAAACTTAAAAACTCTTTCGTTTATCTGAGTGTTAATAACCTGTCAGGGATTTCCTGAAAACCCCCGTTTTTGGGTAACTTTGTTCCCTGTTTTAGTTTCTTATTCTTATTTATAAAAAATAAAAAATATGTATCCACCAGAATTAGTAGCTCCGATGAGCAAAGATTTAACGGATTTCGGATTTGAAGGATTGACCACGCCGACGGCGGTTGATCTGGCCCTGGAAAATCAAAAGGGAACCCTTTTGATGGTTGTTAATTCCGTTTGTGGTTGTGCGGCCGGAATGGCCCGACCCGGCGTAAAAATGTCCTTACAGCACGATAAAAAGCCCGATAAGGCCGTTACGGTTTTTGCCGGAGTAGATCGCGAAGCCACCGAACGGGCCCGCGAATATTTACTTCCCTACCCTCCTTCTTCTCCTTCTATTGCTCTTTTTAAAGACGGCCAGCTGGTCCACTTTATTGAACGCCACCACATCGAAGGAAGTCCAGCCGAAGCAATTGCACAAAATCTGGCCATGGCATACGACCGATTCTGTTAGAAAATGTCATTTTTTAATAAAAAATGTCCTAAAAACGAGCTATCCTGATATTTTATGAGGTTGGCTCGTTTTTTTCTATATTAAAATGTTACCTTTCTATCCTCCTCCCCTGTCTTCTATTCCAAAAACTATCATTAAAGTTATTTCATAATCGTCCAGGTATCGGATACTTAGCGCAAAAAGACAATTTATGGTCATTTTAATATGGAGAAGGCTGTTTATATCTCTTACCCTGATATTTTTTACCGTTTTTTTGATTGCCCAACATCCGGTTTCCCGGTTTGGGATTGTCTCTACACAAGGTTGTGCACCGCACACTACTGGTTTTGCCAATGATTCTGAAAATGCCACCAGTTACCTGTGGCTTTTTCCGGGAGGACAGCCCGCTACTTCCACCGAATTTGAACCGTCCGTTACTTTCGAACAACCGGGCGAATATCCCGTCCATCTGATTGCGACCAATAATCAGTCCTCCGATACCAGTAGTTTTACGATTAAGGTACTCAGCCCATTCCCCGTCGCAGAATTTAATTTTCAGAATAACAACCGGACGGTTAGTTTTAATAATCAAAGTTCTTACGCCAGTTTTTACATTTGGGACTTTGGCGACGGCCATTCCAGCACCCTGGAAAATCCGGTGCATACCTACGAAGAAAACGGAACCTATATGATCCGACTGACGGTCATTAACGATTGTCATAGCATTACGCATACGGATGTTATCGTTTTGTACGATCAACTCAATATTCCGACCACAACGGCCAACGACGCCATTCCATCCGCAGCAACTGATTTTTTGCCTGGTACCAATCTGGGTTATTTTCCTCCATGGAAGGATACGGAACTGGCCGATATTGCCGCGGGTAATCCGGAGGTGGGTCAGGAAGGGGTTGGTGTAAAAACCATTCGTCCGCTACTGCCGGAACATTTTCTGGAACAATGGGGCTACGATATCCGGGTAGATGCTTTTGAACATTATAAAAAATTAAAACTCAAGGACAATACCATGATTATTGGTTTTCCTTCTGACGACCACCGCGACACCACCCATTATTGTCCGGAGCACCGGTCCGAAATGTTTGCGGATATGTACACGCCCATCTGGGATAATGGAGAAAACGGAACACCCGTCAACGACGATAATCCGCTGGCGCTTTACCTCTGGCGAATGGTACATCTGTACGGAGATGATATCAAATTCTGGGAAGTCTGGAACGAACCGGGTTTTGATTTTACATTTCTGACTGGCTTTCTGGAGCCGGGACAGGAAGGCAGTTGGTGGGATAATAATCCCGATCCTTGTGATTACAAATTACGGGCGCCCGTTTATCATTACATCCGGACCCTGCGAATTTGTTACGAAGTAATCAAGACCATTCAGCCGGAAGCGCATATTACGCTGGCCAGTGTGGGCTATCCCAGTTTTATGGATGTTATTTTGAGAAATACCGACAACCCGGTGGATGGAAGTCCGACGGCAGAATATCCGCTTGGTGGTGGGGCTTATTTTGATGTAGTCACCATCCATGCGTATCCGCATTTTGACGGAAGTGTAAGATCGTGGGACGAAGCGACACAGAGTTTTGTTTACGAAAGACATACCGATAAAGCCGCCGACGGAATTGCACGTACTAAAAGTTTGTACCAAAATGTGCTGACCAGTTATGGTTACGACGGTCAGACGTATCCAAAAAAGAAGTGGATCATTACCGAAATTGCGGTTCCCCGGAAACCATTTGGCGATTTTTTTGGCTCGGACGAATTGCAAATTAATTATTTATTGAAAGCCTACATCTCCTGCGAAAAAAATGAGATCGAAGCGATGCATATTTACGATATGTCAGAATCGCATTTTCTGGACGATGCTGTTTCGGAGTTTCAGCTGATGGGATTGTTTCAGCGGCTTTTTGGCGTTTTGCCTTATCAGCAAATTAAAAATCAGCAGGCTTATGCTTATAAAACGGTTTCGGATTTATTGTATGGTTCTACCTATGACCCGGCCAGAGAAGCAGCCCTGAATCTTCCCAACGGTATTCGTGGTGCGGCTTTTTTAGATAAAAATGGTCATTATACGTACGTACTCTGGGCGGAGACGACCCTGGATAATTCCGAATTTGCGGAAGGCAGTTTTAGTTTTCCCGATCATTTTAATATTTCATTATTAGAAAAAAGAACCTGGGATTTTTCTACTACCGGAGTCGTGGAGATGACGGGAGGAAATAATATACAACTCACCGGACGTCCTGTTTTTATGACAGATAAAAGTAACCGGATTCCGATAGCTCCAACGGCGGATTTCTCCATTGCAGAGACCGCAGGTTGTGTTCCGATGACCATTAATTTTACAGATGCTTCGACCACCAATACCACCAGCTGGAACTGGAGTTTTCCCGGCGGAACACCCAGTACTTCTACCGAGCAAAATCCGGTAGTCACCTACGAGGAGGCGGGTGAATATTCGGTTACGCTGAATGCAGCTAACAGCAGTGGAAACAGTACGCTGACCAAAACGGATTATATTCAGGTAAGTGAGACGTTACCAACCGCCGAATTTTCCACTGAAATCAACGGAGAGATTGTCAGTTTTGTCAACGAATCAACCGGCGCTACCAGCTATTCCTGGGATCTGGGTGATGGCAATATGAGTACACTGAAATATCCGACCAACGATTATAACATTGATGGTTTTTATGATATAAAATTGATTGTTAATAATGGCTGTGGATCGGATACCCTTGTTCAAACTATTATTATCAATCCAGATAATGTCCTGCCCTTCCCCGATTTTTCGGCAGATGTACGTAGTGGCTGCGGGCCGTTGACGGTTCAGTTTTCGGATGAGAGTTCGGAGAATACGACCGGTTGGTGGTGGCAGTTTCAGGGAGGAATACCGGGAAATTCGTCGGAACAAAATCCGGTTGTTGTTTTTGAAAATCCGGGAAGTTATTTTGTCAAATTAATTGCTTCGACCGATGCGGGAGAAAGGACCAAATTTAAGGAACATTTTGTCGAGGTGACGGATACGCCACCGCAAGCCCTGTATACAGTTGGTGATTCGGAGTTGACTATTTTCCTCTTTAATAATTCGATTGATGCGGATAGTTATTTGTGGTTGTTTGGAGATGGGAATAGCAGTACCGAAGAAGGCCCGACGCATACTTACACAGATGCGGGCGTTTACGAACTGTCTTTAATTGCGACCAATAATTGCGGATCAGATACGCTGCATTATACGGTCAATAATCTGCCAACGAATACTTCTTTAACAGAAGATATTCAACGCTGGGAAATCTTTCCAAATCCCAACAATGGGAAATTTACCGTGTCATTTACCACTAGGCCAACGGTTATTCCTACTTATCTAAAAATGTATGATTTATTGGGGCAGCTTGTACATTTAGCACCCGTTGATCTTTCCGGCGGACAGGTTATCCGGGAGATTGACCGTTCTGATTTGCCGAAAGGCACTTATCAGATTGCTATTGAAAATGCAAAAATGAGGGTGATTAAAAAAGTGGTGGCTTGGTAGATTGTGAATACTCAATATTGGATATTCGAAAGGTGCTTTAAACAAATCAGGGTACCTCCAGTTGAATCAGCGTACCCTGGTCGCCGGCGATATAAATTTTTTCATTCCGAATAAAGATGTCGTAATAATCCTCATCGGGAAGGTTGGTAATCGTTTTCCAGTTGTCTCCTCCGTCGGTGGTCATCCAGCACAAACCACCGTCACCGACAATAAATCCTCTTGATTCATCGGCAAAAAAAACAGACCTGAAAGGTTCATCCGAGACGGTGAGTCGGTTGCCTTCGCGTAGAAAAGACCAGGACAAGCCACCATCTTCTGATTTTAAAATAGAACCGGAAAAACCGACCATGTAACCCGTTTCATCCGTAGGAAAATGAACAGATTTAAAAAAGTCATCATAGACGGGAAGTCTCGTCCACGATGAACCACTATCTTCAGAGTGTAAAACAATCCCATATCCCACGGCCACGGCCCGCGACTGACCAAAGTGGGTGAGGTCACTGATTTCAGCAGGAAAAGTATCGAGGGATGTTGGTTGAAAATTTTCATCCATTTTTATAATAATACCATTTGCAAAAGCAATTCCACCACCAACGAGAAGTTGATTATCCGGCGTTTTTGTAATGGCATTGAAAGGAGGCGGGTCAAGTTCCAGATCGGGAAAACCCTGAGTAAACCAACCCTCTTCCCGATTTATTTTTCGTTGTAATCCCGAAAAGCCAACCTGTACTACTTCGTCGTTGTCCAATGGTATAAAATCGTAAATAGTATTGGAAAAGTCGCTTTGTGTCCAACTCTGTCCTCCGTCATAAGTTACCAGATGAACGCCTTGCACATAAGCAATTCCTCCCACCAGGTGTCCCTCCGTATCATTGATAAAATGAACGCTTTCCAGCCGGTCGGTTGCAGGAACGGTAATTTTTTTCCAGGACAGTTCTGTATCTTCAGGACGATTACAGGCATTCAGTAATAAGAGGAGGAGACAAAAAAGAGCAGAACGGGAAATACTACTTGAATTCATTATTTTGAATAAAGTCTGTTAGGGATAATTCGGTAATTTTTTTGATCTGTGGGTTTTATAAGAAATGCTGAACAAAAAAATAGTCAACATCCTGAATTTCAAAGATGCTGACTATTTTTTAATTAACCTGATTTTGAAGTGTTAATTATTGGCAATAAATCATTTATCGTCGTTACCAGTAGGTACATCATTTTCTCTGGCCAAGGCTCCCGGCTGTTTTTTTTTTGTATTTGTCTCCAATCCGGATCGGGGGGATGCCATTGGAAAAGAAGCACTGCCGTAATGGGAAAAGTGCTTGTTGTAAGAAATAGGCAAGTTGTATTGATTCATAAAACTGATTAAAAACAGCTTTAGTCTGTCCTGATCCAGATTTCTGGAATTTGGCTTGAGATAGTACGCAATGTTCTGAATCCGACCTTCTGGCGACCAGAAAATATTAAACCACATTTTGCTGCCATTCAGGTCATAACCCACCTCCTGCGCGTGGGTTTCCATGCCCAGTAGCATGTCCTGCCACTTGGTAAATGCCTCCGTCATATCGTCGTTACAGACGGTCAGCAACATATCAGTATGCTTTTTGGTTAACTCATCAAACGCTTTTTCGTGTTCTCCCAGTAAAAAAACCTTGGGTAGTTGTTGCGCGTACCCCATTGAAAAAGTAAGGCAAGCAACCAGGGTTATTATAAATGCTTTCATGTTAATATAATTAAGCAAATTAAAAACAATACCCATTTTCGGGCGTTTCTACCGTTTTCATATTGAAACAATACCCTCAGAAAGGCACTATTTTTTTGGTTTATTCTACAATAAATTGGGTTTTTCATTAAAAAAAATGCAAAAACCAATTTTAAAAGAACAATATACAAAATTAAACGGGTAAAATGTATCTGATAAGGTACGAACCGCTTATTTTGGGTTTAATTTAACATTAGCTAAAATTATCATCACCAGTAAATGGCTGATTATAAGCGGTTTTAATAAAAAAAGCACAAAAATTCTGCCACATTAAACAAAATCATAATTTAATGAATAACACGATTACTTCTTTGCCGGGCGACACTTCTTTGCCCTCTTCGTCGGCTACTTTAGAAAAATGGATCAAATACGATCAGGCCGACGTAAAATATGATGTAGAAGATTTTTTTCGTACCCCGGAAAAAACGGGTTACCAGCTTTCTCCCGACGGGACACACTACGCTTATCTCAGTCCGGTAAATGGCAGAAAAAATATATTTACGCAATCGCTCAGTGGTGGCCATCCCGTACAAATCACCCACGAAACAGATCGCGATATCAGTGGCTATCTGTGGGCCAATAATCACCGTTTGTTATTTATTAAAGATACGGGCGGTGATGAAAATTTCAAGCTGCTGGCAGTAGATAAAGATGGTAAAAATTCTAAAGATCTTACGCCTTTCGACAAAGTGCGGATTCAACTAATTGACGATCTGAAGGACCAGGAAGACAACATTATTATTGGTTTGAATAAAAACAACCCGCAACTTTTTGATCCGTACCGGTTAAACATAAATTCGGGCGCACTAACCCAACTCGCCGAAAATAACAATCCCACCGAACCGCTGGACAATTGGATGACCGATCACCAGGGAAGGCTGCGTCTGGCCAGCAAAGTGGTAGATGGAATCAATACGGTTTTGATGTACCGGGAAACGGAAGATCAACCTTTCCGGGAAGTGATAAAAACAGATTTCAGGGAAGGTATTTCTCCTCTGTTTTTTGATTTTTCTGATCCGGATATTGTCTTTGCCAGTTCTAATTTGAACCGTGATAAGTCGGTCATTATTCGTTTTAATCTCAAGACGGGAAAAGAAACGGGAGCACCCATTTTCAGCCACGAATCGGTGGATGTTTCCGGGCTTTCTTATTCCCGTAAGCGCAAAGTACTCACCCACGTAACTTATACCACGGACAAACTTCACTATCATTTTCTGGACGAAGAACGGGAAAAATTACAGGATCGTTTAGAAAAAGAACTGGGAGGTTACGAAATTTATTTAGTCAGTAAAAACCGGGAAGAAGACAAATATATCATCCGGACGGTGAGTGACCGGTCGCTGGGTTCGTATTATTTTTATGATAAAAATGCAGATACGCTGGAGCTGATTTCTGAGGTTAGTCCCTGGATTGACGAGGCCGATATGGCGACGGTCCAACCCATCGTATTTACGTCACGGGACGGTTTAAAAATTCACGGCTATCTCACATTGCCTCCGAAAGTAAACCCCCAAAATATTCCGGTAATTATCAATCCACACGGCGGTCCGTGGCACCGGGACAACTGGGGATACAATCCGGAAATACAGCTGATGGCCAGTCGCGGGTACGCAGTGTTACAAATTAATTTCAGGGGAAGCACCGGTTATGGCCGTCAATTCTGGGAAGCCTCTTTTAAGCAGTGGGGACAATCCATGCAGGACGACATCACCGACGGAGTTAACTGGCTGATCGAAGAAGGTATTGCTGATCCGGAACGAATTGCAATTTACGGGGGCAGCTACGGTGGTTACGCTACCCTGGCGGGCGTTACGTACACGCCGGATTTGTATTGTTGTGCGGTGGATTACGTGGGGGTTTCCAACTTACTGACTTTTTTAAAGACCATGCCGCCTTACTGGAAGCCGTATCTGGAAATGATGCACGAGATGGTCGGTGATCCGCAAAAAGACCGGGCGATGATGGAAGCGTATTCTCCCGCCTTGCACGCAGATAAAATCAAAACCCCACTGCTGGTAATTCAGGGAGCCAATGATCCGAGGGTCAATATCGACGAGGCGGATCAGATCGTGCGTTCTTTGAGGGAACGGGGCGTCGAAGTGCCGTACATGGTAAAATACAACGAAGGACACGGTTTTCACAACGAAGAAAACAAATTTGAGGTGTATCGGGTGATGATGGGATTTTTTGGAAAATTTTTACAGAAATAACCGGCAATCAGAAGCTTTACAGATTTCAGAAAAGCGTTAAAATAGCATTGAAGCTCTAAGATTACCGAACTCAATGTCCCTTCGAGTTGTTGGAATTATTGGCAGGAATAGGTTATCTTTGGTAAGACCCGTGGATTTCTTTATTTCTGCTGGTACAAAAACAACTACTATGGCAATTGATATCATGTTCGGGATAATGGTCCTGATTGGTTTTTACATCGGCTTTTCCCGTGGAATCATCAAAACGGTTTTATCGGTTTTGTCGCTGGTTTTTGGGTTGATGGCTGGTTTTAAATTTGCCGGACCCATGACTACTTTTCTCAAACAAAGTACGGGGCAGGATACACCGCTAATGTTTGCCGTCGGATTTTTACTTTCTTTTGCCATTGTGATGATTATGATCAGAATGTTTGCCAAAGGACTCGAAAGTGTTTTACAAGCTGCCAATATCAATATTATCAATCAGGTTTTAGGCGGACTGATTACCGCTTTTGTGATGATTTTATTGTATAGTTTTTTATTGTGGTTCGGGGAACAATCCCACATGATTGACGATGCGACTAAACGCCAGTCTATGACGTATGCCTACGTCAAAGAATTTCCCGGACAGGCCCAAAGTGTATTTATCAGAATAAAACCCATCATCAAAGATTTCTGGGATCAGTCCATGGATATGATGGATCAGATGCAGGAAATGGGTGTCGAAAAAACGTCGAATGAAAAAGTATATGATATTCCGGAGGATTGAGAAAAGTCTTTGAGGGTAACAGATTTTTTTCTGGTTAGCTTGTTGGTTATTGCTGGTGCGCCGGAACTAAATTTCCAGGTAATTAACGGGAAGAAAACGTTGCAATCGCAATCACAACTGCAACCGACATTTCAAACACTTCAATCGTGTTTTCTTAACCAGCCACCTTTAGTTGCTTGGCAGGATGTCTTGCCTTATTCAAAACAAAATTTTCTCAATTTCGCACAATCATGATAATTTGGACAAGCTCTAAATGGTGATTTCAATTCTGTTTTTTTCCGGATCCAGCACGACGCTTTCGTAGTATCCGTCCCCGGTGGTTCTGGGTTCTCCCACAATCTGGTAACCGGCAGAGCGAAGTTGTTCGGTAAGAAAATTTACTTTTTCCGGGCTTCCTACGGATACGGCGAAGTGGATAATTCCCGTGTATTGTCTTTCCGGATCGTTTAGGTTATTAGGGATTTCCGGTTTTTGCATCAACTCCAGACGGCAACCGGATTCAAAGGAAAGAAAATAAGACCGAAAATTCTTGGTAGGATTGTGATACATTTCGTTGGAACGAGCGTTGAAAAATTGCTCGTAAAAAGCTTTCATCTTTTCCAGATCTTTCACCCAAATGGCAAGGTGTTCGATTTTCATAACAAAATCATTTTTAAATTTAAAACCAATTAGTTAAAGCATATTTTTTTAAATTCATCCGGGGTGACTAATGCCTCGACAAATGCTTCCAGCGATTCACTAACTGGCTTAAACCGAAGACCGTCTTCTCCTTTATTAAACGCAATCGAAATAGTACCGGGCGATTTATTATCCAAATGACAGCAGAAATATGCACCGCTCCCGGAAATGGCAAAGGGCAAAATTTCCGGATACTCCCCCGCCCATTTTTGTAAAATAGTATTTATCTCCCAGGGTGGCAGATAATTATTGATACTGTATGATTTCAATTTTGGGTGACGTTGCACCAAAATACTTTCCCGGACTCCTCTCCCTCCGTAGGCTCGCAAAAAAGCCACCATATTTTCGGGTAATTCTTTTCCAAGTAATTTTTCAATTATTGTAAAACTAGATTCTTGAAATATGGGAATTAAGGTTAATTTTCGCATACTATTTTTCGGTAGAGGATTTAATATGGTTCAATACTCTTTGGTGAATCCGGTGGATGATAAAATCTGACCAGACTTTCCAGTATAACTGAGGAAAAATATGGAGTTCGTACCAGGTTGTTCCTTCGAGCTCTGTTTGGGTAGGACTGATTTCTCTCAGTCTGAACTGCCCTCTTTTTGACAAAAAATAACCGTCCAGATGTGGTGGCTGAATATCCCAGAAGGGGTTATACTCGTTCATGGGAATCGGTTGTTCGATTACATCAAATTGCAACAGCGTCGGTTCTTCCCAGGTGGTGATGGGTTCCACAAAACTTCCGGTAGTGAAGTTGCAATATCTGATAGCTCCGACTCCCGTTCCTTTGATGGTAGCATCAGTCGGGCAGGAAATCCCGGTTTTAAATATCCAGTCGGTTGGTTTTTCGATTTTTCCGAAAGTGACCACGTTGGTCCAGACCTCTGCGATGGGTGCCTCCACGGTGATGCGTGTCTTTACGGGAATCAGGTTAGCTGATTCTTTGAGGTAATCGAAGTTCATCGTTCCACAACCTAACAAAAGTATTCCCAGCATTGCATTTTTAGGATCAATCCAGCGATCCTCAAAAGTTTTAAATCCAAGGTACGCTCCCAGCCAGGTTCCCAATAAAATAATCGGCGCCGACATAATGATACAAATCAATCCCTCCACGGCAAAAAGCAATAAGGATGCTATTGCCAGTCCAAGTGTACAAAAACCCAATTGATAACATCTTGATTTTGAAATCTGATATTTTCTTCCCACCAGTACCGGAGGCAGATAGCCAATAAGTACGGGAATAAAAACAAAAACCAGCCACCCATACTCTTTAATAACCAGCACACTGAAAAAACCTAGCGCAACGGACAACAATAAGGTAATCACCATGGCTGTCATTTCGCTTTGCTTTTGCATCAAATCAGATTTTAAAGTTTATTGAAATTATTCTTATGACCATTAAAAAAGCCGGAGAAAAAAGTAAAAGATTCATCCCTTTTCGCTAGAGCCTCCACCAAAGGTAGCAAAGATTTTTCAAAGTCAATATCTATTTTTTAACATAGCAAATTTGAACGCTGTGAACAGTGGTTACTCCCCTATTTTATTTCTTTGAACAAGTTCTTCATAATTTTTTTTAAAAAAAATAAAAAAACTTTGCATTACTTAGATATTCTAATATCTTTGCGTTAGTGGAACATCTTTATACATATAATTTTTCTTCTATCGCAGCGATCTCTCGCCGCTGTTTCCGCTATGCCCGCCGCCGCCCTTAGGGCGCATCAATTACATATAACCAAACATGGGGTTACCACCCTGTATTCCATTTTATGGATTTAAATTGCTATGCCTGCGCTAATCCCGAAGGCTTTCCGGCAGTTTATCATCACTTATTTAACCATTAAGTAATGGTCTGATCACAGGCCGTGTAAAAAATTACTGTAAATGAATATTCAATTACTCATTTCAGATGGGACGCTTGTGTCC
>CAKZUV010000294.1 GCA_937921555.1 uncultured Saprospiraceae bacterium
AGAGCTTGTCCAAATTTTCATGATTGTGCGAAATTGAGAAAATTTTGTTTTGAATAAGGCAAAAAACACAGGCGATGCCTTAGCATCGGCGAGGCTTTTTAACGACATTCAGAATAAAATTTACCAATTGCAGCCAATTAATGGAAGTTTAGACAAGCTCTTAGTATCTTCGCAAATATAAGTGAAATGAACCAAATAACTTGACTCTTTAAATCTGTCTTTTTCACTCAATACTCAAGGTCCCCACTATTCCAAATTTTAAATTAAAAAAATGATCATGCGTTTTATTATCATATACATTTTCACCTTGCTACTCACCGCGCCCGTATTATCCGGACAAGAAACGGTCGAACGGAGATTTAAAGGTGGAGTCGTGGCAGGTTTTAACCTTTCTCAGATTGAAGGCGATCAGGCGGCGGGCTATAATAAAATTGGTCTGCAGGCAGGATTAAGAGTCGCAATTGTTTTAAAAGAAAAAATGGACCTGGGCATCGAGATGCTGTTCAGCCAGCGCGGTAGTGCTGCCCGCAACGCGAATCAGGGAACCTTTCCCTTCAAGTTAACGCTCAACTACGTTGAAGTTCCCGTGATTTTTAATTATATGGACTGGCTAGCAGAAGGCGAGGATTACTACCGGCTACATTTCCATGCGGGTTTTTCCTACGGACGGCTAATCGGATTTTCTACTGATGACAATCAACTTACCGTACTGGGAGATTTTTTCCGGGAAAATGATGTCAGCTGGATTGGTGGTGCAACTTATTATGTCAACGAAAATTTTGGAATTACCGCTCGGTATACGCGATCTCTTTATCCGTTTTTTGTGGCGGATGAAATGAATACGCCCAACGCAAATTCGCTGATCGGCTATCAAATTACCTTTCAGACAGTTTATATGTTTTAAGCTCGACTTTAGCCAAACTTTGCTATTGGCTATTGGCTTTAGGCATTTGCCTCTTGGCTTCTCTGCAATGTGAACAGACCTGGTTATTTTCATCACCGTTGTTGAATAATCCTGACAATTAATAGAATTGTTCCATATTCACGAATAAGGGGAAGCTAAAGTCGACTTAAGAGCATGTTTAAATAACACCCTCAATTAAAAATCTATGCGTTTATTTTTTCTATCTGTGTTTCTCTTTTCGGTAATTGCCTGTAATGCTCCTCAACCGGATGCAGCCGCCAACGAACAGCCCGCTGCACCCACCGAAAAAACACCCGCTCCCGCAGTCGCTCCCGTCACCACCGGCCCCTTACTGCCCAGTATCAGTAATGAGTTTATGAAAATGCTCTGGGAGAATACCACCTATGTTGATTATACTTTCTATACCCTTCCGATGAGTATGAGTTTTGACAATCAACCTGCCATTCAGAATGTGCTGGGTCACCTCGAAGCCAGGCCCGTTGCGCTGCCTTCCACTTGTAAGCCAACGGGGCGCGCCTTTTTTCAAAAAGACGGCGAGGAACTCGGGGTGGCAGAATTTTATTTACATACCGATTGCCGTTGTTTTGTGTTTCTTAAAGACGGAAAACCTGCGCATTCCAATCGAATCAAAGATCAGGGACTGGAGTTTTATCAGAATTCCATTCGGCAGGCCGTCAAACAAACACAGCAAAAAGCACAGTAATGAATCCATCTTACGGCGTGATCGATCTGGGGACGAATACTTTTCATTTACTAATCGTAGAGAAAACATCTGACGGTAACTTTCGCGAAGTTTTCCGGAAAAGAGTTTTTGTAAAACTGGCCAGTGAAGGAATAGAGATCATCGGTACGGCACCCTTTCAACGCGGCGTTGATACCTTAGTGGCTTTTTCAAAAATCTTAAAAAAGTATCAGGTGAAAAATATCCGGGCGATTGGTACGGCGGCGTTGCGGACGGCCAGCAACGGTGTTGATTTTGTCCGGGTTATTTTTCAGAAAACCGGAATACAAATCGAGTTGATTGATGGTAAAAACGAAGCCAGACTTATTTACGAAGGCGTCAAACGGGCCGTTCCAATCACCGAAAAGAAGGTGCTTATCATGGACATTGGCGGTGGCAGCGTAGAGTTTATTATCGCCAACCAATCCGGTATTCAGTGGGCACAAAGTTTTCCCGTCGGGGTAGCTGTTTTGTTTAAGGCATTTCATAAACATGATCCTGTTTTACCCACCGAAATACAACGCATCAAGGAACATTTAACCCAACAACTTCATCCGCTTTTTACGGCGTTGAAGCTACATTCCGTCGATACACTGATCGGTGCTTCGGGTACGTTTGATGTGCTGGAACTATTTCTGGCAGAAGAAAATAAATCTGATCTTTTCTCTACGGTTCCGGTCGATGCGTATGCTGTTTTCTCAAAAAAATTAATTCATACTACCGTGGATGAAAGACTCGCCCTTCAGCGGTTGCCCGACTCCCGGGCGGATCTGATCGTGGTGGCACTCGTACTCATCGATTTTATTATTGAAACGGTAAACATCTCCGCCATCATCACTTCTGCCTACGCGATGAAAGAAGGTATTCTCGCCGAAATGACCGAAAGTTAGATTAAGTAATGGTAAAACAATAACTTCCCGATTTATGGCTGGCCCTTTTGATCCAATATTTCGTTAAAAAGCCTCGCCGATGCTACGGCATCGTCTACGTTTTTTGCCTCATCTTGAACCAAAATTCCCTTGCCAAAATGCGGAA
>CAKZUV010000295.1 GCA_937921555.1 uncultured Saprospiraceae bacterium
CCTCAAAACAAAAACCCTGATAATCAACTGACTATCAGGGTTTTTAAGAATGCTTTGGAGGTCGCGGACGGATTCGAACCGCCGTACAAGCTTTTGCAGAGCTCTGCCTAGCCACTCGGCCACGCGACCATTAAATAGATCCTGTCTTTCAACGGGAAGGCAAATATAAATACTTTTTTATACATCTGCCCAAATATTTTCAACAACTTCTACTTTAAAAACGAATAAATTTAGTTTTGGTTCCAATTGTTGGGGCTATCTTTCTATTTTTACAAAAAAATATCCCGTTGATGACCCTATCAGAAGTACTGATCGCCTTTAAATCTACTCATGAAACGGAACCCATACTTTTTCGTGCACCCGCAAGAATAAATCTGATCGGTGAACACACCGATTACAACGATGGATTTGTGATGCCCGCCGCGGTCGACCGGGAACTCTTCTTTGCCATCGCTCCCAACCGGAAAGATATTTACGAATTAACGGCGCTGGAGATGAAGGCATCCGTTAGCATTAATGCGGGACTTAATCAGGTTCCCGGACAAGGCTGGGCTAAATATTTTTACGCGGTATTGGAGGTTTTACATGAAAAAGGACTGCCTCTGAAAACGGTTGCTTGTGTTTTTGGCGGGAACATTCCGATTGGATCGGGGATGTCGTCTTCGGCAGCTTTGACCTGTGGATTTGCTTTTGCGCTCAATGATTTATTTGACTGGAAATTGTCCCGGCTGGAATTGGCAAAAGTTGGTCAGGCGGTGGAACACCGGGTGGGCATCAAATGTGGATTGATGGATCAGTACGCGGTACTTTTTGGTAAAAAAGAACAGGTGGTAAAACTGGATTGCCAACAACATACACACGAATATGCACCCCTGAAACTTGGAGATTACCGACTGGTACTTTTTAATTCTATGGTACAACATTCTCTGGCAGATTCCGCTTATAATGACCGCAGAAAAAGCTGCGAATCGGTTCTGGATTTTCTAAATAAAAAAACAGGAATTACTTCCCTGAAAGATCTGACGATCGAAAAACTGGTAGCGTTTAAATCAGAAATTGATTCGGTTGCTTATCAGCGGGTAAGATATGTACTGGAAGAAAATCAAAGAGTCCTTGCTGCCCAAAAAGCGCTGATGACTGGAGAATTAATGACACTTGGACAGTTGATGTATGCTTCGCACGAAGGTCTGAGTAATGAATACGAAGTGAGTTGTGAAGAACTTGATTTTTTAGTTGATCAGGTGCGGGACGAAGCGGGTGTTTTGGGCGCGCGGATGATGGGGGGTGGTTTTGGGGGATGTACGCTTAACTTGATTCACGCAGATGCAATTGAGCGTATTCAGAAAAAACTCAATAGAAAGTATGACGAAAAATTTGGTAAAAAACCGGAGATGACGGAAGTGGTTACGGCGGATGGAATTAGTCGGGTGTAGATTGGTTATACCTTATTGGTTAGTTTTTTATCCAGATTTCCTCGCTGTATTTTTATAATTTTTAATTCTTCTGCGGCCAGCGCTTTTTTGAGATAAGTAACCCCTGCTTCCATATCAATTTCGCCACAAGTAAAAATATCAACGGCTGCGTACGCATACTCGGGCCAGGTATGGATGGTCAGGTGACTTTCCTGAATGACCACTACACCCGACACACCCAGCGGAGAAAAATGGTGAAACGTACTCGTTACGATGGTCGCTCCCATGATCTCGGCGGTTTTTTTCAGAATCGTCTCCATCGCTTTCGGATCAGACAGCAGCCGGGCATCGCAGTGATAACCTTCAATTAGCCAGTGTTGTCCGAGAAAATTTGTCATGTTTTTTAAATGCTTTTGGCTGTTCGCTTTTGGCTGTTTGCTTTTGGCTGTTTGCTTCTCTTTAACGTGAATGAGAAAAACATATAGTCAGTAGCAAATGGCAATTTTAGTTCTTTTTATCCTTTCGCCAGCGTTCCCAGTCTTTTAAAAAATATTCTAAAAGTACCGGATGATCCAGTCGGTTGATTTCCAGATTTTCCGGATTGTCAATATCCGGTTCAAAATAAAACATTCTTGCTACATTCTCAGTATTTAAATATTTTAATGGCAAATCGGAGTCGAATGTCTGTGGGTTGATGGGATGATTGGCCGCAATGATAAATCCCCAGTCTCCGAAGGAAGGGACGTACGTGTGGTAAGGATAAACCTCCGCAAATCCACTGACTTTCAGGGATTCGTAAATACACCAAAAGGCCCGTCGCGTATGAAAAGGGCCGGTGGCCTGCGTGGCAAATATCCCGTAACGGCTCAGTTTGTTTTGTGCCAGTTTAAAGAACGCAGTGCTGTACAATCGGGCAATTCCTTCGTTGGACGGGTCGGGCAAATCTGCAATGATGACGTCGTAGACTTCGGTCGTCGTACGCAAATAAGCCATGGCATCTTCGGGAATCAACGTTACTTTGGGATTGTGTAACGCATTGCCGTTTACCGCTTGTAAGAATTTATTTTCCTTGCCCAGCCGGAATACTTCCGGATCCAGATCTACGATGGTAATGTTTTCTACTTTTGGATCTTTTAAAATTTCCCGCGCCAGTAATCCTTCGCCGCCGCCCAGTACGAGTACTGATTTTTTGTACGGCGCGGACTGTAACGGAATCATGGCCAGCGATTCGTGGTAGCGATATTCGTCCAGGGAAGAGAACTGAATAATCCGGTTGATATAGAGCCGTAGGTCTTCTTTATTTTTGGTTAAAACGAGTTTTTGGTAAGGCGTTTCTTTGCTGTAAATAATTCTGGCGGTGTAAAAATTATCTTCCCAATGGCCAAGCAGACGATCCGAAAAAATACCGATCAGCAGAAATCCGACGAGGCAGGCCATCATCGTTGGTTCCATCCACCGCTTTTTCTTGATTTCTAACCGGTTGGTAAAAAAACGATAAATACTCAATCCCAAAAAAACGTTGACGGCCCCGAAGATGATGGAGGTTTTAAAAGTCCCCACGAACGGTAACAGCAAAAACGGGAAAAGTAACGTCGCAAATAAAGCACCCACATAATCCAGACTCAGCACGTAGGCCAGATTGCTTTTAAGCGGATAATACGTTTTTAAGATTCTCACTAACAATGGAATTTCAAATCCGGTAAGTACCCCAATCAGAAAAGTAATACCCAACGTCAGAAACTGATAACTGTCTACCGATAACTGATCAAATCCATAATATAAGATTGGAACACTCAGACCTCCGATAATTCCCAGTAATACTTCTACTTTTACAAACCAGCCCAGCAAGTCATCCGGCAAATAACGGGTGAGATACGAACCCAGTCCCATCGCTGCCATATAAATTCCGATTGTCAGCGAAAACTGTTTAATACTATCCCCCAAAAAATAAGAAGCAGTCGTACTAATGAGTAATTCATAAATCAGCGAACATAATCCGGCAATAAATACCGCCAGAAAAAAAGCCACCCGTTCTAACGGTCCCACCTTCATAATAATATTTTTAACAAAAAACAAACAAAATACTCTGGAGTTGATTATCTTGGTCGCGGATTTATAATAAATTACATTAAAACACAAAATTATGAAATCATCAGCAATTAAAACCATTATTCCCGCATTGCTATTAATCTTTTTGGCCTGCGGTCTTATTTTTACCAGTTGTGGAAGTGAAAGCAGTGACACCGAAATGGTAGAAGTTCCAACCGAAGGACTCATTACGACGGTTCAGGAAGTAAGTGCAGATCAATTTAAAATTGAAAGTGAAGAAACCGTGCAGGATACGGCGGACAGCCGCATTATTGCAAACTATATGAACGAAACCAGCGACACCTTTACGCTGCAGGAAGCACGATTGATGCGAAGCAGTGGTTCTGAGCGTCAGCAGTCGGTGGTACGTTCTGCCGGACTGGGATATTTTGGATTTATTATGTTGGGTCGAATGGGCGGAATGGCGCCACGATCAGGTGCTTATACGAGTGCGAGCGCGCATAATAAAGCAACCAGCGGTGCTGGTCAAAAAATGAAAAGTTCTGCTAATCGAGTTACCCGTACGCGTCCTTCCAGTGGAAAATCAGGTTACGGCTCCGGAAAATCTACCCGTTCTTATGGTGGATAATCGCATTGTTTCGGTTCGGCCACTCGATGAAGTGGTTATCAAAGACCTGGAACTGGAATGGCTGACCGTCGGAGAAAACGAGGAATACCTGTCCAATGAGTTTTTGCAGATGACCAAAAAGGAGGTCGATGCACTCCGCGACGCGTCCGAAATTACGTACCGGATTTTGCTCAAAGCGGCGGAACATGCCGTGGAGCAGGGGGAATGGAAATTGCTCGGGATTCCTCCGCACGCTATTGATCTGGTAAAATATTCGCTGTCCCATGAGAAAGATACGCATCTGCTCGGACGGTTTGATTTTTCGGGTGGAATGGACAACGTGCCTATTAAATTGCTGGAAATAAACGCGGATACCTGCTCTTTACTGGCAGAGACCGCTTACATCCAGGAACAGCAATGGAAACAGGACGAAGAAAAACTCAAAGGTAGTCCTTATAATCCGTTGATTGAAGAGTTGATCGTTCGTTTTCGGCGGATTATCAATCAGCATCCGGAACGGGATCCTACGTTGTTGATCTCCACGCTGGGATACGAAGAAGACTGGATCAATGCGGATGTGGTGGCCGAGGCTGCCCGCGAAGCTGGATTTGAAGAAGTCGAGTCGGCGATTTTAGAGCGGGTAATTTTCTCTCCGGAGGAAGGGATTTTTATCGAAGAGGACGATGGTGCTTTCGTACGTTATGATTTCTGGTATAAATTTATTCCGTGGGATTTTATCGCTTACGAAGAACCCGATCTTTTTGATGATCTGGAGAAATTAATTATTGATCAGAAAGTGGTCGTCCTTAATCCGGCGTACACCATGTTATTACAATCCAAAGCATTGTTGAAATATGCTTACGATTTGTATCCCGAAAATCCTTACTTGCTGAAAACTACTTTTTCGGCGGCGGATTTTCCGGATCATAAATATGTGGCCAAGCCGATCTATGGTCGTATGGGGGAAAATATTTCATTTTACGACGGAGAGCAAGAGCCGATTTATCAGACCGAAGGAGATTATGACAATCTTCCGGTGGTCTATCAGGAACTGGCCCCATTTAATTTTGATCTGGAAGGACATCGTTATCAGCCGAGTATTTTTTGGACGGGACTCCCCTCCGGTTTATGCTTCCGGCGTCAGGATGATTTAGTCATCGATGATGATGCGGAATTTGTCGGGCACGTGGTGGGATAGGTTTTAAATAAATCTTTATATTGAAAAGAATAGAGAAAGCATTTACCGTTATCAGGTAGATGCTTTTTTTGACTAAAATGTTTAACAATGTATATTTTAAAAAATAAATTTGGCCAACTAGAAAATGGCGAACCGGTAACCCTTTTTACTTTAAAAAATAAAAACGGATTGACCGCTAAAATCATGAGTTACGGCGGAATCTTAACGGAACTGTGGACACCGGATAGGAACGGAAAATTTATTAACATTGTACTGGGTTATAAAAAAATAGAAAGTTATTTAAAGCACAGTCCTTATTTCGGTGCCACTATCGGGCGGTACGCCAACCGAATTGCGAAAGGCCGTTTTAAACTTAATAATAAAACTTACCGACTCGCCACCAACAATCCTCCCAATCATTTGCACGGCGGACCCGGCGGATTGGCTCTGCAAAACTGGCAGGCAAAACCCGCTGAAACTTCCGCCGGGCCTGCGCTTATTTTAAGTAGTAAAAGTCCCGACGGCGCGGAAGGCTTTCCCGGCAATCTGACTACAACGGTCACCTACACGCTGACTCACAAAAATGAATTAAAGATCGAATACCACGCTGTAACCGATCAGACGACTGTCGTTAATTTTACCCATCATTCTTATTTTAATCTGAGTGGAAAGGATAGTGTGCTGGATCACGTTTTACAAATAAAAAGCGACCGGATTACACCGACGGACAAGACCCTGATTCCAACGGGTAATTATTTACATGTTCATAATACGCCCTTTGATTTCAGAAAGCCTACACCAATCGATGCGCGAATTTTTGACCCGCATATCCAACTAAAAAATGCCAGTGGTTATGATCATAATTGGGTGTTGAATAATTGGAATGGCCGGTTGCAGCCCGTCGGGTCTTTGCACGATCCGGAAAGCGGAAGAACCGTAAAGGTCACTACCACCGAACCGGGTTTACAAATTTATACCGGAAATTTTTTGGGTGAAATTCCAACGGAAAAGAAGGGCGTGAAATTTAAAAATTATCAGGCCGTTTGTCTGGAGACGCAGCACTTTCCGGATAGTCCTAATAAATCGCATTTTCCGAGTACGGTATTGAAAGCAGGGGAAGTGTTTAAGAGTGAGACGGTTTATGGATTTGGGGTCAGGTAAGTTTGGTTACCAAATTTTTGTGAAAATTTTCAGCCTTGCGAAGTATGTGTCAGGCTTTTAAAATGATGAATTAGCGGATTAATAGTTTTGTTCTAATGTCCCCCCTTCCTATTCCAGTTAATCAACACCACCCCAACAATCAACAACCCCGCCGCCAGTAACGACTGTCCGCTGATTCCTTCCTGATTTAAATAATAACCCAGCAGCAGTGCCACCACCGGATTGATATACGTTGAGGTTACAATTTTGGTGGGAGAAACATTTTTCAATAAAAAATTAAAAGCGGTAAATGCCACAATCGAACCGAAGATAATCAGGTATCCCAGCGACCAGAATGCCCGTGCCCCGATCTGCTGATAATCAAATAGCGGATATTCTCCCAGCAATAATCCCATTGATAACATAATAACTCCGCCAAAAAACATTTGTAGTGCAGCACTCTGTAACAGCGATTCGGGCAAATTGGCATCCGTGATCCAGATCGAAATATATCCCCACGAAATGATCGCTCCAAATATTGCTGCGACCCCCCACAACCAGTTGACATCGTTAATAAATTCCGGTTGACCGACCAGTAATCCCATTCCCAGAATACCCAAAAATATTCCACTCCAGACATTGATCGTCGGCTTTTCGGCTTTCATCTTCCACATCATGAGTACGACTACCAATGGTTCAAAGGCCACCACTAATGCTGCAATTCCCGAATCCACAAATTGTAACGCCCAAACCACCAATCCATTACCCATCGCAAATAAAAACAACCCCGCATAAAGGGTGTTTTTGATTTGCATTCGAGTCGGTGATTTCTTTCCAATCAGCAAGCAGTATCCGTACAACAATACGCCCGCAAAAATGAAACGCATTCCCGCCATCATAAACGGAGGCATGTCGGCGATTGCCCAGGTATTGGCCAGATAGGTAGATCCCCACACAAAATAAATGATAAAAAAAGCCAGGATAATTTTAATATCCGGTGCTGCTTTCTTTTGATTGGTGATGGACATAGTTTTTAAAATTTATGCAGAGGATCGCTTGTTAGTCAGCGTTTGCTTTCCTCAATTCGTATATCGCGTTAGAGGGAAGCTAACCGGTCAACGGCTAATAGCTAACAGCTTTCTAAAACACCCAATGATGCAGATTAAATAATTTGACAATTGCGAAGATCACGATAACCACTAACAAGCGGTACGCCCATAAGTTCGCCGATGCGTAACGGGAAGCAAAAGTGGCGGCCCACCAGCCACCCGTCGTTTGTCCGAGTGCCATCAGCGCGCCCATTTTCCAGTCAATCAATCCCTTCCACTGAAAGATCGCAATAACCACAATCGTATAAATGGCAATGACAAAGCTTTTTACCGCGTTGGCGTCCGTCATACTGTGACGGGCGCCGAGAACCATGATGGCCAGAAAGAAAATACCCATACCCATCTGGATAAAACCACCGTAAAAACCAATCGCCAGAAAGCCGGGAATGATCAGCCAGTAATTGCGTTTAATGGTCAGATCGGTTTCGCGGAGCCAGCGTTTGGGTTTGACCAGAATGACCAAAAACATGGCCACCATCATAAAACTAAAAACCTGCTTAAATTGCTCGTTGCTTACCCAGACGGCCACCAGCACGCCGAAGATGGCGCCGATAATTGTAGGAATACCGTAAACCCAGCTGCGTTCCAGATCCAGTTTTCCATTTTTATAAAAGACCCAGCTACCGACCAGCGACTGGGAACAGATACCCACCCGGTTGGTTCCGTTGGCTACGTTGGGAGGCAGTCCCAGTACTTCGGTCAGGATAGTTAACGTAATGGCTGATCCGTTTCCGGCCAGGGTATTGATGACGCCCGCGATGCCACCACCGACGATGGCGATCAGATAATGGTAGAACTCCATTATTCAGTGATCTGTTGACATAATTCTACCAAAACACTGTTGGCTGATTTGGGATGGATAAAACAGACGAGTTTGTTATCCGCACCGCGTTTGGGTTTTTCGTTGAGTAGCCGAAAGCCTGCTTTTTTCAATCGCTCCATTTCGGCGTAAATATCTTTGACTTCAAAGGCAACGTGGTGAATGCCTTCTCCCCTTTTTTCGATGTGCCGTGCGATGGCACTTTCGGGTCCGGTGGCTTCGAGTAATTCTACTTTGGAAGATCCGGTTTTAAAGAACGAGGTGTTGACTTGTTCGGATTCGACGGTTTCCGTTTTGTAATGTTTTTCACCGAGGAGGAGTGCGTAGAGGTCGTTGGCGGTTTCCAGATTTTTGACGGCGATGCCGATGTGTTCTAGTTTCATGATTTTTATGATGAAGAATTGATGGTGTTTTTATTGGTAGTCACAGGAATTTCTTATTACTACTATTCTAATCTTCTGAACTTAGATTTCTCCTTTTTTGCTATCGCTAATGATATAAATTGTGGCCCTTGCTTTCCCTATCCGTTGTATTATTCCCTCGGAAATTAAATATGTCATATCTTTTTTCAGTGTATGGCTTTTGTAGTTTGTTAAAGCCGCAATAACATCTCTGATTTTTACAGGCTCATTTTCTTTAATGAATTTAAATAGTTCCTTTTGTCTATCATTCAGATAACTTTTCTTCTCTTTTATATGTTGATATCGGTTTTCGAGTTTAACGATAGTTTGTTCTAGTGTTTCTAAAAAAAATAGTAGCCACCTATCAATTTTCTCAGATTTTTTATAACGATTTTTTTGTCCATCCATCAAAGCATTGTAATAATCTTTTTTTCGTTTTTCGATTTCTAATTCCATTGATGAAAACTGAATGAAATCGTAATTATTTTTTAATAAAATTAGCGTGGTTAGTAGTCTTGATAATCTACCGTTACCATCCTGAAATGGGTGAATTGATAAAAATTCATAGACAAAAGTTGCAATTACTATCAGTGGATGAATAATTTCTTCTTCTAAATTTTGGTTTGTCCATTTTAATAATTCAGCCATTTCCTGTTTGACCAGGAATGGCTTGGTAGTGTTAAAAATTACCTTTTGTCTGCCACCAGGATAATTAGCAACTACTTTGTTAGATAGCTTTTTATATTGACCTCTATGATGTTCATCTTTACTGCTTTTACTTAAAAGTAATTTGTGGAGATGGTAAATATGATTCTCTTTTAAATCTATTTCTGTATAGGAATCAATTATTAAATTTAATACTTCGTAATAACCATAAACTTCCTGCTCATCCCTTGTTTTAAACTCACTGATTTTGATCGAGTTAAGCAATTCCGCCACTTCCTCATCCGTTAGTGTAGATCCTTCAATTCTGGTCGAGGAACCTATACTCTCAATTGAGGCAATTTTTTTTAATTCTTTCAAATATTTCGATTCCTTTCCCTCTAATCCAACCCATTTACCTTTAAATGAATCAATTACACTTATTTTTTTAATAATTATCTGCGTAGTTTTGAAGTCAAATTCTAGCTTAGATTCCATAGTAGTTGCTTAATTATTTGGTCTATATTCAAAATTACTATTAAAAATCGAAATATTCGATTCTTATTCGATTCTTATTCGATTCTCCAATTAGCTAAAGCAATTAACCCCTAATCGCCAAAAATCATTTCCCTTTTCCACTACAACCAACACATATTTCACTCTTATAATTTCCACAATTCCCACATTATTCGTTAAAAACCCATTAAAAACAAACCCCTACAAAGACTTCGTCCGTCCACCGTCCACCACCAGATTGGTCCCTGAAATATACGCAGCCGCTGGACTAGCCAGAAAAGCCACGGCGGAGCCAATCTCGGCAGGCGTTGCAAACCGTCCGAGCGGAACCGTCTTTCTCATTTTTTCCGCCTCTTCGTCCCGGGAAGTTCCATTTTTGATTGCCCGGGCCTTAAAAATATCTTCCAGACGTCCGGTGGAAGTAGAACCGGGGAGTACATTATTGACCGTAATGCCGTGCGGGCCAAGTTCGTTCGCCATTGTTTTTGACCAGTTGGCAACCGCTCCGCGAATCGTGTTGGAAACGGCCAGTCCCGTAATGGGTTGTTTGACAGAAGTAGAAATAATATTGATAATCCGGCCATAATTATTGTCGATCATACCTTTGACGACTGTGGTGACCAGTAGTTGATTGCAGATCAGATGATTGTTGAAGGCGGCCAGAAAAGCCTCCGGTGTGGCATTCAGAATTGGACCCGATGGTGGTCCGCCCGTATTGTTGATTAAAATATGAATGGGTTTGATGAGCAGCAGTCCGGCAATCTTCTTTTTCAAATCTGTTTGATCGGTAAAATCTGCCACGAGGAAATCGTGGTCCTGATTCTTGGCAATAATGGCCAGTTCGTTGACCGTATCGCTCAGTGCCTCCGCGCTGCGGGAAACGATTGTCACATTGGCACCAAGCAACGCCAGTTCGATGGCCGTTGCCTTACCGATTCCTTTGCTGCCACCACAGACCAGGGCATTCTTTCCGGATAAATCTAAATTCATTTTTTAGTTTGTATTATCAGTTGATAAAATATTTTTAATTTAGGGTTTTGTTTGCTAACAAATTTTACGTGCAAAGGTAGTGCTTATTAAGGTTTAAGTGAAAGAATTTTAAGTATAAGACAGGTTGCTGCGTAGCTTGTTAGGTGCAGACAATTCCCAAAAAGTAAATTCACACGACAGAAGGAAGGCCAACCAGCTAATTATATAAATGAAGAAAGATAAAATATACTTCGCCTCGGATTTTCATCTGGGGTCGGATGGCAAATTGACGAGCCGGGAGCGGGAAAAACAAATAGTACGCTGGCTGGAAATGATACGTGTGGATGCGCTGGCGATTTACCTGGTAGGCGATATATTTGATTTTTGGTTTGAATATAAAACGGTGGTCCCGAGAGGGTATATTCGTTTGTTTGGCAAACTGAGGGCTTTGCGCGACGAAGGAATTGAGATCTTCTTTTTTACGGGCAACCACGATATGTGGATGTTTGATTATTTTGAAAAAGAACTCGATATTCCAATCTACCGGGAACCCATTGTCCGAAAATTGGGAACGAAAAACTTCTTTATCGGCCACGGCGACGGTCTGGGCCCCGGAGATCATGGCTATAAATTTTTGAAAAAAGTACTATCCAATCCCCTCTGCCAGTGGTTGTACGCACGCCTGCACCCGAATTTTGCGCTCTGGCTCATGCAGTTTTCTTCCGGAAAAAGTCGCGAAATGGAACACGGAATTCCGTCTTTTAAGGGGAAAGACAAAGAATGGCTGGCAATTTTTGCCAATAATTATCCCGCAACACCTCCAATTGACTATTTTATTTTCGGACACCGGCATTTAACCATTGATTGTGCGCTAAACCGGTCGCCAGGACGTTATATTAACCTGGGAGAATGGCTGCACACTTGTTCGTACGCAGTATTTGATGGAAAAGAATTAGTGATTAGATTTTTTGAAAATGAAAATGGAAAGATTATCAAGGATTAAATATTGGGTAATGTTAGTGGCGGGATTGTTGCCGCTGCTGGTTTTGGCACAACCGGAGTCCAAACCACTGGATTATACTTTATTGTACACGCTGGATATTTCTTCCCCCATTTTTACCACCGATCAGCTCCGCAATGTTTATACGGTCACCAAAACAAACGAGGTGATCAAATATACCCCGGAAAGTAAAATACAATTTCGTTATAACAATAATACCCTGGGAAATCTAACTTTTATTGATGCGACCGATCCGTTCAACTTGTTGTTGTTTTATCCGGATTTCCGGCGGGTAATCTTACTGGACCGGACGCTGAGTGAAACCAGTTCCTTTGACCTTTTTAATCTGGATGTAATTGACGTGCCGGCGGTAGGAATTTCCAGTGATAACAATCTTTGGATTTATGATGATCTGAAATTTAACCTGAAAAAAATAGACCGTAGCGGAAACATCGTTCAGGAAAGTAATAATATCAGCCTCGTTCTGGGAAAAACATTATCCCCCAATTTTATTTTAGAAAGAAATAACGCGGTGTACATCAACGACCCCGAAACGGGAATTCTGGTCTTTGATTTATTTGGCAATTATACCAAAACCATCGACGTAAAAGGACTCAGACAATTTCAGGTAATCGATCAGCAATTAATTTACTGGCAAGACGAAAAACTGAATGTTTTTAATCTGAAATCCTTACAAACCCGCTCAATGGACTTGCAATTGCCACCCGGCGAAAATCAACTGGTACGCATAGAAAAGGACCGGCTCTACGTGAGAAGCGGTCCTTGCCTGAAGATTTTTCAAATAAATAGGAAGACGAAGTAGTTAGTGCATTCGGCAGTATTGTGTTAGTATTCACGTTGAAGAGAAGCCAACAGCTTCCTAATATTAGAGTGTTTAATCGTTTATAATGTTTAATCGTTTAGCTTTTTTTCCAAAGTTAGGTTAAAGACTTGAGGCATGTGTACTGAACGGTTTATTATTAAAATGTTCAAATCTTAAAAACCAATCATTCATATTATAAAGTCGAAACGATTAAACAAATAAACAAGTAAACCTATATCGTCATAATATCTTTTTCCTTCGCCTCAATCATCTTTCCGATTTTAGCATTAAAGCTTTCCACGGATTCCTGCACTTCGTTTTCTTTGCGTTTGCCCTGATCTTCCGGATAGCCATCTTTGACCGCTTTTTTAATAAAATCCATGGCCTTCTGGCGGTGATTTCGGATAGAAACTTTTGCATCTTCTCCCAGAGACTTTGACTTTTTAACCAGATCTTTTCTTCTTTCCTCCGTCAGTGGCGGAATATTAAGGATCACCATTTCCCCGTTATTTTGGGGCGTGATACCAAGGTTGGCTTCAAAGATAGATTTCTCAATCGGGCCGATCATCGGTTTTTCCCACGGCTGAATACTGATGGTTCTGGAATCGGAAAGGATGATATTGGCCACCTGATTAAGCGGTGTTGGTGATCCGTAATAATCGACCATCAGACCATTTAACATGGAAGCAGAGGCTTTACCCGCACGGACTTTGAGCAACTCGTTTTCGAGGTGTTCGATCGTTTCGTGCATTCCTTTACCCGTCTTTGCGATAATTTCTATTACTTCTTCGTGCATAATAGTTATGATTTAAAAATTGTATTTAATAATTCCTTTGCGAACTTCAATCTGCTTATCTTCTACCAATTTATTGATAATCTGATCTGCCTGTCCGTCATTGTCCTCAATTCCCTGATGAAAGAGTGCAATATAGTCTCTTAGTAACACTACTTCCGCCGGACGATTGCCGGTATACTGTAATCGCTGTACAGTTTCCAGGGCTTTACTTTCAATATCCTCCTTGCTGACCACTTTTGGCTCCGCAGATACCGCAGTGCCGAGGCCAGTTCTTTCTTTTTTCGTAGCGGTATTACCTTCGCTGAGGTCGATTTGCATTTCACTTTCTGTTTCGTACTCTTCCGGTGCTTCGTCTGAAAGATATGCCTCGTCTTCGTAAACTTCGGTTTCCAGTTCTGCTTCCGTTTCTTCGACCGTTACCCGGAGGCAACTTCTGCCACTTTGATTGATAAAATCGATCACGGGATCAAGGTTGGTAGATCCGGACAAAAGTGCAAATTCAATTTCTTCACTCAGTTTTTCATCCAGTTTTCCTAATAAAAAAGAAAGATGAAATTCCAGTGATCCACTGTCCGTGGCTTTAGCGACAATCCATTTGGCGTTCTTTCCCATTCGTTGCATAGCTAAAACCAGCGGAAAAGGAATTTGTTGTTCCTGTGGTCGAATTAGTACGAAAAGTTTGTCGCAAACTTTTTCCAGTTTCTCAAAACTAATGTGTTGCAGCGTCTTAAATTCTGTAAAGACAAATCGTTTCTTCTTGATACTCATAGTGCTTTTTGGAGCTGTAAAATTCGGGATATCCCTTCCTGGTGGCAGGTACTAGGTTTGCAAAAAGCATTCCTAATGTTCTGCCATTCTACAGCAAATTAGTGAAAAAATTATGTCGATTTTTCGGATTGCTAAGTTATATTAAAATCAGCGAGGAACAAAATAAAACCCTAAAAACTGACCACTCAGTTTTCAGGGTTTTAATTTTTTTTAATTTTATCAAAAACGCTTTGTCCGGAATTTAAATTTATTAAAAATCATTTTTCCGGTATGATCTCTTATCGGTTGCTTCCTGCGTAACGGAAAATTAGATAAACCAGAATTACCAGCGAAGATAAAGCGGCAGAAACATACGTCATGGCGGCCCACCAAAGTGCATCTTTTGCTCCTTCCTGTTCTGCTCCGGCAGTGGCTCCACTTTCGTCCAGCCAAACCAGCGCCCGCTTACTCGCATCAAACTCAACGGGTAAGGTTACAAAAGCAAACAATGTAGTTACGGCAAAAGCAATGATCACTGCCAGTAATAATTGTGGAATACTACCCGCCAGCATCAGCGCAATCATCAGTCCGTATCCCTGCGCAATCGAAGCGACTTTTACCATGGGGACTAGCTTGGACCGCAGCGTCAAAAACGAATAAGCTTCTGCGTGCTGTACGGCGTGTCCGCATTCGTGAGCCGCTACGGCGGCAGCGGCTACGTGACGGCCATCGTGCACCTCCGGACTCAAAGAAACAGTTTTGGTCAACGGATTATAATGGTCGGTCAGGACGCCCTGACCACGAACAATCTTAACGTCATTAATCCCGTAAAATGCCAGCATTTCAGCGGCAATATCTCTTCCGCTTTGTCCTTTTCTCAGAGGCACCTTAGTGTATTTGGCAAATTTTGCTTTCAGGCGTCCGCTCACAGCCGCGCCGATCATAGTCATGACCCCGGCAATTGCGTAATAAATCATGTAATCCATGCTAAACATAAGCTCTTTTTTTATTAAACCTTGTTCTGAAAAAGAATAAAGTTTATTATTTAAATATTAAATTTTTACTTTAAAAACGGTGGTGTCTTGATATTAACACCTTCTGTTATTTATCTGACCGTAAATCGTCTTCTAAGTCACATTATTATTACGTTATTATTTTTAACGTTTATCAGGTATTCATGGTTCGGGTACAAAGGTATTCTATTATTTAATGATGGCAAAGCCGGTATATTTTTGCAGTGCCTCGGGTATTTTGATTCCCTCTTCCGTTTGATTATTTTCCAAAAGTGCCGCGACGATTCTGGCCAGTGCCAGTGCACTGCCATTGAGGGTATGCGCAAGCTGCATTTTTTTGTTTTCGCCGCGAAAGCGTAGCTTCAGTCGGTTGGCCTGAAAGGTCTCAAAATTAGAAACGGAGCTGACTTCCAGCCATCTTTTCTGAGCCGCACTGTACACTTCAAAGTCAAAAGTCAAGGCAGAAGTAAAGCCTAAATCACCACCACAGAGTCGCAGAATCCGGTAAGGAAGTTCGAGTTTTTGCAGCAACCCCTCTACGTGGGCGAGCATTTCCATCAATGTATCGTAAGATTTGTCAGGGTGTTCAATTTGTACAATTTCTACTTTGTCGAACTGATGGACTCGATTGAGGCCACGGACATCTTTTCCGTGGGCGCCCGCTTCGCGCCGAAAGCAGGGCGTGTAACCCGTTAATTTTATTGGAAAATCTTTTTCATCTAAAATTACGTCCCGGTAAATATTGGTGATGGGAACTTCGGCGGTTGGAATCAGATATAAGTCATCTTTTTCCATGTAGTACATCTGTCCTTCTTTGTCCGGGAGTTGTCCGGTGCCTCTGGCGCTGGCCTCGTTGACCATCAGTGGAGGAACAATTTCTTCAAATCCGGCATCGGCGGCTTCATCCAGAAACATATTGATAAGAGCTCTTTCCAGTCTGGCACCTTTACCCCGGAAAAGTGGAAATCCGGCACCGGTAATTTTTACACCAAGTTCAAAATCAATCAGATTGTATTTCTGGACCAGATCCCAGTGTGGCACGGCACCCTCAGCCAGAACGGGCAGCGGAGTAGCACACGGCTTGTATAATTCATTATCTTCATCCGTATTACCAGCCGGAACGGAAGGATGGGGTATATTCGGTAAGTTGAGTAATAAATTTTCCATTTCCTGCTGAACGACGTGTTGACGTTCCTGCAGCACGTTGGTTTTTTCTTTTCTTTCGGCTACCTGGGCTTTCAGTTGTTCCGCTTCGTCTCTTTTACCTTCTTTATATAGCTGTCCAATTAATTTGGCCGCTTTGTTATTTTCGGATAAAATCTGATCGTTTTGGGTTTGATTATCCCGTCTTTCATCGTCAAGGGCGATCAGATTGGTGAGCATTTCCTTCGTTTCGTCCGCTTTCAGGTTTCGAACCTGTAGTCTTTCAACCAGTAAATCCTGGTTTTCTCTAATAAATTTTATGGTTAACATTAAAATATATAGTTATAAATAGTGATAAAATGGCATTTAACAGAACTTTGTAGAAAAATTATCGTTTCTTTTTGCAAAGATAATATTTGGATTTATAAAATATTGTGTATTTTTACGCCGTAAGAAAGTTAATCACGCCTGTTTTTTACTTTTTCAGCATTAATTCCCGAATATTATCGAGCTTAAACATGTTTAAGTAGTATTCCCTTTAATTCCCACTTTTTACTATTCCTCTTTATATTATACCTCCTTAGAGGTTCAAAGGTTTACAAATTTGAGGTTTTATTAAAATAAATAACGCGCACAGGCAGGTCAACAGTTCCATACTTAGGATCAGCAAAAGAATAACTTACAACATTTGATTACTTCTTCTATTTTTACTATTCGCCTCTGAAAAAAACATTATGTTCAGCATAAATAATTTTTTAGTTGCCCGTTTAGTCGTAAAGTAATTGATTCAGACCTTATTTTAAATTGACCCTTAACATTTCTCCACTGGGATTATAAATAGAATAAATGAGCAAATTAAAGCCTGTAGCTTTGCTCACAAACTTATCAAAACAAAGATATTATTATCAAATAACGTGAAAATAATTATAGCACGATACCGGGCTAAGCTAATCTAACAATAATTGAATAATTACTTTTCTTAAAAAACACTTGTATGTACGACATTTTGCAGCTAAATGATATGCTGGTACCCGAACTAAAAGACCTGGCGGAAGAACTGGGATTGAAAGGGTATAAAAAATTGACCAAAAAAGAACTCATCTATAAAATCCTCGACGAGCAGGCGGTAGGTAAAGACGATAGTAGCAAAAAAGAGGTGAAGAAAGAAAAAGTGGCCGAGCGCGCCAAGCCGATTTCAAAATCGACAAAATCAGATGGTGATGATTCTGAGGAAAGGTCTTCCAATCGAAATTACGGAGATCGTAAAATGGCCACTCGTCGTTCCACTGATAGAGATAATCGAAGCCGGGACAACCGAGACCGGGATGATCGCCGTGACCGGCGGGATGACCGCGATGACCGGGACGACCGCGATCGAAGAGATAGTCGGGATAACCGCGACCGGGATGATCGCCGCGACCGCCGGGATGATCGGGACGACCGGGACGACCGCGACCGCAGAGACAGTCGCGATAGCCGCGACCGGGATGACCGCCGGGACCGGCGGGATGACCGTGACCGCGATCGCAGAGACTCCCGCGACGACCGCCGGGAAGCACCCGAAGCACCGGACCCAAACAAATTTGATATTGAGTTAGATGGTATTATTGAAGGAGAAGGAATTCTGGAAATGATGCCGGATGGTTACGGTTTTTTACGTTCTTCCGACTATAACTACCTAACGTCTCCCGATGATATTTATGTTTCTCCCAGTCAAATTAAATTATTCGGACTCAGAACCGGAGATACCGTCAAAGGGGCAATTCGTCCGCCAAAAGAAGGAGAAAAATATTTTGCTTTATTAAGAGTATCGAATATCAATGGCCTCGAACCACAACAGGTAAGAGACCGGGTACCATTCGATTATCTGACGCCATTATTTCCAAACGAAAAATTTCAGCTAACAGATGCTAAAGGTAATGGTAAGGATTACGGAGAACGAATGATTGATCTTTTCTCTCCCATCGGAAAAGGGCAGCGTGGTTTGATTGTGGCACAACCCAAAACGGGTAAGACGTTTTTATTAAAAGATGTTGCTAATGCAATTGCAAAAAATCATCCTGAATGTTATTTACTGGTTTTGCTAGTAGATGAACGCCCGGAAGAGGTAACAGATATGAAACGTCACGTGGACGCGGAAGTAGTGGCATCAACGTTTGATGAGCCGGCGGATAACCACGTAAGAGTCGCAAACATAGTGCTCGAAAAAGCCAAGCGACTGGTAGAATGTGGTCACGATGTGGTGATCCTTCTCGATTCGATCACGAGATTAGCACGGGCTTATAACACCGTGGCACCAGCAAGTGGAAAAGTATTGTCGGGTGGTGTGGAAGCAAACGCTTTGCACAAGCCGAAAAAATTCTTTGGTGCGGCGCGTAATGTTGAAAATGGTGGTTCTCTAACGATTCTGGCTACGGCGCTGATTGATACAGGTTCCAAGATGGATCAGGTGATCTTCGAAGAATTTAAAGGTACGGGTAACATGGAATTACAGTTGGATCGTTCTTTGGCCAACAAGCGTCTCTACCCCGCTATCGACCTTACCAAGTCGAGTACGCGTCGCGAAGACTTGCTGTTTGATAAAGAAACTTTGCAGCGGATGTTTATCCTCCGTAAGCACTTGTCAGATATGAAGCCGGACGAAGCAATGGAATTCCTGCGCAAGCACATGTTACATACGCAGACAAACGAGGAGTTTTTGACGTCGATGAATGGTTAGAGGAGCAGTTTCTGTCTGAGTTTTATAAAAAATATAAAAGGGTTGTCAGCGTGATGTTGACAACCCTTTTTCTTTGTTGGTAATTATGTGTTTTTTGTGTCTTTTATTCCGGATGAACGTGAAATTCGATAGACTCAATCATTTCTGCTTTTCCGGCTTCATGTCCCCAGACCTTTGCTTCCAGAATCCAGTCGGAGTGGGCCGCTACTCCTTTTTCTGCGGTCAGTGGAAAGTCGTCATGGTATTCGTAAATTCCCTCTTCCGCGTGTACGTGAGCATCAATGGGCAAATCGTAGATCACCTGAGAAGCATCCGCTTTGTTGTAGATTTTTACATTGACGTGGTGGACTGTCTCTCCCGTTTGACTTTCAAAGTCAACGTGAATGTGAATGGAATCGCCTACGTGTTTGTCGGCTGTACTCGGAGAGTTAACTTGCGCGCGATAGTCGAATTCAATTGCATCCGGTTCGGGTTCCTCGTCTTTGTCACAAGACACAAAGAAAAAAGTAAAAGAAAATAATAATAGCGTTGAAAATAATAATTTATTCATTGTTAATTTTTTTTATGATTGACTTATGCACAAAACAAAGGTACGGATTCTATGGTATGCTGAGTTGGATGATTTTGTCATCTGCAAGTTAATTCGCGGGAAAAACGGGAGGACAACCAATGAGAACAGGTTGATAAAATTCAGAATCAGGAGATGAGGAGCAGCTTCTCAAATTTAAAAGAAGAATAAAAATACTGTCAGAACAGCAGACGGATTGATCATTTACGCTATTGAGCCACTACCAGTTTTTGTCCGAATCGTTGCTGTCCACGATCCGTTCTGACTACTAATTCATAAAAATAAACACCCGACTGGTTTAATTTCACTGCAGTTTCGTAATCACCAGCAGGTTGGGTAACATCGTCGACGACGGTCTTTACCAAATTTCCCAGCAGATCAAATATTCGTAGTTGTACGCTCGCCGTGGCTCCCAGTGTATAAGGAATCCGGGTAACACCCGTTGTTGGATTCGGTAAGTTTTGTCCCAGATAGAACCCCGGTAAATCGGTGGTACTCGTCGGGACCGTCAAACCACAAACGCCCCCCGTATCATCTGTACAATAAACCCGGTAGGCCAACAATGTATCAAGAATAAAGGGATTGGGTTTATCAGACTGATAATCGGCGATTTGAAAAGTACGATCATATTCTTTTTGATCGACAGGATCTTCCTGGTGCCAGCGCAAAAGTGTGGCGCGCTGTGTTTCAAAAAAATTAGGATCTGCACTATTCGCCTGATTGCGATAGATGGTATAAAAATAAAAAACAGCACGAGCTACATTTCCTTTATGGTCTTCCCGGGGTTCAAAACTACCGTTGCGTGACTCACTGAATTCGTCGATAATGGCCGGTGAAGGAATACTGCTTTGCGAAGAATTATTTCGAAACCAGCTTTCTGTAACATTATCTGCAATGTCTGCAAAAGGAAAACTGCCACGCGCCGAATTGACGAGTATCCGCGTCGGGAAAAGATGGTGCATGTCACTACGGGCGTTGCCATCTTCTGCTCCTTTGGAACGGGGATACGTGTGTTCGGTGTTGATGCCGTTGCTCGCACCGTTCATAAAGGCTGCCTGGGTAGGATCTTCATTCGGGTTGAGATAAATCTGGTGACCACTATAGACACAACTTAGACTGTCGTTGTTATTATAAATTTTGGAAAACATCGTATCACGGGCCATTCCATAAGACAGTACATTGCCTGGCGTATAGGTATCTTGAATCGCATCAAAAAGTGCTTCATCCGTCAGATCGGGAAAAAGCGGGGTGTGCGTCTGAGCCGAAATAAAAAACGGAAACAGCAGCATTCCTAACAAAAAAATAATACGATTCATAATTAAGTGGTTTGCTAACAAAGCTACGAAAACGATACCGTACCATCAAGCCTGTCATTTGACATCCCGCACCTCCTTTTCTTTACGCAAGGAAGCCGAAAAAGAAAAACCCCCGTTCGATCAACCGAACGGGGGTTTTTATACTGGTAGAACATTCCTTAAAGTTTCACCTTTAAAAATCTACGGGTAAAGTAATCTTCCCCTTTTACTTTCATTCTGATAAAATAATGTCCGGTATCCAGTTTATCAATATCAATAGAGATCGCATTTCTGCCGGCTGGTAAAACCTCATCCATCCTTTTACGCCCAAGTACATCAAAGACAGCGAGTTCAATATCTTTATCATAAAAATCGTAAAATTCTACGTGAATCTCGTCGTCCGCCTGCGTGGGACGAACTGTAAACAAATCTCCGGATTGAATTTCCACGACGACCACTTCGCTGTATTCAAAACTACCATCCGTATCTATCTGCTTGAGACGGTAATAATTATTTCCACGGATGGCCCGGTGGTGCTTGAAAGTATAATACTGTGTTTCGTTGGTCGTCCCGGCTCCGGGCCGTTCACCGATGGCTTCAAAATTACGGGCGTCGGCGCTATGTTCTACCACAAAGCGATCGTTGTTTTCCTCCGATTCTGTTACCCATTCCAGAATCACGTCCGCGTTATCACGGTAACCGCGGAAGGCAATTAATTCTACCGGCAAAATAACCTGAGTAGATGGCTGGATAAAGACGGGAGAGGCTCCAATGGAAATGCCCTGTGCTGCCCGCACCGTAGTTATTTCACCGGTTCGGGAGTGATCCCAGTCAAAGATCTTTACCTCATCGTGCAATAATACGGGTGGCAGGAGGTACGGAATTTCCGCTACCCATTCGCTCTGATCGTGTTGTGTTTCCGCCCACAGTACGTAGGTATACTCTTCCACAAAAGGATTTTTGAAGGCACCCCCTCTGATTCCGGCAGGTAAATTCAGGGCGGTGGTCCGCTCCGGGTCATAACGCAGGAATTTTAAAAGATCAGACGTAGTTTTATAGGCAATTCCACCATCGGTTGCTTTTTGCTGGTAAGGAGGAGTCTCTTCGAGGCTTTCATAAAGTCCCATCATATCGAACGCACCACGGGCTTCGGATTCCAGTTCTTTTTCACCCAGATCGTAAATACACAATTGTTGAATATCATTTTGCTGAGCCGCCACAATACTCTTGATCAGATAATTACGCTGTGCTTTTTCACTACCGATATAATTATCAAATTGCTTACTTGGAATATTGGTTTCGGTAACGATAAATACCTTTTCCGGATAATTCCGGCCATTATAACCATAGTTATGCAATACTGCTTCAAACTCATTTTTTTTGGTAATTAATCCATCTACCGCGGCGTCTGAATGACGGTAATAGTCAAAATCACCCAGATCGTTGTTCCAGTCGCGGAGACTACCGTCGATGTGTGGGTAAGAATGAAAACTCATTACGTCAAAGTAGGCACCTCCGTTGAGTGGATAATTGGGGCTGGTGCCACCTCCGTTCGGATTATCGGTATTCCGCATGATGGCATCCAGAAAGCTGGGATATCCCAGACCTCCTACGGCGATGTACGCATCAGGGTCAATGTATTTGATGACTTCGTAGCTGATCCGCAACATCCGGATATAAGAATAAATGGGGGCGTGCAGTTTGAATTCACAGGGTTGTGGATCGGTATCCCACCAGCTACCTTCCGGATCACCGGGTTGTCGCCAGGCGAGGTCTGATTCTGCGAGGTCCGGTTCGTTCCAGATTTCCCAGAATTTTACGTGGTCTTTGTAAAGGTGAACCATATCCCACAAATATTTAGCGTAGTAATTTTCGTCATTGATAGGCGTTCCGTTTTCTCCGTTGTCCCAGATATCACGGTACAATCTTTTGAATACTTGAGAAGGATCGTCCGGACAGTATTCGGTCCAGTCTCTCTGATCGTCGGAAGGATACCCAATAAAAACGGTATTGTTGACGATACCCAAGCTGGTATAATGTTCAAATTCGTCAATTTTATTTTCGAGGCCCCAGCGTTGCAGGAACTTATGTGGCAGGGTCGGACGGAGTGAATTAACACCAACTCCTTCGATTCTCTTGGTCTTATCACCGGCGGCGATATCGGCTAGTTGTTTGTCGTCCCAGGGAGAATAGTAGCCGAGGTTGGAACCAAATAGGAAATAGTCCTGATAAGGGGGGACGGTATCCATGGCGGTGTAAGTAACAGGGGAAGTTTGGGCGTTGATTTGAGCACAGAGAAAAATCAAACACAAATGGGTAATAATCCTTTTCATAATCGTTTTTTACAGTTCGGTTTGTGAATTTGCTGACTACATGCCAGGCACTAACGACTATATCAATCGACTAAGACGATTATTTCCCAGGTTGGAAATAATTACTTATTTAACTAAATAGTAGTGTGTGGCCCGGTCATACAACCAGATTTAAAGAAGCGGAATGAAGCATTTAAAGTAATCCTGCTTTTGTGTTTGCAGCCACAAAAACGGATCGGGATCATTCAACTTCAACTTCAAATTCAACAGGCATATTAATTGTCTTACGACAATAATATTCAAAACAGGTATTTTGAAAACTTTAAAATTCGGTAGTGGTAACTCCCCTCGGAAGTTACATCGGTCAGGTTTTTAGAATTAAATGCAATGCAACGGACACGATATTCGTAGTCGTTGCGTTCTTGCAGGTAGGTTATATTTTGCTTTTTGTGAAAGTCCGTTAAGAGAAAAAGTAGGATGTGTTAATCACAATAGGCACAAATATAAAAAATACAAATTTAAAAATCCTACTTTTGACAAAATATTTTTTAAATTGTTTTTATTCATAATGTGGATAGGATCACTTTCGTACGTTTGTCAGCGGCTGGTTTTTGATATTTTCAAGAATAGATAATGGATTTATTTCTGAATTTATCAGGTTAGAAAGTTGTAGAATACGGGATTCTTTGCTGATGATCCCCGTGTTTTCTATAATATGCAGGTTGCAAAAGATATTTTGTGAATTTATTTTCCCAGCGTTTCTCAGGGTACCATGATTAATCAGTTTGCCACGATTATGGAGTTCCCCTTTTTCTTCAATTTTCAGAATACCAAAATTCTGGAGCAATCCGTTCTTGGTGACCTCAACTTTTTCCCGGTTAGCAATAATCCCTTCATTTTTGATGGTAAACTCGATTTGACAGGCCTCGGCAATTTGTGGAAAATGATTTCCCCTGGGCACCCGGGGAATAAAAGCGTGCAGATATCTGAAAGGAAGACCATCGGACCAATTATCCGCATTGTGCCAATTATCGTCTATTTGTCCGGTCCATTCTGTATATTTAAGGTTGGTATTTACCTTTAAGTGATTATTTGTCAGCGGACTTACTTTAAAAATCTTTCTTTTTATTACATTTATAGACGTCTGTAAAAATGCAAATTGATCCATAGTGGATGATTTTAAATAAAATTTGCCAATTGCAGCCAAATAATGGAAGTGTAGACAAGTTCTTAATGATGGAAACAGGGTGTACCTGAATTATCAATCAATTATTATGCTAAAACTGATCAAATATGTCAGAAAACAAATATCATCCAATCGACTGTAACTATTACGATGAATTGGTCTTGCTAGTCATGCAAAAAAAAGAATGTGAAATCGTCTACCGGAATTCAGCGGAAGAGCAGGTGCACGTGATTACTAAAATCGCAGACGTTTTCACCAAAGAAAAAGCGGAATATCTGAAATTGGAAGATGGCCAGCTCATCCGGCTGGATCACCTCATCTCCGCAGACGGTAAAGAAAATAAACTATCTTGCTCCTGATTTAATCTGCTATGAAAAATTACCTGATATTTATTTGTTTATTTTTTTTCGCGAATCTTCTTGCTCAGGAACCCTCCGGAGATTTGCTTTCTTTTGACCGTTTGGGACAGAGTGATGTCAAGATTCATCCTCCCGGTGAAAACGAACAGCGCGTTTTGTCGGCCAGCCGGACGCTGCAATCGGTAGAGGAACTGCCCTTCACCATCCACGTTGTAACTCGCGAAGAGATTTTTAAAAATAATTACACCACGCTGGTGGATGTCCTTAAAACTGTTCCTGGAATCAGGGTTTCCCAGCCGGGGTCTGCCCTCGAGGGCGAAACTTTTGTCATGCGGGGACTTCTGGGAAATGGTTACACCAAAATTCTGATCAACGATCTTCCTGTCAAACCTTTTGTGGTGAGTGGCATGGCTATCGGCGCGCAGTTGCCCATCAAAGAGGCAGAGCGTATTGAAATTATCTTTGGACCCGGAGCGTCCATCTACGGGGCGGATGCCTCGGCGGGCGTCATCAATATCATCACCTCGCAGACAGAACGGCCCATCTACGCACAGGCAGACCTGAGTATCGGCAGCAATCAATACAATCACCTCAGTGTGATGTTTGGTGGGAAAATCGGCAAAGGAAAACGGATTCTGAAATTTTCAGTTTACGGAAGTACCACAGAATTTGATAAATGGAGGGTAGACCTGGATGCGCCCGACTTGTACAACCCGCTCAGTTACAGCGGGGCGCAGGATACCAGTTTTTTGCAAAACCCAAATTACAGCGGTAGCGCCAATCAGATTGTTATCAGTGATCTGCCACACCTCAGTAAATCGCTGGGCGTGCAACTGAAATATCGTTCCCTGAATTTTTCTTTTAGCAAAATGTATCGCCGGGATCACAGTGCAATTGGACTTAATCCATTAGCCGTGTCGTACGCAGATCCTTCTACCTTTACCGGTGAAACCATCAATACGGTAAACTTTGGATTCAATCGCCGAACTCCGAAATGGGGCATCAATACCAACATTAATTATATCGGTTACCGGGCAGATAATAATTCGTCTACTATCTACGTCGATAATGCGTTATCCAGATTGCTTAAGTTTTATGTAAATACATTTCTGGAGCCATTTCCGGAGTTGAGGGATTCTATTAATAATGATAATTTTAATCGCTTTTTTTCCGGTCGGCGGTATCAGTATGCTGCCTCTGATGACATACGATTAGAACAGCTTTTTAACGTCAGACCCATAAAAAATGTAGAAGCGATCATTGGGATAAATCTCGCCGGAAGTTTCTATCAACCCCAAATTAACTTCCTTCAAAATCCCAACTCCCGGGACCGGATCATCACAACGGATACCTCCGTTGTTTTTGTGGGTGGACCCGTATTTGTGGACGATAATTTTCTCGGTAGCTGGGGCGTGTTTTCTCAGATATATTTAACCTTAAAAAAGTTAAACGTAGTCGCTGGTATCCGGTACGATTCTTTCTCTGACCTTAGCCCTTTTGATGCGGATGGGGTCAGGACGATTAATCCCAGGGTCGCTATTTTATACAAATTAAACGAAAAAACAAAAATTTACGGAGCGGCGGCCACCGCGTTCAGATTACCTTCTCCTTTCTATGGAGCCAATACATTTCTAATTCGGGAAACAAATTTTACGGACTTTGAGACTAATCCATTTGAGGTGAAGCCGGAAAGAACCAGGAGTGCAGACATAGGATTGCGCTACCGGATAAACAAAAATATCAGAACAGATTTTAATGTTTTTTTGAATCAGACTAGTAATTTTATTTCTCCGTTTTTTGATATTGATTTTTCTAATCCACAAAATATCGAAGCTGTGATCGGTTTTGCCAACGATGATCTGTCGGAGATACTTTTATACGGTGGTCAAGCCACGATCAAGTGGGACAATCTTTGGCCGTACTGGAATCTGGACGTGGCTATGAACTTGAATTTTAGCAGAGGCAGAGAAATTTTACCTTTTGACGGCGGAGAGTTGGACAGGGTCCGGATGCAACCTGATTTCTCGGGGCAATTGCAGGCCTCCTTTGAGTTGTTTGACCGTTTTTACGTCCATCTGAATTGCATTTTTGCGGACGACTGGAACAATCGAAATTTTACGGATGTGAATACGCGCCAATTTACCAGTTTTGGTTATTTTAGCATGGATGCCATGGGACGGTTACAACTCAGTCCGAGTTTTAACGCTTTTGTAAAAGTAAGGAATATTTTTAATGCCTACTATGGCGGGATCGGAGCAACGGGGACCTTTGATGATCTGCTCTACAACCCACAGGAGGCAAGGACCATCCGGCTCGGTATGAGCTACCGGATGCAGTAAACAAACATTTTGAAAACAACGATTAAAATTGTCTTGCTTTTTATCTGCTGCTTGCTCACCTGTTTTTGTACGGCGCAAGAAGAAGATTTCGACTGGTCGGAAAGTACGTCGGTCTTCATCTTGCTGGATCAATCCCGGAAGGTAGAAGATCCGGATTCTGTACGGGTTCTGCTGAAAAATGCTTATAACATTGCGAACTCTATCAATGATACCTGGGCCATCCAGCGTACGCTGGCGGAGTTGTCTTATTTTGAAAAAAAACAAGGCAACCTGCCGACCGCTCTGCGCTACGCCCTGCAGGTAATCAGAGAGGGGCGCCGGGATGAACAGGATAACCAGATGATGCACTATGAGATGATGATTCAGATGGGAGATATTTATCAACTGGAAAACCTCAATGATCAGGCGAAAATTTATTACCAGCGGGCAGTAGAGATTATCGGTGATGACTTTGAATTATCCGAAGGAACTACACTCTACAAAAAAATCGGAGAAAATTATTTTCTGACGGGACAACCAGACAGCGCTATGATTTATTTTGAAGCGTTGGAAACACTGTATTCGGCGCAGCAGAATGATGACGCGCAGGTAGGACTTTACCAGCAGATCGTCAACCTTTACAAAGGTGCGGGTATGCTCAACGAAGCACTGGTGTACAATGAAAAAATAAAAGAAATCATTACGCCTAAAAACGATCCCGCCGCGATAGCAACCATTATTAACAATATTGGTTACATCAACAGTATCCTCGGAAATCACGATCAAGCACTGGACTATTTTAAACAAACCAAGTCGATCTGCGAAAAAAAACCATACGTGGACCAGGCAGCACTGATGACCAATATCGGAATCACCTACCATAATCTGAAACGTTCCAAAGAAGCCATCAGCTATTTGCGACAGGCAGAAAAAATTCTGCGGAAAAATAAAGATCCCAACCAGGAAATGGCCAGTCTGATCTATACTCTTTCTGTTATTTACTTGAATGAAAATGATATTTATAATGCCAAAATATCAATCGACGAAGCGCAAAAAATTGCCACTGGAAATAATAACCAAAAACTCCTGGCGGATATCTACGTGACCGCTGGAAATATTGACGAAAAATTATATCAGTACGAATCTGCGCTTGACTTTTACCAGCGTCACCTCCTGCTCCGGGATTCCTTTCTGCTCGAAGACCGGAAGCGCCAGCAGGATTTATTGCAACAACAGTTTTTGCTCAATCGCTCGGAAAAGGAAATGCAGTTAGTGATGGTTCAGCAGGATATTCAAAATTTGATGATCAGACAACTTAATCTGGAAAAAGATAAAATTTCGCTGGAATCTGAAAAGTTGCAACTGGAAAATAAAACAAAAGAAAACGAACTGATTCGTTTGCAACAGGAACGGGCGATTCAGGAGGGAGCGATGCGAAATAGAGCGCTGGAAGCGGAACGAACAGAGCAAACCCTGCGCCTCACCGCACAACGATTGGCAACAGAACAACAGGAACGGGCCCTCAGTGAACTCCGTCAAAAAGAAGAACTGGAACGGCTTAAACAACAAAATTTATCCAAAGAAAATGAGGTGCTCAAAAAAGCTAAAGATCTGCTCACTAAAGATAAAAATCTACTGACTCAGCGGCAGGAATTGGATCGTTTGAATCTCGAAAAAAGACAGGCAGAACTGGAAAGTATTTACGTCTTATCCGGAATTGGTTTTCTGATTTTACTGATGATTCTGGCAGGGCTGTTTTATTTTCGCAGCGCCAATCTGAGACTGGCGCAGCAAAACGAACAAATCGAAAATCAGAAAGTCGAAATCGAACAAAGTCACCAGCAAGTAGAACAGGAAAGGCAAAAAGCGGAGGAAATTCTCCTTAATATTTTACCCGCAGAAACGGCCCGTGAACTCAAAGAGACCGGAGTAGCAACCCCCAGGAATTACGAAATGGTTTCTGTTCTTTTTTCTGACTTTACTGCTTTTACCTCGGCGGCGGAAGAGATGGAACCGGATGAGCTGATCGGAGAACTCAATATCTGTTTCATGAAATTTGATGAAATTATGGAACAGAATAACATGGAGAAAATAAAAACGATTGGAGATTCTTATATGTGTGCCGGAGGAATTCCTGCGGCCAACAATACCAATCCGCTGGATGCGGTTAACGCTGCGGTCGCTATGCGGGAATACATTCATAGCCGCCGTAAACTGAAAGAACAAGAGGGTCGGAAATACTGGGGAATGCGAATCGGGATTCATACCGGAGAGGTGATCGCGGGAGTTGTAGGCAAAAAGAAATTTGCTTATGATATCTGGGGTGATACCGTTAATCTGGCCAGCCGGATGGAAAGCAGCGGGGAAGATGGACGAATTAATATTTCGGATGCTACGTACAAACACGTAAAAAACATCTACAAATGTCAGTACCGGGGAGGGATTGTAGCTAAAAATAAAGGCTCGGTAGATATGTATTTTGTGGAAGAAAAATTAACCACTCCTGTTCTAAAACACGGCTCCACGTGACAGGATTTTTTGATGAAAATCTTTCAGGTTGAATCCGCTTTTCAATCTGGCGGCTCTCCGTTTTTCCAGTATTCTGGCGGCTCCGTATTTGTACGTAATTACCTGTACCGGCCAGCGTCTGATCCGGTCAATTTCCCGTTGGGCAATATCTTCCTGATTATTGATATTGTTTTTCCAGAATGCCAGCGCTTTCTCATCGCTCCAGCCCTGGTAATTTAATCCGACATCTAAAACGACGCGTACCGATCTGACCAGATTCCACTCGTGTTTTCCCATCAAATCGTACAAGGTACGGTACAATCCCATTTCTTCTCCCAACTCTTCTACGTAAGCCGCCCAGCCTTCCCGGTACACACTTTTTGGCAGATATTGGTAGAATGCCGGAACCGAATCCTGGTATATTTTTTCAAGCTGCAACTGGTAATGATGACCAGGAATTGCTTCGTGCAAATAAAGCAAATCGACGAGTCTTTTATTGAAGGGTTGCTCAAAAACATTATAGTAAAAAGTTTCTGTTTCGGGATTGTAATAAGCGGGCACCTGACTCAATTCTGGATCGGTTCCACGGCTTATATCCGGCAAACTGACCGCTGTATTTATAAAAGCATTGTGTAGATTTTTTTTAACAATCTCTTGTCTTCCTTCAAAAAGTCGTTGTATTTTTCGCTTGCTTCTTTCTTTAAATAATGGTTCGTTTAAATGCTCATAAAAGGCAAGTGTATCCGTTCTGAATCCGAGATCCCGCTGCAATTTTTGAATATCCCGTTGCACGGATTTGATTTCTTTTATACCAAAATCAATGACCGCCTGAGGTTCTAAATCCGCTATGAGCCAGCGCTTTAAATAATATCTGTACCAGGCTTTTCCGTTCGGAACAAAATAAATACCTCTTTCTCCAAGTGGTCGGTTTTGATAATTATCCAGATGAGTTTGTGTGAGCTGAATACGTTCCAGTTGTAACGAAATTTCAAAAGACAGGAGTTCAAAATCCTGCAGCAAATCTTCGGGCAGATAGGCCGGGTCAATCTTGTCCAGTTCTTTTTGGTATTGTTGAAAAAAAACTTTCTGTCGTTCTAAAGTGTCGGGAGAGACCTGATTGTTTTTTAAATTAGTTTGATACGAAAGTTCTAAAGCAGGAATCGCAAGTGTATCGTATCCCACCGCGTAGTCGGTCATTAATTTTTTGGTGGCCTTCACTACTTTGTCATCCGTAGACTGGCATCCGTACAGAAAAATTAAAATTAAAATATAGAGACTTCGTTTCATCTGGTTCTTCAGGATTTCATGACCCGTTCGATTTCTGTGATAGTTTTTGGAATCGGATCGCCTAACAATTGATATCCTTTAGCAGTAATAATTACGTTATCCTCGATCCTGATTCCGCCAAAATCGCGGTATTCGTTTACTTTTTTATAATTAATAAAATCCAGAAACTTACCTTCTTTTTTCCATTGGTCTATTAATTCCGGAATAAAATAAATACCGGGCTCTATAGTAATCGCATAACCTTTTTTTAATTTTTTTCCCAGCCGTAAATACGCCAGGCCAAACTGGTCACTGCGTTTCACCGTCTCATCGTAGCCCACGTGGTCTTCCCCCAAATCTTCCATGTCGTGCACATCCAGACCGATCAGATGCCCCAATCCGTGCGGAAAAAATAAAGCGTGTGCCCCAGCCTCCACCGCTGCGTCCGTATCGCCTTTCATTAACCCCAGTTTTTTCAAACCTTCTACTTTTACTTTGGCCGCCAGTAGATGCATAGACCGGTAAGTGATGCCCGGTTTTAAGGCGTCGAGTACTGCCAGCTGTGCGTCGAGTACAATTTGATAAATTTCTTTTTGCTTTTTAGAAAATTTTCGGGAAACCGGAAAAGTACGCGTAATATCACCCGCATAGTGCAGCGAAGATTCAGCGCCCATATCGGCCAGAATCAGTTGTCCTTTTTTTAGTTGCTGATCGTGGTGGTGATTGTGCAGTGTCTGACCATTGACAGTCAGAATAATGCCGTAAGCGGGATGACTATTTTTTTTGAGTGTTTCTCCCTGGGCGACTGCTACCAAGTCCGATTCGTACAGTCCCGCACGGGTCGCCCGCATGGCCGCCAGATGCATGGCCGCACTGAGGTTGACAGCTTCGTGGAGTTCTTTGATTTCTTCGGATTTTTTAATAGAACGCTGTTCGGCAACGGCACGGACCAGCGCGGGCGAATAGTCCCGTTCGATGGCTCCCATTGGTTTGTTAAGCCATTCGTGAATTTTAATTTTATTGGTCGCGCGGTAAGGAGGCAGATAGTGAACCCTTCGGTTGATGGGATTGATGGCTTGCAGATATTTGGTCAGCTCCGCTTTGGTTTTTACCTCGGTAATTCCGACTTTTTTTGCCAGCGAACGGATCGTCGGCTGCGGACCCGTCCAGACTACATCGTCCAGGGTGAGTTCATCACCATAAATAATTGTGCGGCCTTCTTCGGGGTCAATGGTTGCGACGAGTCCGGGCTGATCCAGTCCAAAATAATAGAGGAAACTACTGTCCTGTCGGAAGTGGTAAGGATTACCTTGGTAGTTCATCGGACTGTAGCCATTTCCTAAGAAGAGCAGGACGCCCGAATTTATTTTTTTGGTCAGTGCAGTCCGGCGACTGCGGTAAATCTTGGCAGAAAACATAGAAGTTTGTTTGTATTCAAAAAATTGTAAACGGGTTACAACGCCAAGATAAACAAAAGTCTTTGATCAGGAGGTTTTACCGTCGTGGAATTTTCACTTGATAAGTTCTGCCGGAACTATTGGGCAGACTGCTACCCAGCAACCACGGGTTTAATAATTTAACCATCCGGTAGGTGGTTCCATTCTGAATGGCAAAATCTCCGAGGTTAGGAATTGTTTTGGTGACGGTAGTGGTCACGTAATCAAAAGGGGCATATTTATCTTCGGGATTTACGTAAAAACCAAATTGTTCCGGATGGGATAGAATTTCCTTGATGGCCACGATTCTAAGTACGTACTTCATCGTTTCCTGATTGAGATTCATATCGTAGTAACTCTTGGTCCGTTGGGTAGCGATCTCTTTACGCAGCCGCGTGTTGCCCATATTGTACGCGGCGGCGGCCAGGGTCCAGGAGCCAAATTCTCTTTTATCTTTTTTGAGTTTTTTACAGGCAGCTTCGGTTGCCTTTTCGAGATGATACCGTTCGTCGATTCCGGAATTAATTTCCAGTCCGGCGGCCTTTCCCGTCGCTTTCATAAATTGCCAGATGCCTTTTGCGCCCGCCGGAGAAGTAGCATTGCGCAGATCACTTTCTGCCACGGCCAGATATTTCAGATCGTCTGGTACGCCGTGCTTTGCCAGAATCGGCTCGATGACCGGAAAAAAGCGGGTCGCTTTTTTAATATTCAGAATAGTATTAGAATGATAATAAGCATTTCGTAAAAGTTCCTGATCCAGTCTTTCCCGGACATCAAAATTTTCGTGTGTAGGCAATAATTCGCCTCCCAGATCAAACGTCTTGTTAAGGGTAATGGCCCTGATCACTTGTGGCAGATCAGTCGCAGTTGCAGGGGCAACATTCTTGGTCTGACGATCATCTTCCGTGTAGGAGACAAACAGCGCAAAGGTCAGAAAAGTGGCGATCACAATGGAGTAGATGGATATAGGTTTCATAATTCGGTAGTACTAGTGCCGAAGGCACTAAATTGTTATTTAATTTTTTTGTGCTTTTCGTATTTTTATTTTGCCACTAAGAGCTTGTCTAAAACACGAAGAACACAAAGTTTTTTCTTCGTGTTTTTGTGACTTTGTGGCTCCAGAATTACATATAAGCTTAGTGCCGAAGGCACTATTTTGTTTGTTATACTGAATTTTCCGGTCAATTGATTCGTTCAGCCACTAAGTTAACGTTTATAATCAATTAACAATTATAAGTACGTGGACAAAATAAAATCACTTTTTAGAGTAGGCTCCATAGCCGTCAGGCTAACGAATGAATAATTTTCATAGGAGATAGTTTTGGAGGCTCTCCTTTAACTTGTCGAACCTCTTTTTTTGCTCTTTTATACAGTAATTTTGCCATTTTATTCAGCCAAATTGTTAAGGCAGCT
>CAKZUV010000296.1 GCA_937921555.1 uncultured Saprospiraceae bacterium
ATTCCAAAATAATTTGTATGCTCCCAAATGATCTTTTTGTCCATCTTTTCGGCTTTTTTATCGCCCATAGCTAGGCTATGCACTCAAAAAAGAGCCTCAATCTGATCAAAAATCTCTATTTGGTATCTCTACAAAACATTCTGGAATTAAGTCTATTCAAACCAAAAATCAATCGGTACAATTCCTACCGTATGTTCTTCGAGTTCTTCACCCGCCGGGCTGTGGATTACAATCCTTCCGGTCACTTGAAAGTTGCGGGCATCGGCACCGATGATATGATCGGTTTGTGGATCGACTGCTACGGTCAGGTAAGGAAAATCAATAAATGGAGCAAGGCTGATCGACGATTGGGTAATCGGATGGGCAAAAACGGCGCCGCGCATCGTATAATAAAGCCGGTCACCGGAATTATTGATCGTTAGATTTCCGGCTCCCTGATCGACGACAAATTCTCTGGTCACCTGATCGTTGGACAACTGAACCAGCCGCCCGTCGCGGGACTGATCGAATTCCTGAACGCCACGGGTCAATACCCAAAGAGAGCGGTTAACATCTATCTCGATGGATTGTGGTTGTAAGCCGACTTCGATTTCTTTTAGAATGGTTTCGGTTTCAATGTCAATTTTAGTAACCACCGAATCGAGCAGAAATCCTCCGGAATTGGCGACGTACACATTTCCATTCTGAATTACCATTTCTTCAGGGCCGGGTCGCACCGGAATGGTCCGCAATACTGTATTTGTGGACAAATCTACTACGGCAATCGAACCCTGAAAACCATCATCCCCCCACTGACTTACCCAGGCGATACCGGGGCTTACCGGCAAAATAAATCTTGGTTTTTCCAGTCCAAGAATAGGGCCCTGATACTGAAAATTATCTACATTTACTACATCAATCCGGTTTGCATTGGTAGAAATAATATATCCCAACTGGTTTATCACCCGCATGGACCGGGTCCGGTTGCCGAGTTCCCGGGTAGGATTGTTGTTTCGGTAGACATCCCGGATAGAACGGCCATCTTCGCCCCGTTCCACGAAAGTGAGCGATCCGAATTGATCCGTATTCTGGGTCAGTCCCTGGTTAATTACATAAATACCATCGGTAAATTCCAGTGGACCTTTTTCCTTGTCTTCTTCTTCCTCATCCGGGAGACCCGGAACACAAGCGGTAGCGAGTGTCATTACGAGTAGTGTGAGCAGAAATGTAAATTTGTTCAGGATTATCATAGCATATATATTTCTGTGAATTTTCATTCAAATCTTTATTGTAAAGATATAAATTTTTCTATTGTGGAATTTTGCAGACGTTGTTTAGACGCAGAATTTCCCTTTTGTGTACACCAAATGAGTAGATCGCTAAAATAGGGCCAGATTCTGCGGGATAAAATACTTATGCCGATCAGTAATTGGAAATATATAGAAGAATCAAAGAAATATGATCGTTCTGTTTGCTATTTGCTAAGGTGTTCAATCAACAGGAAAAACCGCTGGTACTTTTCCCTTGAACAAACAGATTACAATTTTTTAATTTCACCTTTAAATTTATTTTTCTTGTTCCTTTTTTTGCAGAAAAAAAACGAAACCAAAAAATCTGCCGCCTGTCGCATTTTTCGAATTCGGCACTTCTAATAAAATATCAAACCGAATAAACTCGCTTTTGAATTTTGTCTTTAAATTTTAAGTCATTGATTATCAGGCATTTATTTTTAAGTTGACTATTGTTTAGCTCAGACAGTATTCGTTTTAAGATATTTTATTAATGTACCGAATGGAAAAAAGCTCAAGGTCGGAAAATTCATCAAGCGGGAACCGTTTCGGTCACTAATGGAAGCATTAATATCGAAAAATTGTTGTAAAAGTTTTTTTTGATGCAAAAGTGTAAGAAGAAATTTTCAAAGTCCATAGGGTAAATTGAACATTCAAGCTATTTGCTGCATGCAATCCCAGCATCAAACCGGTACTCTAATATTCTCAACCATCTCCTGAATATGATCCGGCGGGGCGGGCGTCAGCCTTGAAACAACGATGGACACCGCAAAATTGATCAGCATGGCAACGGTACCAAATCCTTCCGGTGAGGTACCCCACCACCAGTCGCTGGCTGGCCGGGCATCGAATGTGCCGATCAGTCCGGTTTTATAAACGATCATGTAATATAACATCAGCGAAATTCCTACAATCATTCCGGTAATAGCACCTTGTTTGTTCATTCTTTTATCAAAAATACCCAATACGATTGCGGGAAAAAAGGAAGCAGCGGCGAGTCCGAAAGCGAGTGCAACAACGGCAGCTACGAATCCCGGCGGATAGATACCAAAGAGTCCGGCAATGAGTACGGCCACCAGAATACTGATCCTGGCGGCCATCAGTTCTCCTTTTTCGGAGATGTCCGGTTTGAGTTGTTTTTTGATCAGATCGTGAGATACGGAGGTAGAAATGACCAGCAAAAGTCCGGCGGCGGTGGAGAGGGCCGCGGCGAGTCCTCCTGCGGCTACCAGGGCGATGACCCAATTGGGAAGTTTTGCAATTTCAGGATTGGCGAGAACCATGATGTCCCGGTCGATGTATAACTCGTTGGGACTATCGGGATTTGGATTATTCACGAGGCGTTCTCCAAAGGCTCCCCGGTTTTGACTGTAAATGGGTTTTTTACCGGCAAGCGCCGCACCATTTACGTACTGGATTTTGCCATCCTTATTTTTATCCGACCAGGCAATCAGGCCATTGTCTTCCCAGTTGGTAAACCAGGTGGGAATGGATTTATATTCTGTTTCGCTGACGGTTTCGATCAGATTGGTACGGGCAAAAACCGCAATGGCCGGGGCGGTGGTATAAAGTATGGCAATAAATAAAAGCGCCAGTCCGGCAGATTTCCGGGCATCTTTTACTTTGGGAACCGTGAAAAACCGAACGATTACATGGGGCAGTCCGGCGGTACCCACCATAAGCGCACAGGTGATGGCAAAGACATCCCAGGTAGATTTTGATCCGCTGGTGTATTCGTTGAATCCAAGTTGGGTTTGCAGCGTGTCCAGTTTGTCGAGTAAAAAAGTTCCGTCGGCAACGGTTCCTCCCATTCCGATCTGAGGAATAAAATTTCCGGTCATCTGCAAGGAGATAAAAAAGGCAGGTACCATAAACGCAAAAATTAAAACACAATACTGCGCAACTTGTGTGTAAGTAATACCTTTCATGCCGCCAATAAAAGCGAAAAACAGGACCACGGACATCCCGATGAGTACGCCATAGCTGATTTCAACCTGTAAAAACTGCGAAAAAACAATACCGACTCCGCGCATTTGTCCGGCTACGTACGTAAAGGAAACGACCAGGGCACAAAACACCGCGACCGTTCGTGCGGCGTTGGAATAGTACCGGTCACCGATAAAATCCGGCACCGTAAATTTACCGAATTTGCGCAGGTACGGTGCCAGCAGCAGTGCTAATAATACGTAGCCACCGGTCCAGCCCATCAGAAAAACGGAGCCGTCGTAACCGCTGAAAGAAATCAGTCCCGCCATCGAAATAAAGGACGCAGCACTCATCCAGTCGGCGGCGGTAGCCATTCCATTGGCGAGTGGAGAAACGCCTCCATCGGCGACGTAAAACTCTTTGGTAGACCCGGCCCGGGCCCAGATGGCAATGCCAAAATAAATGGTAAATGTAATGCCGACCATGATCCAGGTCCAGGTAGAAACACTCATAGTTAGTATTGTTTTTTTCTAATTGGAAGGTGAATTGCTGATTTGTAATTTAGACAAGCACTTATTCGTCCTCGTATCCAAATTGGGTATCGAGGCGGTTCATAAGCCGGACATAGATGAAAATCAAAATGACAAAGACATAGATGGAGCCTTGCTGGGCAAACCAGAATCCAAGTTTAAAACCACCGATTCTGAATCCGTCGAGGGCATCTTTAAAAAGAATTCCGGCTCCGAAAGAAACTAAAAACCAGATGGATAACAGGATCGCCAGATATTGCAGATTTTTGCGCCAGTATTTTTTTGCGTTTTCTTCAGACATAGAGGTGGTTTTGGTCTAAAGGTAGAAAAAAATATTAAATAGAGACGAAAGTTATCTGTACCGTACCTTTCATACCGTATACATCCACAAATGGCAGAACAATCCAAACGATGGACTATTTACATGAAATTCCATAAAATGAGTAAAATAATCAGAGCGACGATGGCGAGGATTCCTGTCATGACGGTCCAGCTTTTGAGCGTATCTATTTCGTTCATTCCGAGGTAGCGGCTAACGAGCCAGAAGCCACTGTCGTTAAGGTGAGAAAAACCACTGGCACCCGCGGCGATACTCAAAACGATCAGCGCCAAGTGTGTATCGGGTAAGTTGAGGGCGACTAAAATGGGTTGCATAATTCCTGCGGCGGTGATCATGGCAACGGTGGCGGAACCCTGTAATAACCGGAGGATGAGCGCGACCGAAAAGGCAGCCAGGAGTGGCATAATATCGAACGCAATAAACTGTTCTGCGAGCATTTTTCCGGCACCCGTTTCGACGAGCATTTGTTTAAAAACACCACCCGCTCCGGTAATAAGGATGATAATCCCGGCGGGCTGGAGGGCTTTCATGCTGACTTCCTGCAATTGATCTTTGGTCGCGCCGTATCTCGTACCCAGCAGATAGATGGCCAAAAGGGTACTGAGGATTAAGGCAATGATGGGGTGTCCCGCAAATTGAAGAATGGCCAGCGAGGTATTTTCCACGTCCGGATAGACGGCCTTGATGACGGTGTTCATAACAATCAATAACAATGGAAATAGAATCAGAGACAGGACCAGTCCCACGGGGGGGCGCGGCGTAGCCGAATCCGGGTGGGCAGCGGGCAACAGCGTGTCTGGAACACTGACAAAGATTTTTTTACTAATAAAGCTACCGTAAACAATCCCCGCAATGAGCGTTGTTGGTAAACCGACCACAAAGCCAAAAAGAATTATCCAACCCAAATCTGCTCCAATAATATCTGCTACTGCAATGGGACCAGGGGTAGGAGGAATAAAAGCGTGGGTTACCGCCAGGCTGGCAAGTAATGGAATTGCATAATACAAAAGTGATTTGCTTGTCTGTTTCTGTAAAGCGTACAGCACTGGAATGAGAATGATAAAAGCAACATCAAAAAATACTGGAATGGCAATTAAAAATCCGGAAATTGCCAGTGCTATCTGTGCTTTTTCCGGACCGAATTTATCCAGTAAAAAACGCGACAGGATCTGGGTGGCGCCCGTATGCTCGAGGATGCCACCAAAGATAGCACCCAGCCCGATGATGATGGCTACGTAACCGAGGGTGCCGCCCATTCCGGCGATGACGGTATCGATGATTTGCTGAACGGGCATTCCGGCGAGCAGGCCTACGGAAATACTGCTGATAAGCAGAGCAATAAAAGCATTGAGTCGCAGAACGAGAATCAGCGTTAGTAAAATACCAATCCCGAATGCAAAAGCCAGGAGGAGGGCAGATTCCATGTTGAATATTTATTAAGGAATGTTAAATAAATTACGATTCCATACTTCCTCTTTTTGTATCACTCTGCTCTTATTTATTTGCCATTCCTAAGCCGTGTAATGGGAGTAACAAAGAATAATCAAGAAGGAGGCGACACAAAGAATCAGACCGACCATAAAAATATTGTAAGAAATCTTAATCATTTTATATTTTGTGGAAAGTACCTGGCCGAGTTCGTAGATGTCTACCGCCATATTATCATATAACAATTTTTCGTTCTTTTTTAAAAAAGCAATATTTTCTACAAACTCCTTTTGCTCCATGTGAATGAAATTTCCGAAGAATAAAATACTTTTGGTTCTTTTGACCAGGTCTTTCTTTTCAATATCAGAAGAAGTAACTTTTGGATTTGCGGAAAGGATCGCAAATACGGCAGAACCTAATACTGAGACGAGTAATATCAAAATGGGCAGAAAATAACGGAAATGGTCAAAGGCTACTTTTCCGGTTAGTGTGATACTGGTCCCCAACAGTGTAATGATAGCAGAAAGAATGATGGTGTTAATACTGATCATCATGTTGGCTTTACCATCTGCGATGGAACTGAGGTTGATATGATTCCGGTAGGTAGCGCGATAAAGCGTGTCAATTCCCCGTCCGAATTCTTTTCCGGTTTTTTTCCGGATATCGTCCCGTTTTGATTTTTTGAGATTTTTCCGCTGATTGGTCAGGTGGGCAGCAATTTTATCCTGGTATTTATTATTGGCATAAGCGGTATGAAAATGGCAGGAGGACAGTTTATCGTAAATAATATTGTTCCATTCTTTGTCCCCGATTTTATCTTCCTGAATATTTTCTAATTCTATTTTCAGAAAACTGATATTGTCGAAAAAATTTGATTTTCCGAGGTAGGCAAAGCCCGCATCCTGTGTGATTTCTTCCAGCGTACTGGTTGGTTTATTGGCACCGGTACTGTTAAGGATGGTTTTCTTTACCTGATCAATATGGGAGGATTTCCAGTCAAGGTTTTTCAGGTAAGCTGCGGCCAGTTTGGCACTTTCTATCTGATAATCTTCGTATTGGTGTGCCATTCCCGCGTAGCGGAACCAGTTAGCGGCTAGTAAAATTTCTGCTTCCGGTGAAGTTAATTCGAAGGCCTTAATCATTTTTTTTACCTGTTTGAGTACAGATTTCAGATAAGTAAAATCGTGAAATTTGTACGCATTCGGCATTTTATCCCGATAGAAATCTTTTAGATAAACATCAATATCTCCGAGTTGTACCTGAGTTATTTTATCAGCCATTCGACTTTTTGTTATTTAAAGGGGAAACTAATTCTAAGAGCTTGTCTAAACTTCCATTAATTGGCTGCAATTGGCAAATTTTATTCTAAATTTCGTTAAAAAGCCTCGCCGATGCTACGGCATTGCCTGTGTTTTTTGTCTCATTCAAAACAAAATTTTCTCAATTTCGCACAATCATGAAAATTTGGACAAGCTCTAATTTGTATTTTCTGAATTCAATAAATTCGGTGTAAATTTACAAAAATGATTGGATATAAATTATTGAGTGTGGTATTAGTATCAAAACGTGTCGATGATTGTGATTGTTCTGATAAATAAAATACAGGTTTTTCAAAATGGATAAAGAGATATTACTGGATTTAGTTTCCAAACGAATGCCATTCGGCAAATATAAGGATCGTTTGATCTGTGACCTCCCCGTTTCTTACCTTGAGTGGTTTAACCGCAAAGGCTTTCCTCCCGGCAAAATGGGAATGTGGCTGCAAACTATGCACGTCATCAAAACCAATGGACTGGAAGATTTATTGCGACCGCTGAGGGATTGATTTTTTGATTTTTTGATGTGCAGATTTTTTGATTCCTTGCCTCATCTTTCCTAATGGGCAGTAAGACAAAAAATTCCAAAAGCTCCCCTTCGGGGTCGGGGTCAACTTTTGGGATTTTTTGTCGGGCTTTCTTTCTGACACTTATTTTTTGATGTGCAGATTTTTGATTAATTATTTTACCATTCCTGAGAAAAATAAACGATTCAACAATTCAACAACCTGCCTGCTGACGCAGGAAGGCAGGTTCAACCGCGAAGCGCCTCAACCCTCCAACCCTCCCACAAGATTCGGATAATCCGTAATAATTCCGTCTACTCCGATACCAATTAATTTTTCAATAATGACCGGATCGTTGATCGTCCACGGAATCACTTTCATGCCTTTTTTGTGCATCGCATGGACGGCGCCTACGTTCAAAAGTTTGAAGTAGGGACTGTAAATATTTGGGGTGAAATCGAGTTTTGCGAGATTGGTTTCGAGTCCATCCGTATTTTCTACTAAAAAAGAAGTTGAAATGTTGGGTGCCTGGCGGTGGATTTCGTTGAGAATCGCAGGGTCGAAAGATTGCAGCGTAATCTGGTCTGCGATTTCCAGGAGTTCAATTTCCTGAAGGGCCAGTTTGACAAATTGTTCGGGTTGTGGTGTAAAAATATCGTACCACGCTGGCTGACTTTTTAATTCGACGTTGTAGTGGGGTGGAGTACGGTTGGTTTTCCGGCAATGGAGTTCTACGTTGCTGATGGCATCCATAAAACTAGGCTTGTAAATTTTGAGTTTGTTTTGTTCGGGAAAACGGAGATTGCCACGGCTCCCGCAGTCGAAAGCTTTGATGTCTTTGTAGTCGAGGTCCATAATTTTGAGTTCTTCCGCTTCGGCTTCCAGAATTTCGCGTCCGTCCCCGTGCTGACAGATGACGTGCGAAAACCACGGTTCGTGGGACAAGATGAGCTGGCTGTCCTGCGAGACGACCACATCCAGTTCGAGTGTTTGAATGGGAAAATCAAGGGCTTTGACCAGCCCGGTGATGCTGTTTTCGGGATACAATCCGCGGGCACCACGATGACCCTGAAAGTCGATTTGTTTTTTGTCGGGAGTGGAGGTGGTAGAAGAGGAAGGTGTAGATTCGGTACAGGCAAAAAATAGAAAGAAAGAGAGGTAGAAGAGATATTTCATAAGTGTGTTTTGTTTTTGGTATTTACTATTTTACGATCAAAGGCATTGTTAATTTTTCATTAAAAAATTATTCATTATCCCTTCCCTGAAGATTATCCTCCAATCCCAGTTTCAGGTATTCCAGTTCTTTCAATTCCAGTCGTTCGATCACTTCCTGTTTGTCCAGTTTTCCGGCGAAAGCCTCCACGATAAAAAGGAGAGAGTTGACTTGTTGACCGAGTTTTTGGTAGTATAATTCGTCTTTAAAAGAGCGGTTCAGTTGCGGTTTTGGGTCATCCAGAAATTTCATGTCCGACTTCATCAGAATGGTGATCTCATCGCCTTCGGTTTTAATCCGGATATCTTTTTGTTGTTGAATTAAATGCCGGATAAAAGGAAAAAATGCGCCCAGTTTTTCGTGAAATTTATGGGGATTTTGTGTATCGTACCAAAAACCAAATTTAGGTTTTTCGGTGAAATTACTAAACATTTTTTTCAATAATCCGGGTTTACTTTGAATCTGTGCGGTTGGAAAATTACGTCCCGGAATTTTTATTTTAAATAGGATTCCCTTAAACACGGTTGTGGTGGATTTTCCGGAAGAGGTTTTCAGGTTTATTTCTGACAAGTAAAAATTAATATTATTGGCGGTACCCGTGATGACATCTTCCTCGTGGTATTGATTACATCTGACCAGCCCGGAAGCGTTGATAATTTGTTTTACTTTATTTTTTTCGGGTTGATAATGATAGTCAATATTCGGATGATAAATCGCCATAAATTCTTTCAGGAGGGATGTTCTGACTTGTTGTTTTAAATGATTAAAAGGTAAACTTACGGCAAAATAGTACATCAATCCGGAAAAGGCCGCGCTTATTCCGCCCACAAAAAATGTTAATTCAGGCGCATTGACAAGGGTCAGGATAACCGTAAAAATAGGAACAATCAGTGCCACAGGAATTAGCCAGTCTGATTTTTTAGCCAGACTGCCCCGCTGTTCATCCAATTCATTTATCTGCTTTTTAAGTTCCTCGTTCTGATTCATTTGAATTTTTTAAAGCTTAACCTCTCGCGATAATTACTCATAAATATACAATTTATCTTTTTATCTTTCGAAATCACTAAAACCCCCATACTATGGAAATCAATTACCTCCTTCTTTTCGCTACGGCCCTCATTCCCCTCGCCGTCGGATCACTCTGGTACAGCAATTTACTTTTTGGCAAAGTCTGGTTCCGGGTATCCGGCATGACGGAAGAAAAAATGAATTCGGGCAATATGCTGCTCATTTTTGGCCTGACCTACCTCTTTGGATTATTTTTAAGCAACGGATTAGCGGCCTGGAGTGTCCACCAGATGATGACCGAAAATCTCTTTGTGATGCAAACTGGTTACACAGACCAAACAGGAGAATACTATGACTTTTTTCAGAATTTTATCACAAAGTATGGCAACCTCCACCGTAGCTTCGGACACGGCGCGGTCCACGGAGTGGTAGGGACTCTTTGCCTGGCCTTGCCTCTGATCGCAATCAACGCTTTATTCGAAAGAAGAGGCTGGAAATATATCGCGGTCCACGTCGGTTACTGGCTGGTAGTCATGGTCCTGATGTGTGGTGTCCTGAGTCAGTATTTGTAATCACACTACTGGACATTTGCGGGTTTGGAGCTACTCATTTAGGAGGCTGGGAGGCAGAAAATGAGAGAAATGTCCAGTAGTGTATTTGTAATATTTTTTTAAATTCAAAGTATTGATTATCAGGTAGTTATAATTTATTTTTCTTTTTGGTAAAAAAAAAGTCTTTTTGCTGTTGACAATATGAATTTTTTGATATTAATTTGCGCTCGAATTTGAAATAAAGGGGATTTTTCTGCTTGAATCAGCACCCCGATGTTATCACTTTTTTATTTACTTAACATTTAAAATGTATTTAAAAATGATTAGCAAGAAACAAAAAATGACCGCTGCCCGCAAAAATGCAGAAGCGCAAAAGGCAAAGAAAAAACAGGATCGTACGGCGAGAATGAACGCGAGCGTGGGCATAGCGCCCGCTGGAAAAGGCAAGAAGCCGATGTCGCTCATTAAGCAGGCTTCGAAGAAACGAAAGTAAGGGATTGCTTCCCGGATTAATTAGTGAAAAAGCGTATCTCCGCCCGGGTGGAGATACGCTTTTTACGTTGAAAGAATAAGATTTAAATTTCCGAAAAATCATTGTTTGATAAATTTCAGTACTTGTCGTTCGCCATTTTTACTAGTGGTACATCCCATAAGTTTGTCCTAGTTTAAATTATTTAATACCTTTCCTTTAGTGAAGCCTTTAAATTTCCATTTGGCAGGCTTAGCCAATTCAGTGTTATAAAAAACAATATATTTTTCAATTTTGCTTTCTAAG
>CAKZUV010000297.1 GCA_937921555.1 uncultured Saprospiraceae bacterium
TTTTTAGCTTCCTTAAAATCCAGTACCATCAACTCCAGTTCTTCGATTTTTATATGATTGGTAATCACCTGATTTTGCAAACGTTCCAGATTACCTCTGGCGTTCAGATACGCTTCTTCGGCTGATTCAACGGCCCCCAAACTGACACTCTTTTCTGCGTATAATAATTTTTGCCGTTCCCGTTTTACTTCCGCGACCGTTAGCATCTCCCGCAACGTATTTTCCTGCTGGCGGAGTGCTTCGTTCAGGGTTTGGATTTGTGCAATCTGGCGCTGAATGATTTCCGCTTTTTTGTTAACGGTAGCTACATTCAAATCAAACCGATAGGTCGACCACTGACGGACAAAATTGGCATAACTGGATTCGAGGTCCCCCAATTGTAAATTTTCGGGTGGCGTGATCTGATCCAGCGGAACATTTTTTTGAGCAATATTATTTAGAAATTGTTCCAACTGATCTACTGATTTTTTTTCGGCATTATTATCCAGAATAATTAATTGCTGACCAGCCACTACCGTCGCCCCATCCGCAATGAGTAATTCTGCAATTTTTCCATCTGCTCTGGAAACGACCCGTACCGGAGGATTTTCGGTCGTCAGCGTAATTCGTGCGGGAATCACATCCGGATATTTTACAATCCAACTCAGCACCAATAGTCCCACCGTGGCCACTAGCACGATAACCATTCCCCAATGCAAAAGCCAACCCGGCGGATGTCCCATAATTTGTAACAAATCATAGTCATCCCGGAGTCTGATCTCATTGGCCGCCTTTTTAATATCTGCTTCTTCCATGTTATTTTTTTGCTGATTGGATAGTTGGCTGTTAGCCGGTTTGCTTCCCGCTATCGTAAAATCTATTTCGGAAAGGAATTATTTAATTTTATATCATCTTCGCGATAAAAGATATACACGATCGCTCAGCGCCTGCATCCCAAAGGGATGGTTCTCTGCTCCTCTGCGCAAAAAACACTTTTTAGCCCAAGCTCACTAATTAACCGATCACCGATTAACTGATTAACTGATCCACTAATTAACCAAAAAACCCCTCAACTCCCCAACTCCAACTGATTTTTCACCAACGTAAAGTAAGCCCCCTTCCGGGCAACGAGCGTTTCGTGATTTCCCTCTTCTATCAACACACCATCTTCTAACACGACAATTTTATCTGCATTTTTCACCGTACTCAATCGGTGCGCTACCACTACCACGGTTCTTCCCTGAAAGAAATCATCCATATTTTCCATGATTTTCTTTTCGTTACGGGCATCGAGTGCATTCGTCGCTTCGTCGAAAAACAGGATGTCCGGATCTTTATAAACGGCCCGCGCAATCAACAGCCGTTGTCGTTGTCCCTGACTGATACCGTTACCTCTCGCCCCGATCATTGTGTTATATCCCAATGGCATAGATTCAATGTATTCCTTGATATTGGCAATCTCCACCGCTCTTAGTAATTTCACCCGATCCGGCGTTTGATCACACTCACTGATATTATTAGCAATGGTATCCGAAAAAATAAAACCGTCTTGTTTGACCGCTCCGCAAATGCCCCGCCAGTTTCGTTTATTCAGATTATCCAGATTGGTGCCACCGATTTTTATGGTTCCTTCCGTGGGAGTATAAAATCCCAGCAGTAATTTTATCAACGTTGTTTTTCCGCTTCCGCTCGTTCCGACAATTGCCGTAACTTTTCCAAGGGGGATTTCCAGGTTTATATTTTTTAAAACGGGTGCCGAGATTGGATTATAACTAAAACTCATGTTTTCAATCATAAAATTTCCAGTCGTTGGCATCACATTAATCTGTCCACCGACCTCTGCCTCTTCCTCTTTATCATGAATTTCTCCCAGTCGGTCCAGGCTGATCTGAGCATCCTGGGCACTCCGGATAAAAGTAATGAGCTGCGTAAGTGGCGTGTTCAATTGTCCAATAATATATTGCACCGCCAGCATCATCCCCAGCGTCATCTGTCCGTCGATCACTGCCTTCGCCGCAAAAAATGAAATCAAAATATCTTTTAGTTGGGTAATAAATCCCGCTCCGATGTCCTGATATTGGGTGATCCGGAGCGATTTCATTCCGACGTGAAATAGCCGCGCCTGAATATTGGTCCACTGCCAGCGCCGTTTCTTTTCGCTGTTTTGTAATTTTATCTCCTCCATTCCCTGAATGAGTTCGATCAGTGTGTTGCGGTTATCGGCGGCATGTTGAAAATTCTGGTAATCTACCGTTCTTCTTTTTTTCAAAAAAATAGTCACCCATAAAACGTATAAAATACTCGAAACTAAAAAGATAGAAAAGATCAAGCGATTGTAAATCAACAGGACAATACTAAACACAATTATATTGAAAAAAGAAAAGATCGTCACCAGCGTCGAATCCGTCAGAAACCGTTCGATCCGGTCGTGGTCATTGATCCGCTGTAAAAGATCTCCGGTGGACTTGGCGTCAAAAAAACCAATGGGTAAACGAATTAATTTCATTAAGAAATCCGCGATCAGGCTCACGTTGATCCTCGTACCGATGTGCAGCAAAATCCAGCTTTGCAGAAACTGCACCATTATTCTACCCAAAAAAATCATCAACTGCGCAATCAGAATCAGGTAGATAAAATCAATGTCCTGATTTTCAATGCCAATATCGACCAATGCCTGCGTGAGAAAAGGAAAGATTAACTGAAAAATACTCCCTAGTAAAAGTCCAATAAATAACTGGGCAACCAGCTGCTTATAACGCAGCAAGTGTTTAAATAAAAAACCAAATCCAGTCCGGTTGACCTTCTCCCCTTCTTCGGCAAAAAAGTCAGGTCCGGGCTCCAGGATCAGGGTAATGCCCGTTACGCCGTCCGACAACCAGCCCCGTTCGAATGCTTTTCGGGTCAGTTTTATTTTTCCCTTTCCAGGGTCTGCGACCCAAACGTGCTTTTGATCCATTCCGTAAACAACCACGAAATGACGCTGTTCCCAGTGTACGATGCAGGGCAGTCCCACCTGTAAAAGCGAGGCTTCTTCCTCGTCTTCGTGTTCGTAAGGCAGTCGTAGCGCCAGGGTTTGCATACCGATTTGTTCGGCTGCCTCGCTGATTCCCATGAGTGAAACACCTTCCCGGTCGATATAACTTTTATCCCGCAGGGTTTGTAAAGAGAACGTCTTTCCATAATATTCCGCAATCATTTTCAAACAGGTAGGACCACAGTCCATACTGTCGTATTGCCGGTAGAATGGAAATTTCTTTTTAAAGATCATGCCCAAAGATAAGGAATGGTCGTAACAAATCTGAAAGTTGTTTAAGGAATGTTAAATAAATAAAATACGATTCTATACTTCCTCTTTTTGCATCACTCTGCATCAGCAAAATGGTCATTATACACAGCATAACTCCCATTTTTCTTCTTTGATTGATGCAAAAATAGTTCGCCTAGAATCTGCACTTATTTATTTGCCATTCCTAAGGAATGTTAAACCAAATAAAAAAAGGTTTACCAAACGACGAGCATTCGGTAAACCTTTTTATAAAATATCTTTATACTGTTTGTTACGTCAGCATTTATTTAAACACCGACAACAAGCTTTTTAATAGGACCACAAATCATGTTCCCAGTTAAAAATTTCCTGTTTGATCTTATCAGCTTCCAGCAGCAGATCGACTCCGGAGTACGTATCTTGTAAACGATAATCGTGTACGTTGGAGGCTTTCATAATATAGCTGGAGAAGAAACGCATTTCGAAAGTATCTTCCCAGGTCATAGGTGCTGCATCATTACCCTGGTTAAAAACTTTGTGGCGGGCGAGAATCTCGCGACATTCCGGATAATAAGCCCAGAACATAGGCTTTTCATAACGGAAGTTACCATTTTCATCTTTAACGTCGATCATAGGAGCTATTCCTAAGATACGAGCCTGTAAAGTAGAAGTTTGCTCGTCAAAGAACCAAACTTCTTTAATTCGAAAGCGGTTTACATCTTCCGGATTCAATTCGTTACGAACTACCTGAATCTGCTCTTCGTAAGTCTCCGGATCGAAGGTAATTACGGTGTCGGCAGTAGCTCCCATCGAAGCTACTTCGTCGGCGGGCAGAGAAGCAGAGAATTTATCATCCTCCGTACTGTAAACGGTGATATCACCATTGACCGCAGCGTCCATTAAAATTGAAAAGAAAGGCATCTCAGGATATGCGAAGGGAAGATTCATCTTCTCCCGAATATCAATTACGCGCCAGACCCGCTTCTCCCAGAAAACATCCGCTTCCCGAATCGGCTGGTACGGCAGTACCATTCTTTCGTCAATGATTCTTTTTTCTACAATATCATCCAATGGCCGGTCACCATCCGGATCACTCGCCTCTGTACGTGGCGCTTCCGGGAGTTGAGCATAGGATTTGGTGGAGAAAAGAATCATCCCCAAAAAACATAAACTTAAAATTTTCACATAGATCTTCATAACAAACAGTTATTAATGATTATTTAATCTTAAATACCATGGAGTTGATCTTACGACCCGCAGAATCACCAGGACATTTAGCTTTTACATTATCAAAATAATAAGTATCACCAGGTTTTGCTGACTTAACCAAACGGCTGGATTTGTCGTTGTAACGAGCTCCTGCGTTGTTGGATTCGATTGGATCCTGTCTTGGAGCCAATTTCGTCAGGATATATCCCTGAATCTTACATTTTGCATCAAAATCAAAGTTATCGAGGAATGCTCCTACTCCACCTTGTGCCTTAAATTCTCCGTTACCCATGGTTCCTCCTGAGTTTTTACTCAATCGGGCAACCGGATCAGGAATACGCTTGACACGGAACGGGAACTTGGTTGTTTCCAATCCTCCTCCCGAAACAGTAATGCTGGCTTCGCCGGGTCTGGAAGCAGTAACCGTGTATCCACTGGCACCGCCTTTTTTCAATACCACACCTGAACCGTTTACTTTCAGTGCATTCGAAGAAATCCCTGCTGCCGTTACCGATACCGGGTTTTCAACACCGATATAGAATACATTCATCTTGGTGGCGGCAACGTTCACAGAACGCTCTCCTACTTCGTATTCAAAAGTACCTTTCTCTCTGGTTACTTCTCCCGTTACCGGGTTGGTAATAGAAATATTTACATTGTACTTTTTCACACCGGTAGAAGTAGCATTGGCCGTATAATTAGCAACACCATCTTTTACCGGAATTGAACGACCGTCTACATTTACGGACATCCCTTTGATCTTATCGCTGGATGCACTTAAAAATAGTTCCGTTTCAAATTTTTCTCCTTTGATGACGTAACTCTTCTTCGGTGCTGATACAACGCGGAATTTATTGAAAACAATATCTTCACCACCAACTTTTCCCATTAAATAATTCAAAACAGCTGTTTCAGAGCTTTTTGCATCATTTTTCATCTTGGTTAACATTGGTAGAACTGCCTGTACGGGCATGTGTCCAAAGTTGAATTGCGCCCAGCTAGGCTTACCGGAAGATTCCCAGGCATCGTCGACCTTCATCGAAATCTTACTTGCGTAAGCAGGGCGATCTTCTTCGTCAATAAAACTCATAAACTTAGTCTGATACGCCTCAATCATATTTTTCAGATCCGCAGCAGGGCCGGTTTTACCGGTAATATCCTTACCGATCATCAAACGAGTGGTAATATCAAAGTTTTTCTTATTCTTAAGATCCTTTCTGACCATCTCACCAGTTTCTTTGTCAGCCTTCATAACGTAGTCCTGGTCGTCGAGAACACCGTCTCCGTTGGAATCAGATAACTTCAATATATAGCTGTCAATGGTATCAGAAAAGGTTTTGGATAGGTCCATCACCGGTCCTGTTCGTTCAGCATACTTACCGAGTCGCTTCATGTCTTTTTTAGCAAGACGGGCAACTTCAGCGGGAATGTTGGCATTGGCCTGATCCAGAATATCATTAGATTTTTGCAGACTCTTGTCTACTAATTTAAATGCGTTAAATATTTCCGCAGATACGTTGAGGGCTAACATCGCTGTGAGTACTAAGTACATGATGTTAATCATCAACTGCCGCGGTTCCTTGGGAATTGACATATCCTATTAGGTTTTTTATATGTTAAATAATGGAGGTAAAACCGTCAGGATTATCCTACTTTTTTACCAGATCCAGCAGATGAAGCCATCGCAGAAAGTACGTTTCCGTAAACTGAGTTTAAAGATCCGAGGTTTCTGTTTAAGGCAGAAATTTGCTCCTGGTAACGCTTGGTATCTTCCAGAGAGTCGTTCATCGTTGCCATTGCTTCGTTCATACGAGTATAAAAATTACTCATAGACTTCAACTGGTCTCCAGTACTGGAGAAATCAACTTCCTGCAGAGATTTCAGTGAACCTAAGCTGGCGGACATCGTCTGAAGTTCAGATAACATACCACCTAATTGCTGTTCAACTACTTCACCGTTTAGAGAAGGAGCAGAAGCACCAACAGGGCCAGCACTTAATGGCTGAATTTTAGAGTTATAATTTTCCAGACCTGGGTATAATTTTTCCCAGTAGTAATCTTTGTCTGGAGGTAAAATACCTAAAAGCAGGAATAAACATGCTTCTGTTACTAGTCCAATGGTTAACATAAGTGAACCACCTTCCCAGGATTGGATTTTGAAAAGTGCTCCGATCATTACGATAGCTGCACCAGCACCAATAACGAAATTCTTTAAATACTTAAACCAAGGTGATTTGTAAAAGGCCATTTTCTGTTCTTTTTAGAAGGTTATTTAATTGAGTTAATAGTATGGGCTATATATTAACACAAATGTTGATAGTTATACCCTTGAACATAACGTTCAGGGTTGAAAAAGTTACAATTCTGTTTAGATTAATTTCAATTGAAAGGATTCGGATAATTCTGTGTCAAAGAAAATCAAAAGCATAACCAGGTTTGATTATGCTTTTGATCATTTTTCCTGAAAGATTAGAAATCGTTAATTGAACGTCCAAGGAATGTTAGTGCACAACGGAAACCTACATAAGACTTGGTCGTGTCCTGGAATTCCCAGTGACGGGTACCTGTCTGCATGAAGTAGGCGATGTCTTTCCACGAACCACCACGAATTACTTTTCGCTTTTGTGCTTCTGCGTCGTCGTCCTTCGCATCGTAACGCAAATCAGGATTCAGATCGTGGAGGAAAGAGTATGAATTCTCGTGGAAAGCCGTATTGGTCCACTCAGAAACATTTCCAGCCATATTGTACAACCCGTAATCGTTCGGAAAATAAGCATCTGCTTTTACGGTGTATAAACCACCATCTTCCGGATAATTTCCACGGCCAGGCTTAAAGTTGGCCAGTAAACATCCTTTGGCATTACGAACGTAATATCCACCCCATGGGTATGGTGCCAGGTCGTGGCCACCACGGGCTGCGTACTCCCATTCGTGCTCGGTTGGTAAACGGAAATCTTCACTGTTTACACCGTTTCCTTCGTAAGAATTCCACAGTTTGGTTCTCCAGTAAGAGAAAGCCGCCGCCATTTTCCAGTCTACCCCAACCACCGGATAATCATCGTAAGCCGGGTGCCAGAAGTAGTTACGGGCCATAGGCTCGTTATAAGAATAAGCGAAGTCACGAATCCAGACTAAGGTATCCGGATATACTAAGACTTTGTCTTTTTTGATGTGAGAAGTACGGTTCGCATCTCTCTGATGCGCGGCGGACTGCCAGTCGTACCATTGAAATTCGTATTCCAGTTTGGAAACATTAAGTTCTTTTCTGCCGGCAAATTTTTCGTCGCCCTGGTAGTAAAGATCTTCGAGTGTTTCGTCGGTAGGATCAATTTCGATTTCCCAGTCGATTAACTCCTCTCCACTTTCCGTTTCGTAGTAATTATCTAACATGGTATGAGAAATACTGTCTTTTACCCAGTACACAAACTGTCGGTACTCGTTATTGGTAATTTCGGTATCATCCATATAAAATCCGGAGATAGAAATAGATTTCTGTCGCTGAACCATGGTATTGGCTACATCCTGGTCACTGGGACCGATGTGTAAAGTTCCCGATGGTATGTAGACCATACCGAAAGGATTGATGCCCTTCCAGGAGGGACGATTGTCAATTCCGACTAATTGGCCGGTCTGACCTGTTCCGCAAGCGGAAACGATTAACGCTACGCAAAATAACGCTAAAGAAGTTTTTAATAATTTTTTCATTTAACACCCGAGTTTTCCTTCAGATTGATAATAAGCAAAAAAGTAAACGTAAATATAGTTTGTTTATATAGAAACAAAAACTTATTCGCAGTTATTGTTTAATATATGTCAAAGTGCACGCCAAAAACATACTGACAAATGTGGTTTGCTAGTAAATCGTAAAGTTTGGTTGCGGTACTTAGATTGTTCTCAAAAATGTAGAATAAAAACACCTCCTTATAAAAAACGAGGATTGTAGATAATGTCAGGAGGAATTCCTGCTCCAATTGCTTTATTCAAATTATAATTAACCATTATTTCGTGTGATCCGTTACTCACCGACTTTAGCGCTGAGAGCGTAAGATCATAAGCGTAGGCAATGGTCATTTTAGGGTTTAATTTAAATCCTGCAATTATTGCTACGGCATCTGCCGTATTAGAATTATATCCTCTAAACGAAGCACCTCCAAATATATTGTCATTATATTTCAATAAAGCGGATAATTCTATCTGATGCTCTATCAAATCTGACTTCATTAATAAGGAGGGGTGTAATGTAAGTGTGTTTCCAATTTCAAAATTCCCTGCAAAAATAAGAAAATAATTCCGATTCAAAGAAATTTTTGTGTCGGCATTACCTCCCATGAGCGAAATTTGTGATTCCGTCAGATTACTAACGGAAAATCCTGCTTCAAATTGTTGGCTTTGAAAATAAACACCCGCATTGAAAATTGGAGCCATTGCTCTAACTTCCGTTGTTGGTAGTGATCCATCGTTATGTTCTAGATTAGTGGGGTCATCACCATAAATTCCGTCGGGTGCCCTTAATTGAGCGCCGTCCAGTGATTTTTCCAGTAGTCCACCGGACAATCCTATGGTCAGAAGATGCTGTTTACCTACTGGCAACCAGTAATTATAGCTGGCCGTTGCGGAAGTCGTTCGCTCGGGCCCTTGCTCTTCATTTTCAATATTTATGCCAAACCCCCCGTTCAGCCGGTACATTGGCAAGTGCACATTTACCGTTTGTAGAGAGGGTGATCCGGGTAGATCTACCCACTGTTTTCGATAAACGCCCGTTATACTCAAACTATTGTCCAACCCCGCGTAAGCCGGATTAAAATTATACTTGTTCAAGGCAAACAAACTGTACTGGGGTGCTTGTTGCGCTGCTACGGTAATGCCGGCTAGCAAAATTATTAGACAGGTAATTGTTTGTTTCATACGCAGGATGATTACCGAATGTTCTTTTTTTGATGAACTAAATACACTGTAAATTACGGGCTGTATCTGTCAGGCTTAACAAATTAATGATCAAGTTTATCAGTTGTTCATCACTAAACTACTAAATTATCGGCACAGAGACCTAATAAGTTAAACGGGTAAACAAATCTTTGTTGTCTTTTTGGCAAAAATTAATTTAAAAAATCAATTTCCAGATTGTCGTAAGCAATTAATACGTTGGGAGGCAGGGTCGCTTCAACTTCTTTATGCAAGCCCATTTTATGGCTCAGATGGGTGAGATAAGCGCGGGTTGGTTTGACTTTTTGAATGATCTCCAATGCTTCGCGGAGATTTAAATGCGAGTGGTGTTCATGTTGATGCAGGGCACTGATGACGAGTAGTTCCGTACCTTTTACTTTTGCCAGTTCCTGGTCGCTGATTGTTTTTATATCAGTCAGATAGGTGAAATTTCCAATTCTGAAACCCAAAACGGGTAGCTTTCCGTGCAACGCATCAATTGGAATAATGGTGGTATTTCCGATCTGAAAAGGTTCGCTGACCTCAATATTTTTTAGCACCACCGACGGCGCTCCCGGATAAGGATGGTCACTGAAAATATAAGGAAATCTTCTTTTCAAATCCTTCTGAACGCTCGGACGCGCATAAACGGGCATATCTTTTCCAGACCTGAAGTTGAATGGCCGCACGTCATCCATCCCGATGATGTGATCGTTATGCTCGTGGGTAATGAGAATGGCATCCAGCCGGTTTATTTTTGCCCGCAGCATTTGCTGCCGAAAATCAGGGCCGATATCAATGACCAGGTGCTGGTCTTTATTTTTTATAAGAATGGCACAACGCAACCGCTCGTTCCGGAGATCATCAGAAGTACAGACGGGGCATTCGCAACCAACAATCGGAATTCCCTGAGAAGTACCAGTACCTAAAAATCTTATTTTCAATACCTGTTAATTTTCTGGAGTTACTTGCGGCGTCTCTGCTTCCGGATTTTCTTCCGTGAGGGGTGTTTCCGTTTTTTCTGCCTCCGGATTTTCTGCTTTAGCTTCAAAAACCTCCGTTAACTGGCGGTAAAGACTTTTTTCTTTATCCTCCAGTGTTTCTATATCCACTTCTACGTTTCCCAGTATTTCGATCAGACAATTAATCCGGGCTTCGGCATCGTAAAACTTATTGATCACGGCAATTCTTCTGTTTTCCACAATGCAGTAACCAGATTGAAAATTACCCCGTTCGTATCGAATGGTATATTTAATCTTGTCAAAAAGGTCTTCTACTTTCTTTAAGGTATGTTTAGTATATTTAATCATAAGTTTATGTTGACAGACATCAGAATGATAAGGCTGTTCAGAGCTTGTCCAAATTTTCATGATTGTGCGAAATTGAGAAAATTTTGTTTTGAATAAGGCAAAAAACACAGGCGATGCCTTAGCATCGGCGAGGCTTTTTAACGACATTCAGAATAAAATTTACCAATTGCAGCCAATTAA
>CAKZUV010000298.1 GCA_937921555.1 uncultured Saprospiraceae bacterium
AGAATAAGGAGCGGTACCACCGTTTACGGAAATACTGATTGCTCCGTCGTTGTCAGAGTTACAGGCTACGTTAGTAGTCTGATCCAGGTTAATAACGAGGTCACCGGCCTGATCAATAGCAGCAGCTTCGGTGATAGAACAGTCGTTCGCATCGGTGATGGTTACTTCGTAGTTACCAGCGGTTAAGCCGTTGATACTTTGCGTAGTTGCACCGTTGCTCCATTCGTAAGCGTAAGGAGCGGTACCACCGTCTACAGATACTTCAATTGCACCGTTGTCTCCACCGTTACAAGCTACATTTGTAGTAGCAGTGGAAGCAGTGATGGCAGCAGGTTCAGCAATCGTTACGTTAGCAGCGATAGAACAACCGTTGGCATCGGTAACTGTTCCGGTATACTCGCCAGCCGTCAGGTTGGTCAAGTCTTCGGAAGTTGCGCCGTTGCTCCATTCATAAGAATAAGGAGTCGTACCGCCGTCTACGGAAATACTGATTGCTCCGTCGTTGTCACCGTTACAGGCTACGTTAGTAGTCTGATCCATGTTAATAACGAGGTCACCTGCCTGATCAATAGCAGCAGCTTCGGTGATAGAACAATTGTTTGCATCGGTGATGGTTACATTGTAGTTACCCGCGGTTAAACCGTTGATACTTTGCGTAGTTGCACCGTTGCTCCATTCGTAAGCGTAAGGAGCGGTACCACCATTTACAGATACTTCAATTGCACCGTTGTCTCCACCGTTACAAGCTACATTTGTAGTAGCAGTGGAAGCAGTGATGGCAGCAGGTTGAGCAATATTAGCACTATAGGTACCTTCACAACCATTCGCATCGGTAACTGTAACCGAATAAGTGCCAGGTTGTAAGTTATTTAAATCCTGAGTAGTTGCACCGTTATTCCAGTTGTAGGAATAAGGAGCGGTACCACCAGTGATAGATAAATTAATCTGACCGTCGTTGTCATCATTACAAGATACATCAGTGCTAGAAGTTGCAGAAAAATCAAAACTAACATTGCTACAACTTAAAATATATCCAGCGTCTAAATCGTCATATTGATCACCTGCATTTAAGGTGATAATTTCTGTCATTGCATCGTTTGAGTTGGGCATTGGCTGAGCGTCGCTGTCTTTTGTTTCATCTCCGTTGTTTGGTGTGGTCAGGATATAATCCGAACCGTTAGTGTTTGTTGTAACTGGAAATTTAACTTTATAGCTTCCGGGAGTGAGCCCATCAAAAATATATTGCCCGTTCTGCCCCGTCGTTGTCTGACTGATCATATTACCATTTTCATCCAGTAGCATAACCGTTACATTGGCAATTCCTGGTTCGCCGGCGTCCTGAATACCATTGTTGTTGGTATCGGCCCAGACAAAGTTTCCAATTGCGGCGACGCCTTCAATGGTGACTGTGGAAATGCATTGGCAACCGTTGTTGTCGGTGACCGTTACAGTGTAAGTCCCGCTACTTAAATTAGTAGCAGTAGCATTGGTCTGTCCGTTGCTCCATTGATAAGAGAAAGGAGTGTTGGTACCATTAGCAGATGCGGTAGCCGTTGCGTCGTTTACCGAAACAGAAGTAAGTTCCTGGCTAACTGTCGCTTGACAAGTTAGTTCAGAAATAGAAACATCCACCTGATCGGTAGCTTCTGCCCCGCTGCAATCCGTAACTGTAACCTGATAAGTACCAGCTTGATTGGTTGTGATAGAAGAACTGGTTTCTCCGGTGGACCATTCGTAGGTTACCTCATCGTTGGTACCAGGAGTACAACATCCTCCAAATACTTTCAGGTCATCTAAATCCCAGGCACTTACCGGTGAACCATTACCAATGGGTGCATAAGCGAGTAATTCAAAAGAATAGGTCGCTGTTTCAGTACTTTGAAATTCCGGAATCCCGGCAAAATTGATTGTCTTCAGGCTCCAGCCATTTGTGGAAGTTGAAATATTTGTTTGTTTAAAAATTTCAGTACCATCTTTCAATATTCTGATTCCAAACTTAGTAGGATAATTATTAATCCCGGTATTGGTATCATAACCTTGCTGAGACCAAATATAGTTGGCCGGAGCAAATTCTTTAAAAGTAATTTTTGTAATACCGGATACCTGATTTCCACCCACCAGAGAGATGTCAAACCTCAATGCTTTAGGATGGTTATCCTGCCAGTTGCTGATCGTAGGCATACCCAGGCAAACTGCGTCACCGGGTGCATTGTCACCACTATCATCGGTACAGGAATGTTTTCCTTCGTGCCGGTAAAAACCAGTAGAACTGACCGAGGTACAACCAAGGTCATTGATGTTACCACCAAATTCGGTGTATGATTCGCTGGAACCATCGCCTGAAAAGGAAGCACACTGCTCCATATCCCAACTGGCAATTACCTGACCATTGCTGAGATCGCAACCAGTCGGACAGGAAGCCTCACCGGCCGCCGTCGCAGTCAGTTGGGTCTGGCCATCACAAAGCGTAACGTCAGCACCAGCATCGACAGATAAGTTACTAGGAACTGGTGTGTTGTTGTTAATGATGGTAATGGTGATGGTTTTTTCATCACATTTAATGCCTGTACAATTATCTTCATTGAATAAACCCGCAGAAATGGTATAAGTACCAACTGCAGGTGTCCAGTAGTGGTCGTAAGGAACGTTGTTCTCTTCATTTTCAGCTCCATTGACTGTGAAGCCTAAACTCTCATGCGAACCAGTTGCAACTGCTTCGATGGTCGAGTTGGCGGGTAAATCACCGATTCGATAACGCCCTCCGTCTTGTAGTGTAATACTACTGTTGTCGCCGGAAATTTTGAAGTAAACGATTTCACCGGTACAATTTTCCTCTGGTGTGAGTGACGATCCGGTAAGATTTAAATTTAAATCTCCAACGGCGTTTTCAAGAAAAATTCCATTGTTTGGTTGACTCGTAAACTCAATTTCATGCCATCCGCAGCCATTAAAGCGGCTGGTGATTTCTGTTTCGTTACCATGCGTTCCAATCTGAAAGGCAGGTCCGCGACGATTTATCGTTGCTACGGCACCATCCATGGCACCTTCTCCAACAAAAGTCCCGTTGGTCTCGTTGTAGAGATACCAATCGGAAACATCCAATGGTTGACACCTTGGCGCTTTTACGCTGTCAACATTGACGTCAAAGGACCGGTCAGAAAGGCCAACGTTAATTCTCCATTTGATATTACTGTCCGCATTGTTAACGGCTAGTCCGGTAATCCGGGCCGTACCATTATCATATTCAATAAACTGTCCGTTTTGAATTTGATAGGCTCGTTGATTGAATGTTGCATTAGACTGACCGATCCAGAATGAATAAGGTTCCTCTCCATTACAGTGATTGGTCTGTTCGATATTTCTGGTTTTCAGAATATTCTGACCAATTCCCGAAAACGGTAAGGACAACATAAATAAAAGTAGTAAAAAAGTGTGTGTAGTGTGTTTTAAAAAGTGTGTTGTGAGTTGTTTTGTGTCTCGAAAAGTTTGTTTGTTTGATTTCATAAGACATAATTTAATTTAGAAAAGTAAGCTTTGAATAACAGCGGAGGATGAATAAATAATGATTAAGCTCGGTGAACAATAGTAAAAGGGAGATATCTGACGGGGAGACAGTATGGGTAGGCATTGTTCAAGTTGCAAAAATCAGACCGGCTGTAAAGATGTCACAGAATGCTGTTTTTGATAATATTTTTTTAAGTTAAAGAATGGTTAATAACACGCCTGACAGTATCGTTGCATTATGATAATAAATATGTTAATTTATTTTTGTGTTTATACAAGTCCGTCACAGAAAATTGGTAGAATGGTTGAAAAGAGGGGAATAGCAGGATTTTGTAAAAAAAGATTGAAAGGTGACGCAGAAAAAAACCATTATAAGACTCAATGGCCTTATAATGGTTAATGATTTTCGATTATTCAGTGACTGAAAATCGATTTATTTACAAGAAGGAATATATTAATTTATTTGTATATTTATGTTGTTATTTTGTTTTTGAGTTTCAATAATCTGGTAAAGCGCGTCTTCCGGAAATAATTTTGATTGTGCCATATCGATGATCTCCGTTGCCTTTTTGTAGTTTTTAATTATCTTATATTCCATGGCAATGGCGTAATAGACCAAGGCGATATTTTGTCTTAAATTTTCCGGTTTGATGTTGTTCTTTATGAGTTCTGTCTCAATGAGACTTAAGTTGCCAGTGACGGTCCTTCCGGATTGTAAGGTGTAAGTAAGATTGTTGAGCAAAGAACCGGATTCCCAGTTACCAACGACTTGATCGCCGTTTTGGAATTCAAATCTGGCTGATTTGACCGGTTTTCCTCTTTTCCAGTAAGTGGTCATCAGGTCTTCCGTAGGAAAAACAACCGTACCTTCTCCGTGACGCTTACCGCTGCGGAAAGCAGTCAGATACCGGGTTCCGTCGATCAGGGTGTAGGTGCCCTCGCCGTCCGGAAGTTCGTCTACCCAATCTCCGTTATAGGAGTCCCCGTCCATAAAGTGGATCGCTCCTTTTCCGTTCATTTTGTCTTTGATAAACATACCGTGGTATTCGTGGCCACAAGCAAAGGTGAACAATCCTTGTCCGTGCATAAAGCCTTTATTGAATTCGCCCAGATAAGCACTACCATCAGTAAAGGTTTGTTCTCCTTCACCGTGACGAAGTCCTTTTACAAACTGACCCTTGTAAACGCTTCCATCCTTCCAGGTCATAATGCCTTTACCGTGTGGTTTACCGTACATAAATTCTCCCTGATAGACCGAGCCATCGGGAAAATGTCGTTCGCCTTCGCAATTCGCTACGTTTTTACCGCAGTCGGACTGGAAAGTATTTTGAGTTGAATAATGAGCCGAAAAGGCCAGTGTGGGGAGGAGCAAAATTAAAAGCAACAAGAACTGTTGCCTGGAATTGTTCCCGTGGATCATATAAATTGAAGTTTTGGTGCGCGCAATTTCTTTTTTTATTTAAGAATTAAAAATTGGCGTGGTTATAAAAATTGTAAAAAAAATTTGTAAGTGATCGTAAAGTAAGGGAGTTTAAAAATAAAATCAATTAAATAGAAATATATTTAAATTTTAAATGTAAAAAAGGCCATATCCTGAAGATACAGCCATACCTATAAAAAACTGTTACTAAAAACTTATTTAATCCAAGTCCTTTAAAAACCTGAGGAGTATAATTTAAAATTTGTTTTGATATGGATACGGGTGAGGAGTTCAGTGACCCGGTGGAAACAGAAAGTGAGTATTATTGATGAATTACATGTACGATAAAACAAAATGTGTACCAGTAATTTCGGGTTATCCTATAATATGCTTAGCTTTGTATTCCGTAACAGTGAATCACAAAAGTGCTGCTAAGAGCTATCTATTATGACAAAATATATCTTCGTTACGGGGGGCGTAACTTCTTCTTTGGGAAAAGGAATTATTTCCGCTTCTTTAGCCAAACTTCTCCAGGCCAGAGGCTTAAAGGTAACCATCCAAAAATTTGATCCTTATCTGAATGTCGATCCCGGCACACTTAATCCTTACGAACACGGAGAATGTTACGTGACGGATGACGGAGCCGAGACGGACCTGGATTTGGGGCATTATGAACGATTTTTAAATACGCCGACTTCACAAGCCAATAATGTCACTACGGGACGGGTTTACCAGACGGTCATCAACAAAGAAAGAGAAGGGGCTTATCTGGGTAAGACGGTGCAAATTGTTCCGCACATTACCAATGAGATAAAGCGAAGAATGCTGCTGCTGGGAACAAACAACAATTACGATATTGTGATCACCGAACTGGGAGGTACCGTCGGAGATATCGAATCGCTGCCTTACCTCGAAGCCGTACGGCAGTTACGTTGGGATTTGGGACGGGATAATTGCGTGGTAATTCATCTGACGCTGATTCCTTATTTGAAAGCAGCGGGTGAGTTAAAGACAAAGCCTACGCAGCACTCCGTCAAGGAACTCCAGAAAAACGGGATTCAGGCAGATATTCTGGTTTGCCGAACCGAACATTCCATTTCCAACGAAATACGCCGGAAACTAGCACTCTTCTGTAATGTCGATATCGGATCGGTCATCGAATCGAGGGATGCCGAAACGATCTATGATGTGCCATTGATGATGCTGAAGGAATCGCTGGATACCACCGTGATGCTCAAATTGAGACTGAAGGACCGCAACGAACCGGACCTGAGAAAGTGGAAAGCATTTTTGGGTAAACTAAAAAATCCATTGCACGAAGTCCGAATCGGACTGGTTGGAAAATACAACGAGTTACAGGATGCCTACAAATCGATTTATGAAGCTTTTATTCACGCCGGAGCCGTGAATGAGTGCAAAGTGATTGTTGAACCTGTTCATTCCGAGAGTCTGGAAGGAGGTGATAAAGAGGTGGCGTCGAAGCTGAAGGAAATGGATGGGGTGCTGGTTGCTCCCGGATTCGGGGAGCGGGGAATTGAAGGAAAACTGGAAGCTATTCGCTATGTGCGGGAACATGAAATTCCATTTTTCGGTATTTGTCTGGGCATGCAATGTGCCGTGGTTGAATACGCCAAAAATGTTCTGAAATTGCCGGAGGCTGCTTCTCTGGAAGTAAATCCTGCCAGTAAAAATCCTGTGATCGATCTGATGGAGGATCAAAAAGATCTGACTCAGAAAGGAGGAACGATGAGACTGGGTGCGTATGATTGTAAAATTAAAACGGGTAGTCTGGCACACACTGCTTACGGAACGACCGAAGTCAGTGAGCGACATCGTCATCGCTACGAATTTAATGAACAATACCGTAAACAATACGAAGCTTCGGATTTACGACCTACGGGAAATAATCCTGAAACCAATCTGGTAGAGATTGTTGAAATGCAAAATCACCCCTGGTTTGTAGGTGTACAGTTTCATCCCGAATTAAAAAGTACCGTGGAGAATCCACACCCGCTTTTTGTGGCTTTCGTGAAAGCGGCCATGCAGAAAAAACATCACCACAAAAACGTGGAGGACGTGGCGGTAAAAGGTTGATACCTTTATCCAGGAATCTATGAAAAAATTAACATTAAAAGAACTCAACCGGGTTTCCGTGGCGGACTTTCAGTCTATGGAAAAATCCCCCGTGGTGCTGGTACTGGATAATATCCGCTCTGCGCTCAACGTAGGATCGGCATTCCGGACCGGCGATGCGTTTGCAGTAGAAAAGGTGATGCTTTGTGGAATTACCGCTCAGCCACCACACCGGGAAATTCTTAAAACGGCGATCGGAGCGACGGCTTCTGTCAGTTGGGAATATCACGAAGATACCCTGGCTGCGATTACTCAGCTAAAGGGTCAGGGATATCAGCTCGTGGCGGTAGAACAGGCCGCCGGGAGTAAAACACTGGAAGATTTTTCCTTTTTAGAAGAAAATAAATATGCTTTAATTTTTGGGAATGAAGTAACGGGGGTTGCTCAGCCAGTGATGGATGTTGTCGATCACTGTATTGAGATTCCTCAATTTGGTACTAAACATTCACTTAATATTTCTGTTTCTATTGGCGTTGTATTATGGGAATTTATCCGGAATCGTAAACCCGCTCAATGACTAACTCTGATGTAACCATACCTCCCCGTCACCGTCTGCACTACCTCGGACTGATTTTTTTTACTATTATCGTGGGATTGTTTTCCCGTACAAAGTATTTGCCTTACCCGGATTTTATGTGGGTGGGGGATTTGCTGTATGCCTTACTTATCTTTTTTATCATCGGATTTTTAAACCCGGACAGCAGTAAATTAAACGCTGGTCTTGCGGCTTTTATCTTTTGTAGTCTGATCGAAGCCAGTCAGCTTTACCAGGCGGACTGGATCATCCTGCTGCGGGAAACGAGAATAGGAGCGCTCGTTTTGGGGCACTCATTTTTATGGAGCGATCTGCTGGCTTACGCGGTGGGCGTGCTGGTCGGAATCTGGATAGAGTGGGGAGATGGCCGGTAAATTTGGAACAATCACGAATTCCCTTCCTTATTTTTTTGGACTTTTGTTTTTACCCGAAAAAACGTTGACCAGCGGGTTAATCGGATTTCCGGTGGTGCGCCGGTAAGAGACAATTTGTCCCGTATGGTAAATAGCATCTGCCAGCGGGCCATTCATCAGATTCCAGAAAGGAGCACTGCTCACTTTTTCACCTCTTTTAAATTGTATCTGGCAATCTTCCAGGTTCAGGTCCTTTTTAGTTCGTAACAATTCGCTGGCAGCTTTCAGATTTTGCAACGTTTTGGTGCGGTATTCTGTGAAAGTTAGTTCGGGCGCGTCACCACTTCGTTCTGTTGGTACCTGCGCTACCGTATTATGAATAACTTCCGAAAGTCCGTGCAGATGTTTGATGAGCGATCTTCCACCAGCACCATCATTACCGGGTTCGTAGTCGAGGTCTTCGCTGCGCAAACCCTCTGTTGCCCAGTAATAACGGTAGCCTAATCCATCAATCATTCTCATCAACACCGAATTGGCGCTGTAATCTTCGGGCGTATGCTCGATGGACTGGTAGGGTAAATTTGACAGATCGTCTATACTTAAATCTTGTGCATTAAGTGTGATTGAAAAACAGATAAGGAGAGAAAAGTAAAGAAGCTTTTTCATGAATATGGATTTAGAACGATAAAGATAAGTATTTAACCACAGAATAAATTACCGCTTATTTTATAATGGATACAATAATAACGGGTAAAAACCGTTTTACTCGGGCATTACATTGATCAAAATGTCGGATACCTGCTTAATGTGAAAAAATATTTAAATTAAAATTTTTTATAAACCGAATAAAATTTTGCTTTGGGTATTGATTTGCTGTTCATTTCTATTAAAAAAGCTTTTCCCCTGTATCTTTGTTTTGATTCGTCTCCTCCGGACATAATTATCCTAAATGCAGAAAGGTTTTCGGGTTTAATTTCCTGAAATTATTTTTATCTTTGCTTTGCCTTTCAAACAAATATTTATTTTGAACTACTAATTTACTTTAAAACGATGTCTAATTCAATCAAACTATTTGCCCTATTATTATTTGTTT
>CAKZUV010000299.1 GCA_937921555.1 uncultured Saprospiraceae bacterium
CGCAACCACCACTCCGACGTATTGACCATTATTGCGATGTAAATTATAAAGTGACTCAATCGCGTCCCGCCAGACAAATCTTCTGACGTGTGCTTCCCGGCCTAGTAAACGATATTTGGTTTTACCAATCCGTTTTTGATCACCGTGTTTTTTTAGTACGAAAAAATCTTTATTTAAAAAAGCCAGGTCGAACAGCTCGCTTTTGATGACCGCATCTCCGTCCATCTGATCGATGATGATCGTATTGGATTTGGGCAGCGTACGCCATACTCCGGTATTAATATTTCCATCAATAGATAAAAGGTATTCGTCGTCATCCCGGAAAATATGTAATACCGCTTCGTGAAAATCATCTTTATCACTGATTTCCAGCCACCGCTTATCGATGTAGAACTCCCGTTCCCGCAAGTCCTCGCTGTGCATCTTTATTTCCGGAAGGATCATATCCAGATATTCATCAATGGAGTGCGCCTCGGGAAGTTCGAGACTTAACGTTCGGTTGAATTTGTCCAGTAATGGATTGTCGATTGCCATAGTATTTCTTTTTAGAGCAAGTTCACTAATTTACAAATTAACGGTATTCAATCAAACCTAAATCGCTTTAGTATCCTTGCTCAGCAGATAATTAACCCCTAAACAAAAAATAAGAATTTCAATAAAAAAACATTTAGACCAGCTCTTATAAAAAATTCTGCTTGTGTAAAGATACCAGCAATTCCCAAAAAGCACAAGAGACCCAATATTTCAGGGAATTTACCTTCCGGTGCCGTCTAAAAAATGCCTACGAAAAAAGGTTATTGGAAGCAGTACGCAGTAATTGTTCAGAATGAATTTAGCGATAAAATAAAGACCTGGATACTTAGGGTGTACTTAGGGACAGTTTATCCCGTGATTAGGGAGTAAAGAACTGTTATATTTTTCAATTAGCTTGTTTTCTGTTTTTTCGTTTACCGAAATATTTTTTATCAACGACTAAAAGACCAAACGACTCACAATTTTCTTTTGTTTGCTGTGCGTGGTGTGATCCGTGCGCCCGCAGGATGGCCCGGGAATATTTGTTGTCGAGTTGCCGGAACCATTTAAACCGTTGGTGAATATACACATCGTGGATCAAAAAATAAATCAGCCCGTAAATTGAAATGCCTACGCCGACAAAAAATAACCAGCGGTATTCCGGCAGCGAACCGATCATATAAGAGAGTGCACTGGGAATGGCAAAAACCAAAAAGAACAAATCATTTTTTTCAAAAAAGCCTTCGTTGTGATGCGGATTGTGATGGTCTTCGTGCCAGCTCCAGAGTACGCCGTGCATGATGTATTTATGCGCGAACCAGGCCACAAATTCCATGGCGGCTACAGTTCCCAGGACGATAAAAATATAGAGTAAAACAGTCATAGTTGTAAAATTCCAAAAAATATAAACTGTAATATAAACAGCAGAATAGCGACTTTGTTGGTCGTTTTTCCCAGCAATTTAAAATAGGCGGCCAACAATGGTAAAGCTACAAAAAACCACGCAAAATAATTCTGTAAAGGAACAATATTGTCTTGCCAGTTCCAGAAGTTAAGCTGCATGGCAACGGGTTCAATTAAAACGTCTAAAAGGGTCATCAACATTGCTCCCAGGGCGGATTTTATCCAGATATTTTGATCGGCGAACAACCGATTGACCGTCGATCCGGCACAATAAACCAGCATGGTCCAGTTGATACCAATCATCAGGGGCGTTCCCCATATTTTAGGACCCAGCACGGAACCATACTGGTAATCACCGAAAATCAAACCAGTCTGTACACCCGCAATTTCGATTGATACGCCCACTACGAAGCAAAGCACCGCTAATTTCCAGAGCGGTCGGTAGTCGGCAGGATGTGTCCAGAATATCAGTCCCAGAGAAAGTAGTAGATTAACAGGGGTGAGCAACACAAAACGGTCGTCAAAATCACTGGCAATGCCGATGATTCCTACCGTATAAACAACCACCAGAATAAAACTGGCCCATGTATTTTTTGATTTCAAGACGATTGAATTAATTCACTGACTATTTTTCCGGACAGGAGACACAACGGTATTCCACCACCGGGATGAACACTGCCTCCGCAAAAATATAAATCTTTTATTTTACTGCTGAAATTAGGATGACGCAAAAAGGCGGCAAAAATATTATTGGAGTTGGTGCCGTACAACGCCCCCTGATAAGAACCCGTTTTGCTTTCGATACTCAGTGGGTCAAGTACAGATTCGCAGACAATCAGTTCTTTTAAATTTACCTGTAATGTTCGGTCGATTTTTGCAATCATCTGTTCGCGGGCCCGTGTAATTAGTTCGTGCCAGTCCTGCCCGCTGTTCGCCGGGACATTGATCATCGTAAACCAGTTTTCACAACCCTCCGGTGCGTCCGCCTTTACCCGTTTTTTTGAAATATTAATATAAATAGTCGGATCATCGTCGATGCGTCCGGCTTCGAGGGCCGCAAATTCTTTTTGGTAATTTTTACTGAATAAAATATTGTGGAGTCCCAGTTCTTTAAATTCTTTTTTTATACCCCAATAAAAAATCAAGGCAGAGGTCGAACGGGGCTGCGATAAAGTCCGGTGAGGTTGGGACTGATCGGTCAGTAATTTTTTATAAGTTGGAAAAACATCCATGTTGCTGACCACTTTATCGTAGTCAATATTTTTACGGTCAATCTGAATACCAATAGCCCGCTTACCGGTGACCCGGATTTTTTCCACTGGTTGATTAAAATAAAAGTTAACGCCCAAATCCTGCGCCAACTGATACAATGCCTGCGTAATCTGATGCATTCCGCCTTTTGGAAAAAACGCCCCGATGTTGTGCTCAAAATGTGGAATGATGTTTAACATGCCCGGTGCTTTGTATGGATTAGAACCGTTATAGGTCGCAAAACGATCAAAGAGTTGTACTAATTTTGGGTGACTCAAACGCCGCTCGTTGTCGCGGTGCATAGACTGAAAAACAGCTCCGGTCAGCATCGGTATTTGGGTAACGGAACGGGCGACCTCCGGACTGAGCCAGGTACCCGCTTTGTGCAGTGATTTCTCCAGAAAAGTAGTTCCGGTAAGGTGGTATTTTTTGGCACTGGCTGCCAGCGTATCCGTAATTTCTGCAGCGGGAACACCCAGCATTTTTTCTGCTTCCGCGGCAAAATCTTTTGGATCCGCCCAGGCCTTCAGACGAGTGCCGTCTTCCCAGAAATAATGACAGATGATATCCAGTTTTTCGTACTCAAAATAATTCCGGATATTTTTCTTTGCCAGCAGAAATAAATCTTCAAGGTAAGAAGGCATGGTAAAAAGAGAAGGGCCCGCATCAAATCGAAAATTATCTAGCTGAATTTCGGTTAACTTACCACCGGGATAATCGTTGGCCTCGTACACGTCCACCGTATGACCCGCAGCTGCAAGCCGGATAGCAGTGGACAATCCGCCGATACCGGCTCCGATGACGCAAATTTTTGAGTTTTCCATTGTTGATATTACTAACCACGAAAATAGAAAACTTGTTTAACATTCCTTAGCCATAGATGTGGAAGTTATTATTTGATCGTTACTTAGCTCACGTATTCTGATTCAGCGTGAGATTGTTTTATTTCAACGATGGGAAGTTCCACGAAGAACTTGGTGCCGATATCTACCTCGGTTTCAAACCAGATTCTACCGTTAACGGATTCAATGATATTTTTGGAAATAGCCAGACCAAGACCCGTTCCGGAGTTTTTCGTAGTGAAATTAGGAACGAATACTTTATCTTTCTTATCATCCGGAATACCGGACCCGTTATCGTGCACACAGACGATGGCAACTTCGTCATCCTGTTTGTAAAGGGAGACGGTAATCACTCCGTTGCGTCCTGCCGGAATGGCCTGAATAGCATTTTTAATCAAATTATTGAATACCCGGACCAGGTGATTTTTATCGGCAAAAACAACAAAAACTTCTTTGGGAACACTAAGTCTCAAATCTACATTCTCACTCCGGAAAAGATTATAAACACTTTTTACGTGATTGTTCAAAATGATCTGCTGGTTTTCGGCCTGTGGCATTTTTGCAAAATTGGAAAACTCCGTGGCGATATGGGACAGGTTGTCAATTTGTTCAATCAAAGTAGCTGCTACTCTTTTTAGTAATGGCTCAATATTATCCGGCCGTGACTGGAAGGCATGCTGGAGATACTGGATGCTCAGCTTCATGGGCGTCAGCGGATTTTTAATTTCGTGTGCAACTTGTTTGGCCATCTCACGCCAGGCACCCTCCCGTTCAGACTGTGCTAGTTTCTGGACGGAAGAATCCAGTTGACGGATCATTTTATTGTACTCCTTGATCAGCGCTCCAATCTCATCGTCACTTTCCCATTCCAGTGGCGTATTATTTTTTCCGAGTTTTGTTTCTTTGAGCTTCTCTCCGATTTTTGTAATGTGTTTGGTGATCGAACGTGCTGTCCACATGGCGATACCTCCGGCAATAAACAATAAGAATACATAAACATTAATCAAAGTACTGAGAAAGAGTGTTACGTCGTTACTCATTTTACTTTGTTTGGAATAGTAGGGTAATCCCATGTAGGCAACCGGCTTTTCATCGGGACCGAGCAACGAAACGTATGCTGCTTTATATCTCAGGCTCCCGATATGTTCACCATCCTGTGTGTAGTGTGAACGTTTGTGTTGTGACAACGCCTGAAAAGCGACCGAACCCATCTGTCGCGAAATAACTTCCTTGCGGTAGAGGTCTTCTTCGGAAGAACCGATCAACTGGCCGTTCAGGTCGTAGAGATTGATGTCAATCCGGTGGGTTTCAGAAACCGGTTTTAATATGGATTTTATATCTGTAATTTCTAGCTTTCCTCTGGTCAGGCTCATCCTTTCGATTTCCCGTTGTGCGTCGGTAAGAACCGAACTGGCTTTTCTTTCCAGTCTTTTTTCGTGGTATTCTTCCGAAGAGTTTTTGAAAAACCAGGTAGTGGTAAAACCAATAAATAAAAAGGAAAAAACGGTCAGCACGACTACTGCCAGCTGAATTTTATTTTTTAAAGAAGGACTTCGTAGTAAATAGAAATTGAACTTATTGGGTATAAATTTAAAAATTGTATTCAGCCCCATGGCAATGAAAACAATACCGATCATCAGCGTCAGCATGTAGGAAAACAGAGAAATCATTTTTATGATCGTATCCCGGTCCCTTCCGATAATGACCACTGTATTTCCGTCTTCCGACTGATAGATTATTTCTGTCCGGTTACCAATGGTTTGTTCCATGTGTGTATCTGGTCCGGGAAGGTTGTCAAGGGTGAGTATGGGACCATAAATATTGCCTTTCGAGTCTAACTGTTTTTTATTGTGATAGACGGCGAAATCATATTTGTTGAGTCGCTGTAATTTTTTATAAGGCTGATCGACGAGCAGTTCTGTATACACTTTGGATTGTTCGCGGCGGGAACGGATAAATTCCAGGATCATTGTATTTTCCTGCGGATTGGGATAACCTCCCAAAATAGGAATTTCAAGGATATACGACCAGTTTTGCTCTTCTGCATTTTCATAAAAATACAACTCAGCGTTCGAATGATGTCCTTTTACCTGAGTAGCAGTACTTAGTTTATTTTGAAAAACATCATAATTGTCCTGAGACTCTTTCAGAGTAGGAGTTTTGTATTTATTAAAAATGTTTAGTTTGTATTTATAGTTGTAGAACAGATAGTTGTCAGAAGTCAGGAAAACGTCCAGCTGATCTTTAATTTTCTCCGATTCTGAAGTAAATGGAAATACAATGGAATCAATTTGCCCAGCAATTACTTTATCCTTTTTTACGAAGTCAACCAAATTCTTAATTGAATTTTCTGCGTAAGGATCCCGGAGTATCGAAAGTTCATGCGCGTATTCAGCCCGCATGGTATTATCCAAATACGAATTGTACATAAATAAGAGAACGGAAGGAAAAAACGCCAGAATTCCCAACAGAAAAATGAAGTACAGGAGATCTACGTTGGGTCGTTCTACAAAAAGATCAAAAAAGATAATGAGTATAAAAGAAATGGCAAATAAAATTCCCCAGTTGATTAAAAAGTCAAAGGTGAAAAATACTGGGAAAGCCATTAAATTGGCCAGACCAATAGCGATCAGTCTCCGCCGGAGCGGAATTTCCATCTTTTTGACAATCAGAATCATCCGGTGCGAAAACACAAAAAGTGCCGTCAACAGAATTACTACCGCTATAATAGCTCCGATGCTTTTTGAGTCTAAATTAAAAACATTGTTAAAGTCGTAATTTAAACTGGAATCATAAACGATCATTTTAAAGACCGCCGTCAGCGATAAGAAACTCAGAACAATAGAAAAATAGCTCAGAACCGTCAGGCCAAACTGCGTATTTTTATTCAGCACTCTGCTACGCTGCATCGGGTAGGCCTGGTGGAAAAATACCATCAGCCAAAGCAATAAACTGACATCGATAAACATATCTCCCAGTGAATTATTCCACATGGAGTCAAATATTTTCTGGAAGAAAGGAAGTGCCGAAAAGCGATCTGTAAAGCTTCCTACGATACTGGCAAAGCGTAACGACAAGACGGTTCCTATCATAAAGGCGGCTCCTATCCACGGCTGGTGTTTCCTGATTAATCTTAACGTAGTAAGATGAATAAATATGCCCAGCATGAAAATTCCCGAAAAAATTAAAAGACAAAGTATTCGCTGATACCGTACATCTACGAGGTTGTCGGGTGCATCGAGATAAATAAGTCGTTTGCCGTTTTTGTTATTAATTTCATAATTCGTAAAATCATCTGACAGCTCTACCATACTCGGAATCTGATCATCTGCTATAAACTGATCTTTGATATAATTACTGATCAGTCGGTAATTATAGCGAATAGGAATCATCGCATGGATATTGTACTGACCTAGTTTTTTGTCAATGCTGGTCTGACTAATTAATTCGTAATAACCATTAGTATGAGAAATAAACTGACTGGTACGTTCTCCGTTATCGTAGCCGTAAGCTATTTCCGGCAGGGTAGAAAGATTATTATTCCAGAAAATAATCGTATCATTTCTCGTGATATAAATTGTGAAATCTTCAGCGGCCAGTTTTTGCAACCTTTCGAGATCTTCTGCTCTCTTGGTCAGACTTTCGCTATCCGCTCCGGTAATCCGATAGATAAAATCCCGGTCTTCCATAATATCTTCTACCTTAGCTTCTTGCTGGTGCAGATATTTCTCGATGACGCTCTCATAACGAGCCAGGCTAGTCTGACGATCTGTGTAGTAATCGTAGCCAGCCGCAAGGCAAAAGAAAAGAAAAGCCAGGGAAAGTGACGTAAGTTGACTTCTGGTCATTGTAATAGCTTACTTAGTAGGAATTCTTAGGTTTTTTCCCACAAAATTTAATCCAAATCTGATCTTATGATAAAAAAAATAAATATAACTTTATTTATCTTTCAAAACAACTAAATTAGCTATTCTTAACGTGAATTTAATAGAATAACGTACTTTTATAATTACTACGGGTCACTCTGTCGCGGTTTCGGTTTCGACCGGAAATGAGGAAAGTCCGGACAACGTAGCGTACCACACCATCTAACGGATGGGATATGGCCGGTTTTCGGATCGGTCATGGACAGCAAGTGTCGCAGAAAATAACCGCTGAACTTCGGTTTAGTAAGGGTGAAAATGTGCGGTAAGAGCGCACGACCGGAACGGGTAACCGCTCCGGTGGATAAACCTTGTGGGTTGAAATGCCACATACATCCTGATTGATTTTTCCCTCCCGGAGGGAAAATCAGCAAAGTTACGCGCTTGGTTTGCTTCGGCAAGTCGGGAGGGGTAGGCAGCTAGAGGTGCTGCGTGAGCAGCATCCCAGATAAATGACAGAGCTTTTCGGGCTTCGGCCAGAATTGACAAAATCCGGCTTATCGGCCCGTAGTAATTTTTTTACCCTACCTGACAGGCAGGTCGCTATTGAAATTACCATTAAAATATGGTAAATTGAATACGCTGATTCTATGCCCCTTCCTGATTTATCTAATATTCCTAAAATCATTTTCTTAAAAAAATTAAGATGTACCGTAAATTATTGCTGATGCCGAACGCACTAAATTATCATGTATTTTTTGTAGTTTTCGTGTCTTTATTTTGCCACAAAGTCACAAAAGCCACAAAGTTTTTTCTTCGTGTCCTTCGTGACTTTGTGGCTCCTGCGTTGCACAGAAAATTAGTGCCGAAGGCACTAGGTTTTACATTATGTCTTTTGGGTATGTTTTCTTTACACGGACAGGATGGCTGCACGGACGTACAAGCCATTAATTTTGATGCGGCTGCGGTGGAAAATGACGGCTCCTGCCTCTACGAAGCCACGCAATATCAAATGGAACAAAGAGCTACTTTACCAGCCACACTGGAGGAAGCTTCGGGAGCGGCCTATCTTGACGGGAATCTCTGGACGCACAATGATGGTGGCAATACCAATGAAATCTATCGGATTGATACACTGACGGGGGAAGTGCTGCAAACCGTTTTGGTGGGGGCTCTGGAAAACGAAGACTGGGAAGATATGGCGCAAAGTGATACCCATCTTTTTGTAGGAGATTTTGGTAATAATCCCGGAAACCGGATGGATTTACGGATTGGACAAATCGATCGTAGTGATTTGGGTAACTTGATTGTCAGCGCCCAGATTATCAACTTCTCCTACAGCGATCAAACTGATTTTACGGAACGCTTTAATGACAATGATTATGATTGTGAAGCTTTCTTTTTTTATCAGGATTCGCTGCATCTTTTTACCAAAAATTGGGTGGATGAAAAAACCCGCCACTACACCTTGCCAGCGACGCCCGGTACCCACGTAGCACAATTACGGGAAACATTCGACTCAGAAGGGTTGATCACGGGCGCGGCGATTGACGAAGAGAACGGAACGATTTCTTTATTAGGTTATACGCCGAGCGGCGTAAATTTTATGTGGCTCCTCTACGATTACGCACCCCACCAGTTTTTTTCCGGCAATATCAGAAAAATAAACCTGGGGACCGGACTGACCAACAGCCAGACAGAGGGAATAGTTTTTACCGAAAACGGGCAGGGATTTGTCGTCTCGGAAAACTTTAATTTTCTGCCACAAAGACTCCTGCATTTTACTACCCGGCAATGGATTGGAGATATTACCACGGATGTAAGCAATCCGGTTGTACCCGCAGAAACGCTGAATTTAAAAGTATATCCGCTGCCATTTGGAGATCAGCTGACCCTGACATGGGAGGCAGACAAGGTAGACAACGGAGTGGTGGAAATTTTTAATTTATCTGGAAAATTAATTTACCGGCAGCAATTAAAAAATAGCGATCAGGAACTTCGGGTGAATACAGCATCTTTTTCCAGCGGATCTTATCTGATGAGGATCATTGATAAAAACAGATCGGTAAATAAGGTGATTTTACGGAAGTAATCGTTGTGTAATGCGAATCAAAAGTGAAAATAAGAAAAGCTTTTTTGCTATGACACTCAATACTTGCACAAAAAAATCCCGTCCCGGAATAAACCGGAACGGGATTTTTTGATATTATTTATTTATATCGTCTGACGTTCTATTCTTCGTCAAATTCGCCACCGGCAAAATCAAACAATAAAGAGAATCGTAACGTATTATCCAGCGGATTACGTTGGTTGGTCGTCGGAACGAGATAAGAAAAATTCAAACCAAAAACATTGTATTTTAATCCCAGTCCAACCGTAAAAAACTTTCGGTTACCTTTGGTAGAATGCTCGGTGTAATATCCTGCCCGCACCGCAAACTGCTTGTCGTACCAGTATTCCAGTCCAAGCGAGTAAGATAATTCTCTCAACTCTTCCGAAAAGCCACCGGGGGCATCGCTGAAAGATCCAAGTACCCCACTAAACATGGATTGCTCCCGGTAATCAGGAATACCTGCTTCACCGGACTGATCACAAGTATTTGGTTCGCCGGGACCATTCTCGTTGAGACAAGGCGTAGGAACCAGTAATTTGTTGATGTCCGTGGTAACGGTCAGTGAGTTAAAATCGTCAAAGTTAAACTCCCAGGCTGCTCCGATTCCGAGGTTAGCGGGAATGAAATCTTTGTTGATTGAATTGGTGTAGGAAATTTTAGTTCCCAGATTGGATACGGCCGCTCCGACTCTAAGGTTGGATTCGTTGGCCGTAAATTCAATGGGTGTCTGGAAAGTCAGCGAAAAATCAGCACCTCCGGCGATACCGGGTCTGATTTCTACGTTGTTGACCAGTTGACCAGCCGCCAGATTGGAGAAAATAAATTTTGGTGCCACGGCCACGGATAACTTCTCAGATAATTTTCTGGAGTATGCCACCGATATTTCAAATTCGTTGGGATTTCCGGTTCCGAGACTGGTTCCCTGGTTATCGGTAAAGTTGATTTCTCCCAGCGAGAAGTATCGTAAAGAAACACCGACTGCCTGCAAGTCACCAATTTTTTTGTAGCCGGATAGATAAGCCATATAAACATCCTGTAAACCCAGCGCCTTCAACCAGGGCGTATAAGTTACCGAAAGTGCCATGTCCTGCTCGGCCGTCACCAGCTTGGAAGCATTAAAGTGCATAGAGTTGGCATCCGCTGAAGTTGCGATACCCGCATCTCCCAGTGCACCTGCTCTTGCGTCCGGAATAATTCGCAGGAATGGAACTGCCGTAATCAGGGTATTGATACACGGACCACCTCCTGGTGCTTCGAATAAACCAGAGTCAGAATTAAATTCACAGCCAAAACCCTGGGCGTTGATGTTTGTAAAAGTGGCAGTGAGGATTAAAACAGCGGAAAGTAAACGTATTTTTAGTCTATTCATGATTTTTATTCAGGTTTCAAAAAAAAGAATTGCAAATATAAGGTAAGTTCTGAAGATTAGTAAAAAATATTGAATGGTAACATTTTATAGTTGATAAAGATGTTACCATTCATTAACATAATTTTAAGACTTTTATTTTATGCGATCTCTTTTTTTATGTAAAATTAACTGCAAAGGAGAATCCATAGTTGAGGTTTAGACAAGCTCTTAACTAAAAATCCAGCGGATATTGAGAAAAACACCTCATGTGTCACTTGCTCTTACTACTTGAGAATCACTAATTTCTCAAAGCCGCTTTCCGTACGGATATCTTCGTCCTTGGCGTTGGTACCCTTCACTTTTATTTTATAAAGGTAAACGCCTCTTGCCAGTCGGTCGCCATAATCGTCTTTTCCGTCCCAGTTGACATCGGTCACCCGGAATCCGTCGGCGTAGGTATCTTTTTCGATGGTTTTGACTAATTTTCCGGAAACGGTAAAAATTTGTACCAAAATCTGTAAATCCTGTCCACTGAGCTGATGCTCAAACTGAAAATTAGTATTGGTTGTAAATGGATTCGGATAGTTCAATACGTGTTTCAGTGCCGCATCTTCACTGTTAAAGACCAAAAATTCAGTGCTGCCTTCGCCGGAATTATTAGAAGTATCCCAGGCTTTGACGTTAATTCGGTGCAGCCCTTCTTCTATATCAAAAAGTGGAAAACGAACAGTACCTTTGGAAAAATCGTCCAGTTCGGCCGTATAAAAATCATTTAAAACGTAAGTGTTCTGCGTTTGATCATCCAATACAGCCGTCAAATCATGACCGATACTAATACCTCCAATGTTGATGCCATTGTCATCTGACAGGTTTACCAGCAGGACCGGATCTTTGTCCGTAGTTCCGCCGGTCACAAAATCTTCGGTATTCATAAATACTTCTACCACCGGACCCTGATCATCGACAATTGGATTGGCACTCGTTCCGCCAATGACCACTCGGTTGTAAGAACCATTCGCATCGCGGGTACCGTCTTCGGCGTAATAACTGATTTTACCAAAACCAAAATTATAATCAATATCTTTTGGAACGATAAATTCAAAAGAGAACAGGCCATTGGTAACGGTAGCGACTCCTTTGAACAGGATATTTTTACGCAGTTCAAAGTCCTTGACCTCGTTTCCACCCTGACCAAAAGTCTGCAACCGGGAAATTTTATCATAAATAGTTGGATAGACCCGACCATTAAAATCGGACATCACATTCCCGTCATTATCAAAAACATAACCCGTAATGGTCACTTTTTCCAGTGCGCTGATGGTATCCGGTGTGGCAGAGACATCAACCGGCCGTCCGTTGATGGAAGTTGTTCCTACGTTAAATTGTGGAATGGCCAGCCGCTGTGCCGGATCACCCAGCAGGGTAAATTTACGGTTGTTGGAGGGACTGGCTCCGTTACCATTTTTAGAGTTTCTCAGAATTTCACCAAAAGCAAGGCCGCCATTTTCTTTATTATTAAAAATATTGTCAAATACTCCCTTGGTCAGAATAAAATTACTGCTGGAAAAAACCGCCCGTACCGTGGTAAACAGTGCAATCGCTCCACCGTCCGGTTTCATCACTGCGACTTCCGCTCCGGGAAAATCAGTATGGTCATCATATCCACCAAAACTACAGGTAGCGGTAATTACCAATGGCAAACGCTCAAAATTTTGCCAGCTCTCAATGTCTTCCACCTGTAATACACGTTCCTGCGCCCAGCCGGTCGGACCGCCGTGTCCCAGATAATTGGTAACTAAAGAACCACGGAAAGCATTCCGGTTGATGGACTGATTGGCCTGCGGAAACCGGATTCCTCCCGAAGTAGTTACCCGCTGGAAAGCATCAAAAAGAATTTTATCAACATTAAAATAATCGTGTCGCTGCGTGGTGGTATCAGCGATTAGGTTCGCCTGGTTTGTGTGTAAATTTCCGTCACCATCATCTCCGACAAATAAAAGCTGATTTCGCCAGTCACGAAACCGCTCAGGATCGGTATCGTAGAAAATTATTTTATCGATCACTTTATCGGCGGTAAAAGCATCCCGTGCCGGAATTCTGCCAACCGCAATATCTAGTTCACCGCTGAGAATGTTTCCATCTTCTTCTGAAACTAACCCAAAATAATCATCGGCCGGAAATCCGGAAATCGGACTGAGGTGTTCATCTGTTTGATATACCGGGATATAATTATCAAGATTAGGGGTGTTGGTAATATTTCTATAGTCGTAAGAGCCATCTCCGAATAATAACAAATATTTGAAATCTTCGTCTCTGTCATACAACATTCGGACAAAATCGCGGATTGCCGTTGGGTCTTGTTTCCCGGAGGAAAATTCGTTGTATACGTGTTCAATTGGAACGGTGACTACCTCCAGGTTGCTGAATTGACGGCGGTGATCTGCGAGTCGCTGGGTAGCAGCTTCAAATTCGGGATGATAAATAATCACCATATCTGCCCGTCGGATGGCGTGTATATTTTGATTGGAAACAGGGCCAATCGCTTCGGCGGAGAGTAGTCCTTCCTGTTGATTAAATCCAATAAAAGTTTTGATTGGATTGCCCGGAATAATATCTACTCCAAATCTGAAATTGTTGCCTGATCTTTCGCCTTTTTGTATCCGGGGGCGCAGCGGATCGGTGATATCCCAAATCTGGTGGTTATCATTAATACCGCCTACTTCGTAAGTTGCGTTGGGGTAGTCTCTTACGTTGATATCCCGGAAGTCCATTTGATTACCGGTCATGATCAGATTCCGTCGAACGTTTACCTGTACGTAATCCAGAAAAGCTTCGTTAATTTGTGTGCCATCCGGGGGATTGGTCACCTGAATGGTCAGATTACTTTGTGCGCCCGAGAATTTTCCGTTGATCGTTTTGCTTCTGGCAAAAGTGGTTTCGGCTTCGTTTAAGTTTACGCCACTTGCGTTGGTACTCCGGAAAGTTTCTCCCCCGGCAATCACATTAAAGTGGGAAGAACTGGCAGATCTCAGGGCCATGGTTACCGTAACATCTACTTCGGAGGAAGAAACAATATTGGGAAACTCAAAATTATAATTTCTCTCGCGGGTAGGGTTAAATTGATCGCCGTACCACGTTTTTCCGGTTCCGTGACCACCACGGGCCAAAGCACCCAGCAAATTTATTTTGTCTTCTTCAAACCGGTCAAAATCATTAAAAGTTGTCACGGTGTACGCAGGAGCATTCGTCGAATTCTGGTCGCTTATTGTTTGTGCATTACCACTGTTTATCTTCAGAAAATAATAGTTGCGCGTATCATAAGGATTCTGGGGACGATCAAAGCGTTCGCGGGTTTCATCAAAATACCATTTGTGAGGGCCTTCTCCGTAAAACAGTATATAATCTCCGCTATCAAAAGAATTATCTCCTCCGTCAACGATCTGAATATGATTTTCCACGAGGTCATCTTCCCGGAAAGTCTCGATCAGTTCCGGCAGAAAACCACCACCGTTTCCGAATAACCGGATTTGTCTGGGGTTGATGTTATCAATATCAATTTTTAAATCATCTTTCAGGAAATTATAATCTAATTTATAAACACCATCTTCTGCCACGGCAATTTTATAAATAAGGCCATCCCGTAATACGGAATCAAACGTATTAGGTGGGGGAGGAGGCGTAAAAGTCGTTGCATTTTGATAAGAAACATTCAGTCCGAAACTGGTCAAACGTTCAAACCGGCCATCTGCGGTCTTTCGAATAGGTAACAACTGAACTTTCCCAAAATAGGCACTTCTATTTTTAACAATAGCCGTATTCAGGGTAATATCTTCCGCAATTATCTGATCCGCTTCTTCGGCTGTTAGCTGATCAAATGGTTCGTAGATTGCGCCGGTGATGACTGGCGTAAGCGTTCCTTTACCAGTTACTGGAAAACGAAAATTAATGACGGGTAAAACCGGATTTTCGGGATGCTGGGCCGAACCGTCGAATACCCATAATTTTTTTTCACTGGTGCCCAGAGGGTTATAAATAGTCGGAGCAGCTGCCCAATTGAGTTCTTTTTTTATTTTAAAAACTGAATTTTGAGCAAACAACTGACAAAACATGAAAGTGAATAAAATAAATAGGCTAAATCTAATTTTCATAATTGAGGTAATATTACATTTGTAAAAGCGGGCTGGATTGATTAAACCGTTAAACTGACAGCAGCGAAAACTAAAAACTGTTATAAAAACGTTAATAATTTGCCCCTATTGTTCATATATAACGTTATATTGAGCAGTATTTTATATTTTAACAAACTTAATTGCTATAACGGTTCACTGGCTATTCAAAATAAGTAAATGCGAAGACAAATCCTGATATTAATAGTAGTTTTATTCGGTTATAATGTCGCTTTTGGACAAGACCCGATATTTAGTCAGTATTATGCTGCCCCTTTACAATTGAATCCCGCTTTTGCTGGTACCGGTTACGCTCCTCAGATTTCTCTGAATTTTCGTAATCAGTGGCCTACGCTCAATGCCTACGTTACCTACGCGGCAGCTTATGATCAGTTTATTGGTCATTTGAATAGTGGATTTGGTTTTATGGTTCAGACGGACGACGCCGGAGAGGGGCTAATTAAAACCAACAAAGTAGCCGGGTTTTTTGCATACCGTTTACAAATAAATAAAGATTGGAATGTAAAAATTGGAGCGGAAGTCGCCTGGGTGCAGGGCCGCTACAATTGGGCCGCCTTTATGTTTGGTGATCAACTCTCAAAAATTACGGGACCCATCTCTGCGGGAGGAACGCCTTTTCCTACCAACGAAACAACTCCGGAAAATCTCAATAATACGTACGGCGATATCTCGGCGGGCATGCTGGCCTACAATAAAACTTTTTATGGAGGATTTTCTATCAAGCACATCAACCGGCCCAACGAATCTATCATTCTGACCAATGAAAATTTATTTACCGGACTTCCGTATCGCTTCTCGGTGCACGCGGGGGCACAAATAGAATTGATCGAAGGCAATAAACGCAAACCGGCGGCGTTTATATCTCCGAACATCATGATGGTACGTCAGGGAGACTTTAGTCAAATCAATGCTGGCGCCAATTTAGGATACGGATCATTTTTTATAGGTGGTTGGTATCGTTACGCAAAAACGAACTCGGATGCGGTAATCGCAGTTGCCGGAGTCGAACAAGGAATCTTCAAAATAGGGTATAGTTACGACTTTACCGTATCCCAATTAAACAACACTGGAGGAAGCCACGAGATCTCTTTGAGAATCAAGCCAAGAGAACCAAAACAAGATTTTAACGATTGTTTTCAATTGTTTCGGTGATTTTTTTGCACTTTTGCAGAATCATTATCGGATGATTAGCACGAATATTGTATATTTTCATATTTATCAATAGACGGATGCCATTTCTGTAATTTAAAAATTAAGAATAAATTCAATGAAAAAACTGCTCAAGTTAAGTTCAATCCTTCTACTATTAGTTGTCTTTTTACCTTCCTGTAAGAAAAGTGAGCGATCTGCTACGACCGGCTGGAAGTATAACGACCAAAAGTGGGGTGGATTTGAGAAACAAAGTTACGAAGGTCAGGTTACTGGTCCTAATTTAGTATTAATTGAAGGTGGTACTTTCTCGATGGGAGTTACCGATCAGGATGTTACCTACGATTGGAATGCCATCCCAAGACGAGTAACCGTTTCTTCATTTTATATGGATGAAACAGAGGTTGCCAACATTGACTACAAAGAATATCTCTACTGGATCGAGCGCGTTTTCGGCGAGTCTTATCCGGAGGTATATCTGAATGCACTTCCTGATACGCTGGTATGGCGGGAGGAATTGGCTTATAACGAGCCTTTCGTAGAGACTTATTTCCGTCACCCATCGTACGATGATTATCCGGTGGTTGGGGTAAACTGGATTCAGGCCAACGAATTTTGCCAGTGGAGAACCGATCGTGTCAACGAAGCAATTCTGATCGAGCGGGGTATTCTGGATACCAATCCCGAACAAAAGGACGAGGATAACTTTAATACGGAGTCCTATCTGGCACGAAAGTACGAAGGAAGTGTAAAGAAAAACCTGAAAGATATGAAGACCGGAGGAGAACGTCCGGTAAAATTTGAGGATGGTATTTTATTGCCTTCTTACCGTCTTCCGACGGAAGCAGAGTGGGAATATGCCGCACTCGCTTTGGTAGGTAATCTGGCGTCGGAGCAGGATGAGCGAATTACGGATCGTCGTATTTATCCCTGGAGCAAGAACACCGTTCGTTACCAAAAAAGAAACAAAGATCAGGGACGTATTCTGGCAAACTTTAAGAGAGGTCGTGGTGATTATATGGGGATGGCTGGTAACCTGAATGACCAGGCACACATTACAGCACCGGTACGGACGTTCATTCCAAACGATTTTGGACTGTATAATATGGCCGGTAACGTAAACGAGTGGACCATGGACCTTTATCGTCCATTGACCAGTATGACCTTACGGGATGTAGAAAATCACGACTTGAACCCTTATCGTGGTGGTAAATTTAAAACTAAGATTTTAGATGAAAACGGAGCCCCGGTAGATAAAGACAGTTTAGGTCGTATTCGATACCGTTACGTAGAAGACGATGAAGTAGCGACCCGTGAAAACTATAAGCGTGGTCAGGTTTATAACTACCTGGATGGTGATAAAGAATCTTACGTATTGTATGATTACGGAAAAACTTCTTTGATTAGTGATAAATCACGGGTAATCAAAGGTGGTTCGTGGGCGGATCGAGCATTTTGGTTATCACCAGGTGCCAGAAGATTCAAGGAAGAAGATAAATCAGATCGTACAATCGGTTTCCGTTGTGCCATGACCCGTACGGGTGGATCCAGTGGTAATGATGATTCGGGAGGAAATACCTTTAAAACAAAGAAAAAGAAGAAGAAAAAAGGTATGTTTAAATAATATTAGCATACTGGATAATTCTTTCTTTTTATATATCCTAAAAGTCTCTACATTTGTCAAAAATGTAGAGACTTTTTTTATGAGTAAAATATTAAATACCGTTTACGGAAAACTAGAAGAAGGCGCCGAGTTGGTGACCGATAGCAGAAAGATAACGACTGGTTGTATCTATCTGGCGTTGAAAGGCCCCCGGTTTAATGGAAATAAATTTGCGGCGGAAGCCCTGA
>CAKZUV010000300.1 GCA_937921555.1 uncultured Saprospiraceae bacterium
ACAAAAAAATAAGTCTGATGTTAGACATCAGACTTAGGAAACGAATCTTACAATTTTTTAACCAAAACTTACAGTATATCTATATTCAACTACTATGCCAGAATTGGAGATGCGTTCAGAAAAAAGATAAATTTTTTCAGACAATGAATGAAAAATTAGTCCACCCCAAAGAAAAAGCCCGCCTCTAAATAATAGAAGCGGGCTCTTTCAGATAATTATATTTCGATAACCTACGGCTCCACTACCCGGCGCTTAAATGCGCTTTCCGTAGAAGAACCACGCTTCGCTTTTTTGGGCTTCAAATCTCCACTTAAATCGGACATAATCGGCGTCGCGATAAATACAGAAGAATAAGTACCCACGATGATACCTACGAATAAAGCAAAAGCAAATCCACGGATACTGCTACCTCCGAAGAAGAGCAGGATAGACACCACAAATAAAGTAGTCAGAGACGTAATCACCGTTCTGCTCACCGTACTGTTGACCGCGCTGTTGATAATTTCTTCTTTTGATTTAGAACTATAAAGTCCCATATATTCCCGAATACGGTCAAATACAACCACCGTATCGTTGATCGAATATCCAATTACCGTCAGAATCGCGGCGATAAATGCCTGGTCGATTGTCATTGCAAAAGGAAAAATACCGTGTCCGATGGAGAAGATGGCCAGTACCACCAACGTATCGTGGAACAAGGCCGCAACTGCACCTGCACTATATTGCCAGCGGTTAAACCGGGCAAAAATGTAGAAGAAGATAAACAGCAACGCTAATACCGCCGCGTAAATAGAACTTGTCTTGATATCGTCTGCAATGTTAGGTCCTACCTTATTACTACTCGTTACATGTGCACCAAGTCCGTTAGGACTCTTGAACTGAGCTTCGTTCAGAGAACCACCCACGATTCCGTTTACTCCGGTAAATAAAGCACTCATTACTTTATCCGCTGCTTCTTCGCTGGCATCGGTAATCAAATAATCCGTTGTAACGTTGTACGTATTTTGTGTACTCACCGCTTTTACGATGGGTTCTTTACCGAATGGTGCAGCTAAGGCGGCCCGCAGGTCATCAGCCGAAACATTCTGACCTTCGTCAAATTGAATATTGTAAGAATATCCACCTTTGAAATCTACTCCTAATTCGAAACCTCGAACGGCCATAGAAACAAATCCGGCTACGATAATAATTCCCGAAAGGATATAAGCCATCTTACGTTTTCCTAACCAGTCAATACTCAGGTTGGAAAAGGCATCTTTGGAAAACCCAGTCCAGAAAGACATTTCGTTTCCTTTTTCAGTCCACCAGTTGATCATCAGACGACCCACTAAAACTGCCGTAAAGAGTGATGAAATTACCCCGATAATCAGAATAACCGCAAATCCCTTAATCGGTCCCAGTCCGAAATAAGCCAGTACGCAAGCCGTCAGAATGGTCGTTACGTTGGCATCAATAATTGCAGAATAGGATTGCTGGAAACCGTCTTTGATCGCTGCGAGGGTACTCTTCCCTTCCCGTAATTCTTCCCGGATTCTTTCGTAGATGATCACGTTGGCATCCACCGCCATACCGATGGTCAGGATAATACCTGCCACACCAGGCAAAGTCAGTACCGTACCAAAGTTGGCCAGTGCACCTCCGATAAAGAAAAGGTTTGCCAGCAGTGCGATGATTGAAACGATACCGCCACCACCGTAGTAGGCAATCATAAAGAAAAGTACCAGTGCCAGACCGATAATCATAGAATTCAGTGAACGACTGATATTTTCGGCTCCCAGAGAAGGTCCGACAATCTGCTCCTGAATGATTTTCGTCTGAGCGGGTAGTTTACCAATCTCCAGAATTTTTGCTAAATCATCTCCTTCCTGCTGGGAAAAGTCTCCGGTAATCGCGGAGTTTCCACCAGTAATCGCACCGTTTACACTAGGCGCGCTTACGACTTTGTTATCCAGAGAGATCGCAATTTCACGACGGTCATTCTGGGCCGCTTCGGTGGTAATTTGTCCCCATTTCCGGGCACCTTCTCCGTTCATCTGAAGGGATACGGTAATTTTACCATTGGTTGGATCAGGATTAGACGTAGCACCCGTTACAACATCTCCTTCGAGAATCGCCTGGTCACCACGGCTGGTTTTGATCGCGTACAGCTCGTACATTGGCTGCGTACTTTCCTCGGATAAGTAATCAATATTGGAGTAACCCCACATGAACTTTATGTCTTTTGGAAATAAAGCTTTAATGTTTGGTTGATCTAAGTATTTGTTGATACGGTCAATTTTGTTTTTTGCGGCGACACCAACCACCGTGAGTGGATAACTGACACCCGCACCGGTCTGTCCGTTCAGTTGTAGCAGACTCAATAAAGGTCCACCACTCGTCATTGTATTGACGTTACGAATGGTATCCTGATAAGCGGTAGAATCTTTGATATTCCCCGTATCGTCATATTCGTAATTGTATTTTGTTTCAACGGTAAAATCTGCGGCTGCGTCGGTTTCGCTTCCGCCAGCACCCAGTCTACGGTCAGCTTCCTGAAAAGCACCCAGAATATTTACGTTGTCACTGATTCGGTACGTTTTCCAGAATTCCAGTTTTGCCGTGGAAGCCAGAAATTTCCGAGCTCGTTCCGGGTTGGAAATACCGGGTAATTCTACCAAAATTAAATCACGTGCAGCATCCAACGATACGTTCGGCTGTACTACACCCAATTCATCAATTCGTTCTTTCAGTCGCTTGTAAGTAAGGTCAACAGTTTCAGTTGCTGTTTCCCGGAGTAAAGCGATGATATCTGCGTTGGAATTTTTAGTACCGATTTCTTCTTTCAAGGCACCACGGGCGAAGATATTACGCAACGAACCGTTGGGTGCAACTTTTTTATATTCATCAGCAAACAAACTGATAAAATCCGCTTGTGAAGTTGCCTGTGCTTTTTCGGCGTTGTCCAGAGCGGCGAGAAAGTTCACGTCGTTGACGTTACCAGCGACATTCTTCAGGAAGTCTTTCAGGTCTACCTGCAGCACCACACTCATTCCGCCTTTCAGGTCCAGTCCGAAGTTGAGCTGGGCGTTTTTCAAATCTTCGTAAGTGTACTTTTTCAGCATGGGAATACTGAAAATTACCTCGCTGGACATCGAGTCCAGATAAGCACTTCTGGCCGCGGTAATTGCCTCATTTTTCTGTGCCGGATCAGCGATGTTGGAGGCGAGCGATTGTGCGTACGATTCTGCGTTGGTTTCTACTTTAGATGTTGGCAATAAATAGAAATACTGCAGCAGGCACATGATGGTTAAAACCACCAGGAAGAACTTAATAATACCTTTACCTTGCATTGTTTAAAATTTAATTGGATTGATGGAGACTTTAAATAAACGTTTGATATATTTTTTATACGTAAAGTCTATTGAAAAAACGGTGCAAATATAGAAATTTTAACTGATAATTGCTGGTTTTACCGTATAATTGCGTTAGTTAATGAACTATTGACTATCTTAATCATTTATATGAGATACGACGTGTTTTTCCAATAGTTTTGGTTTACACTAAGTTATTAATCTTTTTTTGAACGAAAGTTCACATCATCAACTAAATTTTTATTACAAATGGGTTTATTTTCATTTTTAAAAAACGCCGGATCAAAGGTGTTGACCAAAAAAGCAGCCGCTGAAGTTAAGTCTCCTGAAATCACTAAGATGGAAGAAGAATTATTCCGAAAACAAAAATTATTCTTACTGAAAAGTGTGGTAGATAATACCGGCATCAAGGTAAAAAATCTTGAACTGGACTTAAATGATGATACCGTTACCGTTTATGGACAGGTAAAAAAGCAGGCAGACAAGGAACGTCTGATTCTTTCGCTCGGAAACGTAGGAGGAATCGCCTCGGTGGATGACCGGATCAGTGTAGATAAGGAAGAACCCGCCGCAGAGTTTTATACTGTAAAAAAAGGAGACAGTTTATCAAAGATCGCCAAGCGTTACTACGGTGATCCGATGAAATACAAGCAGTTATTTGAGGCCAATCAGCCACTGCTGAAAGATCCCAATAAAGTATATCCAGGCCAGCAGATTCGTATTCCGAAACTGTAATTGCCATTGTGTACTAAGAGCTTGTCTAAACTTCCATTAATTGGCTGCAATTGGCAAATTTTATTCTGAATGTCGTTAAAAAGCCTTTTTGGCTATCGCTCTTTGTGCTACTAGCACAAGCACACGCAGGATGCTAAAGCATCGCTTAGAGCCATCCCATCCGCAAGCGGTTCATTCGCTTTGCGAATTCATACCTTATTCAAAACAAAATTTTTTCAATTTCGCACAATCATGAAAATTTGGACAAGCTCTGATAAAAAAAGCCCGGCTTTCAGACAGAAATCCGGGCTTTTTCTATACACCCACCGTCAGTTTGGACATCTCCGTCCAGACACGTCTTCCTTCCCCGTTAGTTTGGACGTCCCGTCCAGATACGCCCTCCCTCGCCGTCAGTTTGGACGTCCCCGTCCAGATAATACGTCCTCCCTCACCAAATATTCCTCCCAAAAAGCCAACAACTCCCCAAACTTACCAGCCATCCAAACCGGACAACTAAAACAGCCCGGCAAATACCCGTTTTCCCCCGGTTGCTGCGGAAAAATTCCCATTTGATCGTAAGATATACCTTGATCCGAATCAATAAAATCTGCCAGTGCGATCCGGCCCGTCGGAGGCCAGCGAGTCACGCCGCTACCGATCCATTCGCTGGAAGACGGTCCGAATAAGATCGTATCCGCTTCAATCTCGTACACACCCGCGGGAAGACTTCTGAAAATAGCCGTGTCCCGGATAAGGCATTGCGTACAATTCTTTATTGCTAATTCTTTCAGAAAAAAAACAAGCGGAACCGCTGCTTTTTCCTGATCGGGAAAAACAACCGTTCCGCTTGGTGCAGAGGAAGTTACTGCTGTCGGATGCTTCGATGAGTCCGATTGACAAGACCAGCAAGTAAAAACGATTCCTATCCAAAAAGCCCATTTCGCCATATAGCGAAGATAGCTAAAAAGTTGAATAGAACAGCTCTTACTGATTCAGCGACCAGTCGTATTCGTTATAGCTGATTTTAGTGGAGCCGTCGACTTTGGTTTTGCTGTATTTTGCCAGATAATCGTTCAAATTACCAAAATCCTCGCCGTACCATTCAAAAATCTTGGAGATCTTCGCCGAACCGTCGGTGATAGTATTGTAGCTGGTATTATTGACAAAAGACTTTGTTCTTTTGTCCAGTTCACTTTGCAGATTCTGTTCTGTCCACGCCTTATTCATCAGCGGAGGGCAGGATTTTGCCGCACAATTAACGGCGAAGTGAATCCGGGCATCTTTAAAAGTTGGGCGGATAATATCGTTCTCAATATTGTTGAGTGACAAGGTTTTACCATTCAGATTGATAAATTTCTTGTCCCATGGTTTTCCACCTTCCAGATCCGTAATACTTTTGATCGGGTAATTCCGGACAATCATATCAACCGTATACGCATTGTAAGCATTGATCCAGTAAGCCAGCTTTTTATCATTGCTCCAGCCACTTTCTACCTTCTGGCCTTCCAGCTGGGTTAGGTAACTTTTTAGCTTGGCATGATCCTGCTTAAAACCAGCGTAATTTACTTTTCCGGTACTACTCACGTGCTTACGCAGTAATTCGTCAAATATCTGGTGGGAAAAAGCAGCTACTTTCACGGTTTCTGTAACCGTTTTTTCCATGTTATCTTTTACTCCGCCTATATTTCCTTTAATGCTTTTTTTAGTGTCATCCATTTTCTGCTCCGCTGCCGCCTTAATTTCTGTTGCCTTTTCTTCTGCCATTTTCATTTTTTCCGCCTTCATATCTGCGGCTTCTTTGGCCATTTTTTCCTTTTCTGCGACCATTTTAGCCTCCATATTCTCTTTTTTGACCATTATATCTTTCTCTAATTGGTCTTTTTTCATTTTTACTTCCGGAGCAAGATCGGACTTGTTCATGGTATTTTTGACTGATTTGGCGGCAGTCTCTATATTTTCAGGTAATGCGGGGGCCTCATCTGACCCTTCTTTGTCAGTCGCCATATCCTCCATATCTACTTCCGGAGCGGTAGCTACGGGAGCAGGAGCAGCGGCTGGAGCAGGATTTGAGGTCGCAACGGATGCAGCAACCACGTTTTTAGCGTTATTTTTAGCGGTGGATGTGTGTTTCTGTTCTGACTGGCAGCCGATCAGGAGCAGTGAGCCGAATAAAAATAGAATAAGTAGATTTTTCATTATTATTAAGTTTAAATTTTTTAAAAACAACAGATGGAATTTAATCCAAATTCGTTCCGTTCATTATAGAACTACTAAAGCTTACGAAGTGTTCTGGAGAAGTTCACAAAATAACCGGGTGCGGACAAAAAATGGAGATATTTTCGTTTTTGTGGTGGAGATGAAATTTAGTAGCTTTACCATCGTTTAAAAACGGCTATTTGCCATTTGTCACGTGCCATTCGCCTTTTGCTTCCTTCAATCACGATATAAGGGAGCAGAAAGCGAGTAGCAGGCAGCAATAATTTATTTCCAACCCCTGATAAAAAGCAAATCAGGTCTATTCTTCTTATGTCAGTAAAAATAAATCAGCTTACCAAAATATACGGATCACAGCGAGCCGTAGACAATCTCAGTTTTTCGGTCCGGAAAGGAGAAATTCTTGGTTTCCTGGGGCCAAATGGTGCGGGGAAAACCACGACCATGAAAATCCTGACCTGCTTCATTCCTCAATCCGAGGGAACCGCTGAGGTTTGTGGTTACGATACTGCCGCTTCTCCGATGGAGGTGCGAAGCCAGATTGGATATTTACCGGAGCACAATCCGCTTTACAAAGATATGTACGTTCGGGAATACTTACGCTTCGTGGCCGGACTTCACAAGATTAAAAAAGCCCGTTCACGGGTAGATGAAATGATCGAACAAACCGGTTTGACCCTTGAGCAAAATAAACTTATCGGTGCGCTTTCCAAGGGATACCGGCAAAGGGTCGGATTGGCGCAGGCGATGCTTCATGATCCACAGGTGCTGATTCTCGACGAGCCGACCAGTGGGCTGGATCCGAATCAACTGGTGGAAATTCGCCAGCTGATTAAAAATATTGGTGATGAAAAAACGGTTATCTTTTCTACGCACATCATGCAGGAAGTACAGGCGATCTGTGACCGGGTTTTGATTATTAATAAAGGCAAAGCGGTAGCCAACGAAAAGATTGATGCGCTGAAAAATATCGTTTCCAACGGGCAGACCATCGCCGTTGAGTTTAAAGAAAAGGCTACGGCCGGATTATTAGAAAAAATATCAGGGATTGAATCTGCCAAAAATATCGCGGATGGAAAATGGGAATTGCAGGTGGCCGATCAGCGGGATGTACGGGAAGCTATTTTTAAATTTGCCGTTAATAATAATCTGACCTTACTTGGAATGCAGAAGCAGGAACGTAGTGTTGAAAATATTTTTCAAGAATTAACCAAAGATTAAACAATGGGGAAAAATTGGATCTTAGATTTTAGTTTTATAATTGGAATAGTTCTGCTAATGGGGGGCGGGAACTTATTCGCTCAGGATTCAGCCGGAATCCAACAGGCGGTAGTTACCAAAAATTATAAATTTAACGACGGGATTTATTTTTCTTTTGCCGATTTTCAGAAAAATAGTCCGGTATTGCGCTGGGACGAAATGCAGGGAAATGTTTTTTCCAATCCGGAAGCTTTTACCGTTAAAGCAGAAATATTAAAAAGAAAATCTCCGGAGATGACCGAAAATTTGTTGGACAGTATCTGGGGTTTTTCGATGGGAGGGATTCCTTATATCAAAATTGAGCAGGAGAAAGAAGCACCATTGGTTTTGTTTGCGGGTATGCGGGTACGGGGAAAATTATGCTATTTTACTTACGAAGTCCGGGAAGAAAAAGAAATTGTTTTTTCAGCTTATAATCCGGTAACTTACCAGCCTTTCCGGAGTTCTTCGGAAAAACGCAACATGAAAGTTAAAAAAGAAAAAATTCTATTGTTTGAAACGGGAAAAATAATGGATTATCATTACGAAAACATGGCAGTTATTCTCGGGGATGATCCTACCATCCTGCGGGCCCTCAATCAGATTGAAGACTGGGAATTCGAAGAGAAAATGTTCAAATGTCTGCTGATTTATAACGACCGGCACGAGGTCAGAACCACTGCTTCAACCCCAAACTAAGCCTCAAAGATGTACGCAATTTATATAAAAGAAATCAATGCTTTTTTCAGTTCGGTGATTGGCTATGTAGTCATTGGCGTTTTTATTTTAATGACCGGTTTGCTCATGTGGGTTTTTCCCGATTACAGTATTCTGGATTATAATTACGCTACGCTGGATCAGCTCTTTTCAATGGGACCGATCATCTTTTTATTTTTAATTCCAGCGGTTTGTATGCGAAGTTTTGCCGAAGAACAACAGACCGGAACCATTGAGTTGCTGGTTACCCGCCCCCTCAGTGATTTGTCCATTGTTCTCGGGAAATTTTTTGCGGGATTGACCCTTGTACTTTTTGCATTGTTACCAACCGGACTCTATTATTACAGCGTTTATCAATTGGGATCACCCGTGGGAAATCTGGATAGTGGTGGAGTAGTGGGGTCTTATTTTGGACTGGTCATGCTGGCCGCCACTTTCGTAGCAATTGGATTGCTGGCTTCGAGTCTGACTCGTAACCAGATAGTTGCATTTATTCTCGGAACCTTGTTGTGTTTTCTTGTGCACTGGGGTTTCGATTTGATCAGTACGCTGCCCATTTTTGTTGGAAAAGTGGACGATATCGTGCAGATGTTTGGAATCAATTATCATTATAATTCGATTAGTCGGGGTTTGATTGATACGCGGGATTTGATCTATTTTATTTCAATTATCTGTTTCTTTATCGCGGCAACGGTGGTTTCGCTGGGGCGGAGAAAATGGTAAGCAGGGTAGTGCTCATTTGAAGGAGTCTTTATTATTTATTTTCATCCTGTATTTTTATTTTTTTACTTAAAAAAAAGCTTTCCAATAACTATGACAAACAAAAGCAACAAAATACAGGCACTCATTCAGCTACTGCTCTTTGGCGGTATTTTATTGTTTGTAAATATATTGGGAAATTATCTGTACACCAGTTTTGATCTGACGGAAGACAAAAGGTTTACGCTAACCGACGCAACCCGGAATTTATTATCAACTATCGATGATCCGGTAACCGTTCGGGTTTTACTAACCGGAAATTTCTCAAAGGGATTTAAAAGGCTACAGCGGGCTACCGAAGAAATGCTCAGTGATTTTAACGGACAGAATGGTTACATTGAATATATTTTTGAAGATCCATTTGCGGGCACCGATCAGGAAGTACAGGAGCGGCAACAAAACCTGGCCAAAGACGGTATTATTCCTACCCGTTTGTCGGACAAAGAGATTGATGAAACTTCGGAGCAGTATATTTATCCCTGGGTAATTATTTATTATAAAAACAGATCCCGTGCCGTCAATATTCTCGAAAATCAAACACCCGGTGCCAATCCGGAAGTGATTATCAATAATTCCATCAGTCTGCTCGAATATAAATTTGCCGACGCCATTCAAAAAATAAAGAATGAAACACCACCCGTCGTCGCTTTTACCACGGGCCACGGAGAACTGGCGCCGGAGCAGACTGCTTCCTTTGAAAAAGAATTGCGGCGGTACGCTCAAACGGGCCGGATTGTACTTGACAGTACCGTGGAAATCAACCAGCAGGTAGGTGTACTTGTCGTCGCGAAACCCACCAAACCATTTTCCGAAAAGGATAAATTCAAGATAGATCAATACGTGATGAATGGTGGTAAGGTGCTCTGGCTGATGGACCGGATGGACATTACACTGGACAGTCTGCGCGGTAAACCGTACTACATTCCTATGGATTACCCGCTGAATCTGGAAGATATTCTTTTTCGCTACGGCGTCAAGATTGAACCGAATCTGGTCCTGGATATGGAGTCCAGTCGGATTCCGCTGGTTGTCGGAGAAGTCGGCGGAAAGGCTCAGACAGAATTGTTTCCGTGGTACTATCATCCCATCGTAACGTCTGGTTCGGATCATCCCATTGTGAAAAGTTTAGACCGGGTACAACTGTATTTTCCGAGTGGTCTGGATACCACGGTGACCACTCCGACGCCGGTCAGAAAAACAGTATTATTACAAAGTTCACAATATACCAGAACGCAGTTTAATCCCGTACGGGTCAATACCCAGATTGCGCGTTACAAACCGGATAAAACCAAATTCAACAAACCGTCAAAACCGCTGGCCGTATTGCTGGAAGGAGTCTTTACTTCGGTCTATCGCAATCGCGTCCCCTCGGAAATGGAAGAAGGTCTGAAGGCAATTAATTTAACCTACCAGGAACAAAGTGTACCCACGCAGATGATCGTCGTTTCGGATGGAGATGTGGCCCGTAACAATATTATTCCAACAAACGGAGAAATAGAACCATTGGGGTACAACAGATACGAACGGTACACTTTTGCTAATACGTTATTTCTGACCAATGCCATTGATTATCTGCTGGACAACGAAGGGGTCATTGAAGCACGTGGACGGGAAGTCAAACTACGGTTACTGAATCAGGTGAAGGCGGAAGAAGAAAAAACAAAATGGCAGATGTTGAACCTGGGACTGCCTCTGTTATGTCTGGGGCTGTTCGGTATTTTATTCAGGGTTATCAGAAGAAAGAGATTTGCGACCCCTTAAATTTAAAAAAACGATGAAAAAAACAATTGTATTATTTGTACTCTTTTTATTAATTGGAGTTGGAACTTATCTTTTTATTAAACAGGCACCCGATAAGGGGAGTTCCGGAAAAGGCTGGGATACGACCCTGACCGTCGCTGACACAGATCAGATTCATCGTATTTTTGTGGCCAAAAAAACGGGGACGAGTTATAATCTGGAAAAGAAAGAAGACGGTTGGTACGTAAACAATAAATACCTCGTTCGTCCTGCCAAAATCGATTATATCTTTGAAACACTCCGGCGGCAAAGAGTCAAATTTATTCCCACCAAAGGTGCGAGTGAAAACGCCGTCAAGTCGATTGCTTCGACCGGCATCAAAGTGGAAACCTACGATGCCGAAGGAAATACCGTACTCAACTTTTACGTAGGCGGGATGACCAACGACGAGCGGGGAACCTACATGATCAGAGAAGATTCAAATCAGCCGCTGGTCATGCACATTCCCGGATGGGAAGGAGGACTGCGGGTACGTTTTTGGGATGATCTGGAAAACTGGCGCGACCGCTCGGTGTTGCGCTGGAACCCCGATAATATTGAATATGTCAAAGTTGATTATCCCCGCAACAAGTCCCAGTCATTTGAAATAAATAAAAAGGCGGATACCTACGAAGTGCGTCCGGTTTACGAGGTCACGGCCGTCGCCAAAAAGTCTGCCGACCAGGATGCTGTCCGCGAATATTTAAAACTATATAAATCCAAAATTTCCGAAAACTTTCTGAATGATTTTCCCGGAAGGGATTCGATTAGTCAGTTGGTGCCATTTTGCGAAATTACGGTCAAAGGAAAAAATGCCAAAGATCAGACGATCCGTTTCTTTCCGGAAAAGGTGGATATGGAATACCAGATGCCCAACGTACCGGGCCGGGTGCTGGCCAATAAAGGAAGCGTAGAAAGATATTATGTCAGCAATTCTTACGGAGATTTTCAATTAGTACAACAATTGGTTTTTGGAAATTTATTTGTACCTTATGGTAACTTTTTTAAGTAGTATAGTATGAAAAATAAACGGTCTTTTTGGGGGATATTGTTTTTATTGTTGATTGGAATCGGTGGTCTGGCGATGAAAAGTGACTGGGGTTTTTTTGGTCACCGGCGCATTAACCGGATGGCTGTTTTTACGCTGCCACCGGACATGATGCCGATCTATAAAAAGAACATTGATTTTCTGACGGACCACGCCGTTGATCCCGATAAACGCCGCTACGCCACCAAGCACGAAGCGGTCCGGCACTACATTGATATTGACCACTGGGGAACGCCGCCTTTTGATAATGTTCCAAGGGAATGGACGGAGGTGCTGATGAAATTTACGGATATTTATATTTCCCGGAAACCCGGAGATACGCTCCGAATCATGGGAGATGATATTGTCAATTTTGGTGAAAAAGATTTGTTGCTGGAAAGTCCCCGGGTTGTGAAACGAACCAGCGAAAATCCGGCTGTTTCCAAAAAAGCGTACCGCCAGTTTTTTCTGGATAATATCCTACCCCAATATTACGAAGATGACTGGGTGCTGGACTGCGACGCCGTGACAGAATTTTTTGCCAAAACGGGATTAACGTATAAATGCGCGTCCGCTTTTGCCAAAGACCGCTTCAGCGAATATGGTATTCTGCCGTATCACCTGATTGCGATGCAGCGTCGATTGACCAAAGCATTCGAAGAGCAGGATGTGAAGAAAGTTCTACGGCTTTCCGCCGAATTTGGTCATTACATCGGTGATGCCCACGTACCATTGCATACGACCGAAAATTACAATGGACAGATGACCAATCAGGTAGGAATTCACGGATTCTGGGAGAGTCGGATTCCTGAACTTTTTGCCGATCAGTATTACGATTATTTCGTTGGAAAGGCCACTTATATTGATGACCCGAAAGAATACTACTGGGATATCGTTCTGACGAGTCATAGTTATCTGGACAGTGTTTTATTGATTGAAAAAGATCTGAGCCGAACCTTTCCGGAAGACAAACAATATTGTTACGACGAAAGACTGCAAACTACTATCCGTACCTACTGCAAGGAATACGCGGCTGCGTACAGCGAGCGGATGGACGGGATGGTGGAAGACCGGATGCAGGCTTCTATTCTGGCAATTGGCAGCGCATGGTTTACCGCCTGGGTCGATGCCGGACAGCCTGATTTAAGAAAAATGACGGGTTTTGAATTGACGGAGGCCGAGCGAAAACAGCAACGGGAAGAAGAACTTCTATTTCAGCGGGGAGAGATAAAAGGACGGGAGCACTAGTCGAGATGTTTAATTAAGTCAAGGGTGTCTGAAATGATATACTTGCATCGCGTACTGACTAAATAACTAACTTCAATCTCAATCTCAATCTCAACTTCAGCTAAATAAGCCCACCACATTTTTTAAGGAAAAATAACGCTATTATGTTAAGACGATCTGTAAAATGACTGAAAAGGTACGTTTTAGAAAGATACGATTGAAGTGTTTGAAATTGCAGTTGCAGTTGTAATTTTGCAGTTGAAATAATCTCTACCTCTCAATTACACAGGGACTGTTCAACAATCTGTGTTTTTTTGATACGTTAGCATTGCGTAAAAAGAGACCAATAACTAATAAACTGATTAACAATTTTTTATGTAGATTATATAAAAATATAGGATGCAGAATAATGAACCAGGCATAGTTAATTGAACACCTCCGTCAGGCATTGTCCGCTAAAATTTCTTTGAACGTTTCTACGATGCCACCAAAACTGTTCCGCTCGTTGCGTGCGCGAATATTACCCGCAAAATCTTCTTGATCCTTTAAAGCAAAAAATCGTTCGATGCCTTTGACGATGGCTGTTTTATCGGCAGTGGGTACAAAGATGCCCGTTTTTCCATCCTCCACAAATTCGGAAAGTCCCCCGACGTTGGTGATGACCACGGGTTTTTCGTAGCCGTAGGCAATGTTTAAAATTCCGCTTTGGGTAGCACTGCGATAGGGTAGCACGACCACTTCTGAAAGGGTAAAATAGGCGGCCACTTCTTCGTTGGGAATGAATTTATTGACTACCTTGACTTTACTTTTAATTCCCAGTTTTTCAATTAATTGTAAATAGGGTTGTGGATTATCGTAAAATTCTCCGGCAATCAATAAGCGGTAATCCGGATATTTTTCTTCCATTTCGGCGAAAGCCTCGATCAGAATATCCAGTCCTTTATATTTTCGGACGTAGCCAAAAAACAACAGCACTTTCGCATCCCGTTCAAAGCCTAATTTTTCTTTTTCTGCCGCCACGTCCAGCCCGTCGTCTTTACTGTAATGACCAAAAACCGGAAGTTCGGAACGGTATATTTTTCGGCCTTTGGCCATGGGCGTGAGTGTTTCCACCACACTTTTGGACAATGCCAAAAACCGGTCTGCGTGTTTGAGTCCCATACGGGTTAAAAATCCATCGATCCACCGGGCTTCGTGCGAAATGACGTTTTCGGTGATGAATAAAATTTTGGGTTTGAGTTCTTTTTTGATCAGGGAAGTGACACCGCGCAGGCACGGTCCAAAGTAAGGTTGCCACCAGTCTACTACGATTAAGTCGGGATTTTTGGAATTAATATAACTGGCCGTCTTTGCCCAGGTAAGCGGATTCATAGAGTTGAGCATCCGCTTGCTGGGTACCTGATCAAAATGTTCTTCACTTTCATCATACTGGGTCGTTCCGGGAAAAAGTAAACTGGGATATAAAACACTGTAATTGATAAATTCTACTTCAAATTCGGTCCGTAAAGCGTTGAACAAGTAAGACATAAAAAGCGCATTTCCTCCCCGGTAAGGATAAGTAGGGCCAACCAACATTAATTTTTGACGCATATAGTTTTTTGTGGACAAAGATAAAAAGTCTGTTATTTTATACTAAAATCAAAAAAGAAAGTTCCCTAAAAAAGAAATAGTCCAGACTACAAGCCTGGACTACTACAACAAATTATAATCCCATGAACATATACAATTTAGGTCCCGGCTTTTCGCCGGGAAGTCACCCGGTTAAGGGTGGCATTTCACAATTCTTTTTGCAATCAGGATGGTGAAACGGCTTTTTTATTTTTATCAGGGAAAAAGGTGATTAGGAATCGTCCCGAACTGGATTCGGGACGACTCACTATCAACAAATTATAATCCCATGAACATATACAATTTTCTGGATGAGCCCTTTTGCCCATCTTGCTTCACTGTTTCTTTCTTCCCACAATACAATAATCGGTATAAACTAAGCTTATTCAAAAGACAAAATTAGGATATTGTACTATTTTTATTATAAAAAATAAAAATCAATCAATTGATAATCAGTGTTTTATAATTTTTTTTGTGAAAATTTTGTATAGAAAAATGTCAAAAAAGTGATTAATTTTTCTTTATTTTTTCAAAAAAAAAGTGAAAAACAGCCGTTTTGAATAGATTTTTTATCTTTTTTCATAAAAAAAAGACAAACACTTTCGTGTCTGCCTTTCGTTTCATTCCAATTATGGTTCATCCCGGAGAACAGGTTACTAATCTATTTTGATCTTAATCAGTGCCTTGGGTGCGAACATCTTTTCTTCGGGAATCCTCAGATAGTATGTACCCTCCGTCAGGGTTTGATCGACCGGAATATCCAGTGTCTGTTCTCCTTCTGCAACGTATTTTTTGGTTGCTAGTACTATTCTTCCCTGACTGTCCACTAATTGGATGGTCAGTTCTTTGGCCGTACTGCTTTGGTAATGTAATTTCAGTACACTACAGAAAGGATTTGGATAGACTTCCACCAGATAGTCAGTCGGGAAGGAGACCATGCGAAGCGGAGAGTACGAGTACGTTCCGTCGGTGTCTACCTGCTTTAACCGATAATATCGGTTTCCGGCTTTCTTGGGTTGTCGATCCATAAATTCATAATAGGTTGGTATGTTAGTTGTGCCATTTCCATCACGCTGTCCGATGACGGTAAATTGATCCCGCAGGACCGCTTCGTCGCCAATGGCCAGTTCGATATCAAAATAGTCGTTATTGCTTTCCGATTGGGTTTCCCAGCTGAGCGCCACGTCTGAGAGGATTTGCCGGGCCTGAAAATCCACTAATTCTACGGGTAGAACGCTGAGCTGCGATAATTCAACGTTATCGATGGCCAGACCGCTTTCGTTCAGTTGTTGAAACTGAATCTGGAAACTACTGGAGAAATGCTGTCCGGTGGTTCTCAGTATTTCGCTGATATTCAAATCGCTGACTGTTTCCCATTCTTCTCCGCTTCCCTGAAGCGTTGTTAGTAGTTGCCATTCCTCCTGATCTGCTCCGCGAATAGAAACTTTATTTGATTCCAGCGTTGGCGTACTGAGTGGTGCCAGGGTATCATTCAGATACTCAAAACTCAAGAGGATATCTGGTCCGTTTACATCAAATTCGGACAAATTCAGGGTCCATAAAATCTGATTGTTATAATCATCACCCATCCGTTCTACCCGTGGTATCAAATGGGCGGACATGGAAGTCTGGTTAATGAATAATTCTGACTGGTCGTTTGCGGTCAGATAGTCCCAGGCTTCGATTCCCGGTAACCCCGTAGTAGTTGCCTGATAATTATTGATATTTGCCGCATTAAATTTTTCCTTAAGTGGATTATCAGCACTCAAGCTTACCGGCTTGTTGGGCAATTGTCTGGCCTGAACGACTCCGATAATACTGTCATTGTTAATTCGGCTATCCATTGAACTGCTGATCCACGCATCTATTTTATACAATCCCGGATTGAGTAAATCTGCTTTTTGTGTAAACGTATAATTGAGTGAATCTCCCGGCGCAATGGTTACCTCCACATTTTCGGAAATGATCGTTCCACCGTTAATCTGATAACTGACCACCAGATCGGATATAGCCTCAATTCCCTGGTTCAGAATATTTAGTTCAATATTTTCCTGGTCACTCAGGGAAATGGAAGTTTCCGCCCGTCCGATTCTCTGAACATCAACCTCTTTCAGAATTACATCAAAATCCCAGGGACAATTACCTTCCTGCTGTGGTACTGCACTAATGGCTGCTGATCGCCGGCCATCCAGTGTACGTACCGCAAACCAGTATTGAGTGCCGGACACAAACCGGGAATCATTTAATTCAAATACCGTGTTACGAATCGTATCCAGTGCTTCCATTTCCGAACCATTATAATAGCAGAGTTCGTAAAAATCTTCGTTGTCTCCTTCCCAGTTGAAAACCAGCATATTTTCACACAAGGCTTCTACGGTCAGATTCGCCGGAACTGGTTCGACACTAAATGGCGTCGTATTTTGGGAAAACCGGTTACCGGCACTTGAGTTATTTATTTTAATAATTCCTTCTTCCGTAAAATCAGCAGGAACCGTCCAGTTATAAGATCTGGCGTCCGCGCTTACGTCGGTTGAAATCGAACTCCAGTTTTCACCATTATCAATAGAATAACTTATGTCAAAGCTGGTGGTGTTATTGGGTGACGCTTCCCAGCGGATTCGCTCTACTTCTCCCGGAATTAATTTTTCGTTACCGAATGGATAAGTCAGGGTTACGTCGTCACTGATTGTTTCGTGGGTGATATAATATACCTGGTTGCTCGTTGGCACCATTGTTCCGGAAACCACCACCGTATAAGTACCAGGCATTGGCTGCGCAATGGTCACCTGCTCAATATTATTCAGGGTATCTACTCCGCGTTGTGCGGGTTGATCGACGGCTTCCGGTGCAGGATTTAAAACCCACGGTAATACTGGGTTACCATTCGGGTCCAGGACCACCAAATCCAAATCATTCACCAATGCTTTTGGAGCATCCAGATCCGCTTCTTTATCCGGCCAGTATAACAGGATATTCAGTTGTTCCTGACCTGCAGCCACCGTAACCGGCGTTTGCTGACTCATACCCTGAGAGATGGTACCACTGGAATAATTTCCCTGGTTGATTACCTCTACTGCCCGGCGTCCGTTGATAAGCCCGAAGCCATGAAAATAGTCTGGTCCCGGATTTCCCAGATCTTCCGCCGTATTACAGGCAATTGCTTTCATCAGTGCTCCGTCGGGAATTTCCGAATCATTGGCTTGACGATACGCTTCGTTCATCAGTGCAAGGGTTCCGACTACTGCCGGAGCAGCCATGCTGGTTCCACCTTTTTTACGGTAATTAAATTCACGACCGGTAGAATATACATTTTGTCCGATTCCGCATATTTCGGGTTTTAACCGTCCGTCTTCCACCGGACCCCGACTTGATCCGGGATGCAGGTTCATATTTTCGTTGACGTTTCCTACCGTCAGGACATTTTTTGCACTTTGGTAATAACGCAATACCGTCCGGTATCCTTGCGGATAAGGATCGCAGGTTTTGGTACCACTGTTTCCCGCAGCAAATACGTGCAGCATTTTTGGCAAATCGCGCATCTGTGCGTCCAGCGTCTGACTGGTGTAATTATAGGCACCATTGGCTGAACAAAGAAAACTGGTTCCGTAAGAATTATTGGTCAGTACCATCTGATGGTCATTCCAATAATCTTCTGCGTAGTAAGTTACTAAACTTGTTTTTTGTGTAATTATGTTACTCAGCGGCGCAATTCCCTGGTGTCTTTCATTGATGTGTCCCGCTCCACCGATGATCCCTGATACGTGATCTCCGTGGTCTCCAAACGAAGAATAGCTGCCATTGGCGTAATTGATAATCCGGTCATCAAAATCGATGTGGTCGCCGAGTTCTCCACCGTCTCCAACTCCTACGGTAATACCTGCTCCGTTCAGTCCATATCCTCCGGGGAGCATTGAGTTAAGTACATTGATGTTTTGATGGGTTTTTATTTCGTGGTTCAGCATGGAAACGGGTTCCTGTTGGATATCCACAAAATTAATTGCGGGATGGCTGGATAGATCGTTTAATTGTTGCAACCTAACTTCTGCAATAATTTTTCTGCCACTCAGATCTGCCGTTTCGATTGTTTTTAAATCAAAATCTGCCAGTATTTGCTGAATATTTGTTTTAGAAATATGCTGATTGAAAATAATAGCCATGGCAACTTTATCATCCGGGCGCACCGCGTGGGCCGGAATGTCTTCTGCCAGTAAAGCAGGATTGTACTTACTGGTTGCAGGAATAGTAGTTACGTTACTAATACCTAAATTACTTAAATCTGTATTTTTAGACTGGTCAGTGATTGCTGCCCGGTAAGTTGTACCCGATTTATAAGATAATAATTGAATGCCTGCTTTTTGCAATGCCAATCGTTGCGTTGCGTCAGGAATTTCGTCAAAACTCAGGTTGACAAAATAAGATTCATCGTACTTTGCCGCAGCAAAAGCCCCTGGATTATTCTGAAAAAGCGCTACACCTGGTAATCTGTTTTTTCCTTCGGTACCCTGACCATACATCGAAAAGGACATACCGATCAATAGCATTACTGCGCAATATGCGCAAAATGATCGTCTCATAATACTGTAATTTAAAAAGTAGGATAAAAGCCGGTGCTTCGGTAAGGATTACCTAACGGCACACCAAACAGGGGATAGAATAGCGAGGGAAAAAGTCATCCAAAAATCAAAGGGGATTTGATTTACGTCTGGAAAGACTTTGCTAGATTGGTTATGTGTGTGATATGGTTGTACTTAACAAGCAGGCAAACAGCGTACCAAAGGAGGGTTTTGGAAGCCATTTTTAATAAAAAAACACACATATTTTTGAGTGAAATGTGAGAAATGAACGGGGAAATTCTCTTCTTGCAAATCAGGATTTGCAGACAGGCTTTTATGACCAATTTTTATTTTGTGAATACTGGGGCGAGACAATAGGTCTCTGGCTGGAAAAATTAAAGGCGGGTATTGTAAATACGAAATAAAGTGATGTTCTTGCTTTCTGTTTTGGTGGCTGGGACTTTCTTTGGCGCGGTCGAGTGAAGCAAACAGCCAAAAGCAAACAGCTAGAAGTCACCTTTTTAAAGCATCTGCTCTCCGTTTAAGAATTAGTCCTTAATCCAACTTGTTCGTTATTAAACCTCCAACATTGAATAATTCTTAAAATGGATTCTGAAAAGCCGGATTATTGATAAAACTCGTATCGGTCAGGGTCTTTAAAAATGCAATTAAATGATCGCGGTCTTCGTCACTGAGGGTAAATGGCTGAATGTTCGCACTGACGTTAGGAGAAGGATGTCCACCGGATTTATAATGGTCAAGCACTTCTTCCAGGGTGGCAAAACGTCCGTCGTGCATGTAGGGAGCGGTCAAGGCGATATTACGCAGAGAAGGCGGACGGAACAGGCCGTTGTCGCTCGGAATACCGGTTACTTCTCCCAGCCCTTTATCGGGAAAGTCCGCAAAGGTAGCTGCTTCGGTAATGCCATTATTAAAAAAGGAAGGCTCCGCAAATTGTACCCCTCCGTGGCAGTGACTACAGCCTGGATGATCGAGTCCGGTGGCCAGTTCAAAGAAAAATAAATCCCGTCCGTTGATCTCATCTTCTTCGTAAAATACGCCGGTTCCAAACCGGATTTGATCGTATTTTGAATTATAGCTGATCAGCGTTCGCTCAAACTGTGCGATTGCTTTTGCTGCCAGTTCTTTGGTCATCTCATCCCGGTCGGTAATGCCAAAAGCCTCGCGAAAAAGCCGGGGATAATTCTGGTGACGCTGTAATTTTCCCATTACATTGGGCCAGGTTTCGTGGAGTTCCACGGTGTTGATGACAGGTTCCAGGGCTTGTTCTTCTAAAGTCTGTATGCTCCCATTCCAGTTCAGGCCATTATTGACAAAAGCAATATTGATCAAACTCATGGCACTGCGCTGGCCGAGTATTCCATCTACTCCCGGACTGGTGGCCAGTCCGTCGGTAAACGACTGCGTGGGATTATGGCAGCTACTACAAGACATGGTACTGTCTGCCGACAGGATCGGATCAAAAAATAATCTTCTGCCCAGTTCAATTCCCTGAACGGTCATGGGATTGTCCGCAGGAATTTCTATCTGACCGAGCCAGTCAGGATATTCCAGTTCGTAACTTTCCGGATCGTACGTAAATTCCAGCAGATCGTCAGGTTCATCAATGGGTCCGGGGTCAACGGGTTCCGTAGAATCACAGGCTACCATCGTTAAAAGGAGGGCAGCTAGAAAAATACCGATAAGTTGTAAAGATGGAATTTGTTTCATAAATGTTGTCACATAATTTCGTTGGAAATCCACGTTCTGGCTTCAATAATACAACGAAATAATCACAATGTTTATGATTCGGAGGGATAAGTTTGGTCAGGCAATAGCCATTTTTACATTCGGATCATTATTTTCCAACCTTTCTTATTCCGCCTCGTCGGTCAAAGTATGTAAAAAAGCCAGTAATTGTCCCTTCTCTTTTTCCGTTAATCCCAGTGGCCGGACCAGCGAATGAACATTAGGAGAAATCTGTCCACCTTCATTATAATGATCAATCACTTCTTCCAGCGTCGCAAAACGACCGTCATGCATATACGGAGCCGTCAGGGCAATATTGCGGAGGGTGGGGATTCTGAATTTACCGTTATCATAACGATTACCGGTAATGGCGCCACGTCCGGGATCTTTAAAATCAGTCAGGGTGCTGGCGGGCTGTACGCCATTATTGACAAATTCGTTGGTAGTGAACAGGGGAGCGTTGTGGCAGTTTCCACATTCTGCGTCTTTGACTTCCGGAGAAATATCAAAAAACAGGTCGTATCCGATTTGTTCATCTGGTGTCAGTTCCAGGGTACCCGCGCGAAAGCGATCATACCGGGAATTTCCACTGCTGACCAGACTTCGTTCGTATTGTGCTAATGCTTTAACGACCAGATTTCTGGTCAGCGCAGTCGTATCACGAATCCCGAAAGCATCACTGAATGCCTGCCGGTACGCCGGATGTTGGCGCAAATCAGACTCTACCCGCGACCACTGGTGGGCCAGTTCGGAAGAATCCGCCACGGGCAATAGCGCCTGATCTTCCAGTCGCATCACACGTCCGTCCCAGAACAAACCCGTATTCATATACCCGATATTAATCAGGCTCATAGAACTGCGGACTCCCGATCTTCCGTGAATTCCCCGGCTGACGGGTAAATTGTCGGTAAAACCACGATTAGAAAAATGACAACTGCCACAGGACATACTGCTATCGGCAGAAAGGATCGGATCAAAAAATAATTTTTCCCCCAGGTTGACACCAGTTACGGTCATAGGATTATCGGCTGGAATGTCCATTTTTCCAAATCCCCACGGCTGAGGTAATTTATAGGCAGTATTTTCAACAGTGGGGGACAAAACGAGAGATGGTGTATCTCCCGAGCAGGAAATACACCATGTCCATCCCGTTACCAGGATCAAAAAACCGATGAAGGAAATATTTATACGATTCTTTTTTTTCAAATAAAATTATTTATTCAACGGTCAGTGCGGTACTGAAATTATTCATAATGGTTTTTGCGATATTCATTTCTCCGTTAGCGGAGTGCGTCCCCCGGAAAGTTTCAATATCCAGATAGCCGTCACCGTTTGCATCCAGTTCAGGATCTGTATTCCGGAATAATTCTGCTACGTTTATTTTTAGTTGCAGTGGCGCATTTTCATCGGATAAAATAATATTTTTATTGATAATCACCTCGTTGTATACTTCATCGGTTCCGGAGTGATAGGTAAAACTCTCTGTATCTGCTCCACCGTTTACGATGGTTCCGTCGTTGTCCATGTCGGCAGCACCTTCTATCATGGAGAATATGTAAGAAGACCAGCCATCCCAGAAGTTACGTGTCAGGGGATGTCCGGTTCCGTAGTCGGTTGGTTTGGAACGGTTCAGATCGGCATTTACTCCAAATCCTATTTTTATTCCGGCGTATTCCCCCAGTGGAAGATCCCGGACGGTGAAAGATTTTCCGGTTGCTGCCTGGTCTACCTGTGTTTCGTCGAAAGACAGATCTACGTAATCAATTTCTACCAGTTCGGTACGAGCGGCGTTGGCATCGGCAGAGATAAGTGCTATATCCGAGACAAAAAAGTTGAAGTTGTTAAACTGAATTTTTCGACCATCCGCATAGGTGTATTCTTTAAACGTCATGAAGGTTTCTCCGTCGTAATTGGCTGTCCAGCTAAGATCCAGACTGGTAACGGGTTGTTCTTTGGGTTCATCTTCACAACCGATTAGAAATAAGCAGGAGGACAGTAGTATGAGCGTGAAATATTTCATTTAATTCAATTTTTTAAGTTTCGAAGTTTTTTTTTAAACCAAAATAACCAATTACGCAGAAATCGGGAAACTATTCCTCAATAGAAAAAGCGTTTGGTAAATTCCCGACGATAATTGCACGGGTTATATCCGGACTATCCACAAAATTTATGCCTTCGATCCATTTTAGATAATCTACCTTGATGGGAATGTCCAGGTCGAATCCTCTGTTAATAGTAACCTCATAAGGTAAGGTAATGTTTAAGGGAGTAGTTAAATCATATTGTAAGGTGTCGTCATTTGCTACATTTACCAGCCGTAAACGCGTAAAAACATAACTGGAATCGGTGGTGGAAGCGAATAATCCATTGGAAGGAGCGAGTGGGTGGGCCGTGGGCACCGAAGAAGGATTGGTGTCCGCCTGAATGTCGGTCAGCCCCAGTTGAAAGTTTAATTCTCCGTAGTCGCCCTGGCCCGAAAAAGTACCAATTTCGTAAGAAAAACTATTGATATCCCGTGAGATAATGGCTATATCGTCGGTGACCAGGTTGGTATTTCCAGCCCGGTCGGTCAGGGTGATCTGGTCGGAGACGATAACGGGATCGTTATTTCCGGTCAGGGAAATACCATTAATGTAGAAGCTGGCTTCGAGTATTTGAATAATTTTATCTTCGAATAAAATGGTATCTCCGTACCGCAGAAAAGTATCTCCGACGGCGTGGTCGATTTCAAACGTAATATCCGGAAAGGTACAGCAATCTTCACAATCCCGTTCGGCGTCCGCCGCAAAATTGGTCGCATTTACATCGCGGCAACCTTCTTCTTTTTCCAGGCAGGAAGGCAGGACCAAAACACAAATGATCGGCAATAGCCAGAAAAAATCAGCTTTTTTTATTTTTTTCATATTCCTTAACCTCGTGTTTTACAATTTGCTTTACCTGGGAAGTAAATTCTTTATTTAAAATCCAGTTATAAAAATTCCGATCCTTAGAGAGGGTTTCTCCGACGGGCAGACCAGCCTGTTTACCAAAATTAAACACAATTACGCCCTCTTTATTGTATTTGAATTTTTGGGTGGCGTCCGCATAATTCAGGTCATTCGTAAAATCGTGGATCGCCTGCATGTCATTCCGGATTGGCGTAGGAATGATGGTTCCGTCTTCCAGATGAAAATCTTCGGTTTCGTATTTTTTTAATTGTCCCATAAAAACATCAATAGTAGCGCGCACATCGGCCAGCGCATCGTGGGCGTTTTCAAATTCTTTCTGACAATAAAACTTCAGGGCTGCCCGCAGCGTCCGTGGTTCCATTTTATAAAAAATCCGTTGTACGTCGATTAGCCGCCGCCGCTGAATCGAAAACTCAATTCCTACCCGGGCAAATTCTTCCATCAGCATCGGTACATCAAACCGGTTGGAGTTGTAACCGGCCAGATCCGCTTCCCCGATAAAGTCATATATTTTTTTAGAAATTTGCTGAAAGGTGGGTTTGTTGGTCAGCATCGCCGGCGTAATTCCATGAATACCCATTGCTTCTTCCGAAATTGGAATACCCGGATTAATTAATTCGTTGAGTTCCTCCGGTGGCCGTCCATCCGGAAAAAATTTGATGATGGCTAGCTGGACAATCCGATCGGAGACAACGCTGAGTCCGGTTGATTCGATGTCGAAAAAGCAGATGGGTTTTTTTAGATTGAGTTTCATGTGTGTTATTGTGTTTTGAGTTTCATGTGTGTTATTGTGTTTTGAGTTTTGAGTTTTTGAGGTGCAACATTTACTTTATACCTTATTATTGTTTATTTCATTCCGTTCAGTAAAAAAGCTTTTGCGCCTGCTGTATATTTTACGGCCATCGTTCCATCTTTTTCACCAAAAATAAAATAGCCTTCCACCTGATCGGTTTTACTAATCAATTCGTAGGCGGCTTCGAGGCCCATGACCATACAAGCGGTCGCGTAGGCATCTGCGGTCATACAGTCTTCCGCAAAAATGGAGGTGCTAAGCAGATTGGTCATTTTGGGTAAACCCGTTTTGGGATTGATCGTATGTCCGTATTTTAAACCATCTACTTCGTAGTAATTCCGGTAGTTACCCGAAGAGGCGAGGGCCATACCGGATAGTTTTACCTGCGCCTTGAGGTCTGTCAGGGCAGCGCTGGGATCGGGAGTGGCAATGCCCACAATCCACGGTTGCTGGCGGGGACTCTTTCCTTTGGTCCGCACCTCGCCGCCTATTTCAACGAAATAATCAGTCTTGCCATTGCGGTCAAATAATTCACAGATCGCATCTACGCCGTACCCTTTGGCGATGGCCGAAAAATCGAGGGAAACACCGGGAGCAGTTTTAGACAGAAACCGGGTAGTTTCATCCATGTTTACCTTGTCCATCCCTACGTATTGGCGCAATGAGTCTATCTTTTGCTGGTCTTTTACGGTTACCTCTTTTTTCTCCCGTCCAAATCCCCAGTAGCTGACCAGCGGCAGGACCGTGGGGTCAAAATTACCGTTGGTTTTTTCGTAAATCATTCTGGCCTGGTAATAATTCATCAGGAAATGGCGGTTGGGCATATCTGCTCCGACGAATTTTTCTGCGAGGGGAAGTCCTTCCTCTGAATGATTAAACCGGGTGATAAAACTGCTGTCCAGATACGTATTAACCTCGTCGTTAATTTCGATCAGCAACTGATCTACTTCTTTTTTCAGTGATTCGGGATCGTTGGTGGGGATTGTCAGGTGATAAGTTGTTCCCATGGTTCCACCCGATATTTTTACAAAGTTAGTCGCTGCTTCCGTCGTCGGAGGAGGGGTGCTCTGACGGCAGGCGCATAAAAGGGACAAAGCGATAAAAACAGAAAACAATATTCTCATTAGCAGGTTGATATTTAAACCGTGTCGGTTTGGCAACGGTGATGGTCAATAGAGTAGTGAAATTATTGCCATTGCGTGCCGGATTTGGTTAGTTTTGCAATTTTACGAAAAAAGGAAGTGAATATGAAATACCGACTATTGGATAAAGAAGAATTAGTTGAATTGGAGACTGAATTTGTCCGATTCCTGGCTACCCGGAGTATTCCCGGAGAAGATTGGGAGAAAATGAAAACCTCTCAGCCCGACCGGGTAAACGCTTTGATGGAAGAATTCAGTGATCTTGTTTTTGAAAAAATCCTGATAGGGGTGAAATTTCTGGAAATGAAACTTCGGGATGACCTGAAGGTTTTCCGGTGTGGAACGGATAAGATAGAACTGGTGGGCCTGAGCGTCGAAGGAGCCAAAGAAATAGATTTTACCACCGACCAATCGCCGGCGGAAATGATGGCCCAGTTTAAAAAATCGGGTGCACAGTTGAAATTATACCAGGCAGAAAAACCTTACAAAGGAAACCGGGAAAGAGAATTATTTGCGATGCTGGAAGCAGGCTGCAAGATTTCGGACGGAGAATTGTTTTCAACCCTGGAGGGATTACGGAATGTAAACTAAGGATTATTAATTTGCTGATCTATCTCTTTCTTATTGTCATAGTTGTTGTGCTGCTGGCAGGATGGTTTTTGCGCGGAACCCTGCTGCACGAATTGCTGCACTTGCCGGTGTATCATTATCATTTACATAAAAATCATCCGGGGCCTATTTCGTTTACCCGTCATTCGTTTGGCGATCATGGCAGACAATATTTTTTACATTTTCCACCCACCGACCGAACCGTAGAAAGGAAGCAGGTAATTATTTTTTACCACGGCGGTGGCTGGAGTCTGGGTAGTCCGGAGATGTTTAAAATTAACGCGGCTTTTTTTGCCAGTCGGGGCTACCACGTATTTATGCCTTCTTACCGTCGCCTGCCATTTTTCCGTTATCCGGAAATAAGAGAAGATCTGAATACCGGATTTACCGAAATTCTGCAATGTATGAAAAAAGAGGGACTGGGAAATCACAAAGTTATCCTGGGCGGAATGTCCGCAGGTGGAAATCTGGCCGCACTGCTGGCCTACGACCGCGCGGGACTGAAAGCAAAAAACATTGATTATGCTATTTTTTCAGGATTAATACTAATGGGGGCGGTGTTGGATTTGTCGTTGATGCAAGCTACGCCGCTGCGGTGGTTGTACGCCGGATCGTCGGCCCATCCGGATTTTGCGAAAGCCAGTCCGATTACATATTTGGAGGAAAAAGAAACGCTTCCGGTCCTGATCATTCATGGTACCCACGATGGATTGGTCGCTTACCGTTCTGCGGAAGCATTTATTAAAAAAATATCCGCCAGGCAAACGGAAAATCTGACCATTAAAATTCTTTCCGGAGGTACGCATCTGGACGCTGGAAGCTGGAATTTTTTTGACAATGATTTGAGAAAATTACTGGTGAAATGGCTGGAGGACCGTGAAGCTTCTAGTTAGCCTCCTCAAATTCCAGCAGATCATATCCCGCGTCAAAATCAGTATTCACATCCTCATAAAGAAAGAACGTATAAGCGTATCCCAAACCTTCCCGGTAAAGGCCCACCATTTTACAATAACGCATATCTGAAAAAGATTTTTTTGGAGAAAAAAATGCGATGGCGCCCCAGTCGGCGTGGTATTTTTCGGCTAATATTTGTTCGGATAATTGAATAATAGAAACGGTAGAAACCGCTTCGTCGTCTGCATTCGATGCGAGGGTCATCGTCCGGCTGCCAAAATTTATGTGCGGATATCCACCCGAGATATTTCCCGTATCCGGTATTACTAAATATCTGATTTCCACTTTATCTTTTTTTTGACGAAGTGCGAAATCGTACGATTGTAAATTGTTTTGATAAATTTTTATGGTTTTATACTGATGTTCTACCGGCGTCAGAAAATTGAGTCCCGCGGCGTTTAGTTT
>CAKZUV010000301.1 GCA_937921555.1 uncultured Saprospiraceae bacterium
CAGATTCTAGGCGAACTATTTTTGCATCAATCAAAGAGGAAAAATGGGAGTTATGCTGTGTATAATGACCATTTTGACGATGCAGAGTGATGCAAAAAGAGGAAGTATAGAATCGTATTTTATTTATTTAACATTCCTAAATGGTATAGCTAAATAATATGGTTCCAATTAGCGTTTTAAACACTGATTCGCATTAACATTTAAAATATTGATAATTAACACTTTGTGTTTACAAATTTTCATAAAACAAACCTTTCATGAGAAAATATACGTTTTTATTTAGCCTGTTACTTACATTAGGTAATTTTAATACCGCCCTTTCTCAATCGAAAACGAATACAGATAAACCCAATATTATTTTTATTCTGACAGATGACCAACGGTTTGATGCCATTGGTTATGTGGGGAATGAATTTGTACAAACGCCCCAGATGGATGACTTGGCAAAGTCAGGGACTTATTTTAATAACGCCATTGTCACTACGCCGATTTGTGCCGCCAGTAGAGCCAGTATTCTAACAGGACTGCATGAACGTGCGCATAATTTTAATTTTCAAACCGGAAACGTAAGGGAGGAATACATGGAGAACTCCTACCCTACCTTACTAAAAAATAATGGCTACCATACCGGATTTTTTGGAAAATATGGCGTGCGCTATCAAAACCTGGATAAGCAATTTGATGTCTATGAATCCTACGACAGAAATAATAAATTCAAGGATAAAAGAGGATATTATTACAAAACACTCGGAAAAGATACGGTTCATTTGACCAGATATACGGGACAAAAAGCTTTAGACTTTATTGATAACGCTTCCGGCGAAAAACCATTTTGTCTGTCTTTAAGCTTTAGTGCGCCACATGCGCATGACTCCGCCAAAGATCAATACTTCTGGCAAAACACGACGGACAAAATGCTGACCAACACCACCATTCCTGGTCCTGAGCTAGGAGACGATAAGTATTTTGCAGCACAGCCTAAAATAGTTCGGGATGGCTTCAATAGATTGCGGTGGACGTGGCGGTATGATACGCCAGAAAAATATCAGCATAGCTTGAAAGGGTATTACCGAATGATTTCAGGAATTGATCTGGAAATAAAAAAAATCCGGGAAAAATTAAAAGAAAAGGGCCTGGATAAAAATACCGTCATCATCGTCATGGGCGACAATGGTTATTTTTTGGGCGAACGACAGATGGCAGGTAAATGGCTGATGTACGATAATTCCATCCGGGTACCATTAATCGTTTTTGACCCAAGAGTCAACCAGCATCAGGATGTAAAAGATATGGCCCTGAATATTGATGTGCCTTCTACTATTGCGGACCTTGCCGGAATTCCGGCACCAAAAACATGGCAGGGAAAAAGCTTAATGCCCATCGTAAAAAAAGAAACCAAATCAATTGGCCGGGATACCATCTTAATTGAACATATTTGGGACTTTAGTGAAATCCCTCCAAGTGAAGGGGTCCGTACCAAAAAGTGGAAATACTTCAGATATGTCAACGATAAATCTATCGAAGAATTATATGACCTGGAAAAAGACCCGCAAGAAATTAATAACCTGATTGGAAATGCTAAATACCAGAAAGTTGCCGCAGCACTTCGGGTAAAATGTGATGAACTCATCCGAAAAAATAGTAATGCCTACCGAAAAGCGCCAACTCATTTAACCGTAGAATTAATCAGAACTCCCGAAACCGAAGTTAAAATCTTAGATACAAAACCAGAATTTGGCTGGACCGTTCCGATGGAATCAAAATTTCAATCCGCCTACCAAATTTTAGTCGCTTCCTCTAAAGCAATTATTGATGCCAATAATGGAGATGTCTGGGATAGCCAACAAGTGCGTTCCAACCAATCAACCAACGTGGAGTACAACGGAACACCACTTTCAACTGGAAAAACATACTTCTGGAAAGTAAGAATTTGGGATGACGAAAACCGCTTGGTCGATTATTCTGAACCGCAGGAATTCACTACCGGCAAAAGTGATAATTACATGATTTCTACGGCCAACAAATTTATGGTCACAAAGGTCAAACCAGCAAACTTTGAAAAACGCGGTGATATTTATTTTATGGATTTTGGTAAAGCCGCCTTCGCAACGATAGCTTTTAATTATCAGGCGAAAGAATCCCATACCTTAACTTTCAGAATTGGAGAGATGATCGACAAGCAGGGAAATGTCAACCGGACACCGCCACTAAAAAGTAATATTCGATACCAGGAACTCAAGGTGGAGGTTACACCCGAAAAAACAAAGTACCAGATTGAAATCGCTCCGGTTCCGGACAAGCGTATGAAAGGACCTAGCAAGGCAATTCCTTTACCAGAAAGTTTTCCGGTACTGCAGCCTTTCAGATATGCGGAAGTGGAAGGTGCTAAAACTACTTTAAAATCCGAAGATTTTGAACAGCTTAGATATACCGGCTACTGGGATGATGAGGCCAGCAGCTTTAAGAGCAACAATGATATTTTAAATCAAGTGTGGGAAATGTGCAGATACTCCATCAAAGCAACGACTTTTGCTGGCTTGTACGTGGACGGTGACCGCGAGCGCATTCCTTACGAAGCCGATGCATATCTGAATCAGTTGAGCCATTATACCACCGACAGAGAATTTGCCATCGGAAGGCGAACCATTGAATATTTTATGAAAAATCCAACGTGGCCGACAGAGTGGCAACAGCACGTGGCATTACTCATTTACGCAGACTATATGTACACCGGCAACTCAGAGTTGATAGAACGTTATTATGAACCCTTAAAGCACAAAACATTATATGAATTGTCTAACGAAGATGGGTTAATTACTTCTACCAAAGTGACCGAAGAATTTATGTATAAACTTGGTTTTGAACCTGGTTATAAAAAACCATTAACCGACATCGTAGATTGGCCAAGCCCTAACTTTATGGGAAGTGGAAATAAAGGGGCGCGGGATGGTTTCGTGTTTAAACCTTACAGTACAGTCATCAATTCATTTTACTACGAGAATATGAAAATTATGGCGGAGTTTGCGAAAATCTTAGGCAAAACGCAGGAAGCGTTAGACTTTGAATTAAGAGCAGTCAAAGCTAAAAAAGCAGTCAACGAACAGATGTTTGATCAGGAACGTGGTATTTATGTGGATGGTATCGGAACCGACCACGCCTCTTTACATGCCAACATGATGCCCTTAGCATTCGGTTTAGTTCCGGAAGAACATTTCGAATCGGTCGTTAATTACGTGAAGTCACGAGGCATGGTCTGTAGTGTTTATGGCGCTCAATTTTTGATGGACGGATTGTATAATGCGGGCGAGGCAGACTATGCTTTAGAATTGTTAGCAAGTAAAGCAGAAAGAAGCTGGTACAATATGATTAGAGAAGGTTCTACGATTAGTCTGGAAGCCTGGGGTTATAAAGATAAAATAAATTTAGACTGGAACCACGCCTGGGGAGCGGTCCCTGCCAATGTCATCCCGAGAGGACTATGGGGCATCAAACCCAAAACTCCGGGATTTGGAGTAGCGACAATTAAACCGCAAATGAGTGATTTAAAATCAAGTGCGATTGAGGTGCCTACGGTTTTAGGAACGATAAAAGGTACGTATAAATTTAATGGACCACGTTTACAAACTTACACCATTGAAATCCCTGCCAACATGGTCGCAGAATTTTCTTTGAACGATTTGGATGGAAAAGATTTTATTCATAATGGAGAAAAAGTACCTTCCGCTTTTGACGTAATTAGACTCGCACCAGGAAAGCATACCATTAAACTAAAAATAAATTCTTTCTAAATGAAACTGATTTACACAATACTACTCTCTTTCATTTTTGTGGTCACTGCGAGTGCCCAGCAACTAATGGCGACTTTAGAAGAGGAATCCATCATTGCCGACAATGCTTTATTCTTTGATGGAACACAGTATGATCCGGTTACAAATCCGAGTGGTAATTATAGATTCGGTCGTCGCATTTCGCCACATGGCGATTGTATCGACGTAGTGGGTGGATTTGTTTTTGTCACCTGGTACAAAGGTGGATTTGAGAATCGGCAGTTAATGTTATCCAGAAAAAATTTAAATGATTCAAATGCCGATTGGGTGACGATAGAATTTCCACATCGACATATTGGATTTCAAGGTAATCCTGACGTTGGTGATTCTCATAACACGGCGGCAATCGGTATCAGTACCATTGATGAAACGATTCATATATTGTATGATATGCACGCTTATTCCAGCGCTGCCTACCCAGACGATTTTTTTAACTATTCGGTCTCGATTCCAAACGCCGCCTTTGTGCCTGATGCCGAGTTTAATCTGAGCTTATTTAATCCAAAACGGAACTATCTTAAACAAGGCGGAAATTATGAACGTATCACTTATCCAATTATCAACCGGGCAGCGGACGGAAGTTTAGTGGTCAGGTACAGAATTGGTGGTGCTGGCAACGGTGATATATTTATGGCTTCTTACAATGGAAATACCTGGTCAAACAGTTGGCTTTATTCTGACGGAACGATTCCACTGCCTAATCGGTATAGTTTGTATGGCACAGAGCTGTTTCTCCATGAAACTTTTTATTCTTGTTTTTCAATAAGATATGCTCAGAATAATAATTACGCTTTCAATAATGGATTCTATTTTGCTTATACAGATGCAGTCCCCCCTTCACCATCAAGTCAATGGTTTGATATTAATGGAAATAATATTTCCATTCCGATTCAAAACCCGGACGTCGTAAAGGTCGCAGAACCAGCTGATGATTACGGAACGGCAGCCGCTCCCAGAATGACTTCCGACCTGGATTTTACCGTTACGGAAAGTGGTGCGATACACATGGTAACCAGAGTAGATAATAGCAATGTCCACTATTATAAACTTGCTGAAGATGCTGATTTTTCAAGTAACGCAGGTGGAGCTATTCCCCATCCAGCGGGAGATATGTTTAGTTTTAATAACTATATATTTGTAGTGGAACTTTTAGGAAATAAACCCGTCATCAAAGCAACACCGGAAGGAGAAAATAACTGGGAAGTTATTTATTCCGCCATCACCGAACCGACAACCTTTAAACATTTCAATGCCGTTCTGGCGGAGGATAAACTCTATGTTTATTTAATGGAAAACACTTCCGGGGATGCCTGCCCATTACACCTCCAGGTATTTAATCTTTCGGAAGGCATGATTGATGATCAGCATTTTATCACCATTGAAATCGAAGCCGAAGATTACGACGAAGGTGGTCAGGATGTAGCTTATCATGATACCTCTCCAGGAAACTCAGGCGGTGTATACAGAATGGACGATGTAGATATTGAAACCAAACCAACGGCTTCCAATGGTTATGTAGTAACGCATTTCAAGGGCAATGAATGGCTGCAATATACTTTCCAGGTAGATTCTGCGGGGGTTTATACATTTAACCTGATGGCTGCCAATCCAAATCAGGATGAATCGACTGTAGATGTGGAAATTAATGGCGTGTTGTACGAAAATCTCTTAGTGACAAGAACCTTTGACTGGGACGTTTTCCTCCCCTCTTCTATTCCGGATATAATGCTGAATGAAGGAGAAAATGTAGTCAGAATTACCCAAAGAAAGTCTTTATCAAGTACGCCCGATAAATTAGAATTCGTTTCCAATATACCCGTAAACACAAGCGAAATATTTAGTCAGGAGACGACTATTTTTCCGAACCCCAGCAGTGGTATTTTTACCATACAAACTACTGCTCAAAATCTGAAATATGCAGTGATTTCTTTAGAAGGTAAAATCCTGCAACAGGGTCTATTAACTCAAAATGAAATCAATCTGTCCAACTATCCCAAAGGTCTTTATTTCCTTCAGTTATCTTCTGATAATAGAACGGCGGTAAAAAAATTGGTGGTTGAATAGTCAGGTCAGGAACCAAGCCGTCGGGTATCGCTCAAAGCTAGTTAATCGTATACCATCTTCGCGATAAAAGATATACACGATCGCTCAGCGACCTCTGCTCCTCTACGCGAAAAACACTTTTTGGAGTAAGCTAACGGATGAACTGATGAACCGATAAACTGATGAACCGATTAACCAATCAACCGATTCACCGATTCACCAATTAACTGATAAAGTATCAAATTAAAAATTAATGAAACTGATTCCCACGATACTACTCTCTTTAATCTTTGTGGTCACTACAAATGCCCAGCAGCTAATGGCAAGCTTAGAAGAAGCATCCATCATTGCAGATAATGCTTTGTTTTTTGACGGAACACAGTACGATGAAAATACCAACCCAACGGGCAATTATAGATTTGCAAATCGTATTTCCCCACATGGCGATTGCATCGATGTAGTAGGCGGT
>CAKZUV010000302.1 GCA_937921555.1 uncultured Saprospiraceae bacterium
AAAAAGGCTTCCGTCAGGATCTTTTTCTGTCTCTCTTCCCCTTTTTTATCGCCCGTAGCGCGGCTACGCACTCTAAAAAGAGGGTCGATTGACAAAAAAATCTTCCTGCCTCAGCTTCTTTTCGAATTCTTAAACAACTTCAACAAATTAGCCCTCTTTTTGAATCAAAAAGAGGGCTAACCAATTAAAAACCAACTTAACGCTTGTCTTGCTACTCAGCAAAAAAGCTAATCAGTTTTTACTTTACGTCAATTAATTCTACTTCAAAAACGAGTAAAGCGTTCGGGCCGATGTTTGGTGGAGAACCACGCTCACCGTACGCCAGATTACCAGGAATCCAGAAACGGTATTTAGCGCCTTCACCCATCAGTTGTACACCTTCGGTCCAGCCTGGAATCACCTGATTGAGGCCAAAAGTAACGGGCTCTCCCCGCTCAATGGAACTGTCAAAAACGGTACCGTCCAGCAACTTACCTTCGTAGTGAACTTCCACTTTATCAGTTTCACTTGGTTTTGTACCATTTCCTTTTTTCAATACCATGTATTGCAGACCGGAAGCAGTTGTTTTCACACCTTCTACTTTTCCGTTTTCGGCGAGAAATGCGTTCCCGGCGGCAATGTTGGCCTGACCTTCAATCGCGGCTTTTTCCATTGATTTGGCTTGCATATCTTTTGTAAACGCATCCACCTGCGCAGCGACAGCTAAACTATCCATGGCCGCATTTCCGTTATTAAAATCACGGCTGCCGGCACCAAACTGAGCGGCACCTAATTCCATACCGATGGTCTCCATCTGAGAAGAAAAGTCCTGTCCGATGGCCAGAGAAACGCTGTCCACACTAAAACTGAATGGTTTGTCTTTAGAAGCCGGATCTCTTTGTTTCATCATCATTTCCATCTGGAACTGATTGATTAATGTCTGCGCGTCTTCGCTGTTCATACCCTGACCATTCATCTGATCGGCAAACCCTTTTTCCAGCATATCAGCGTTGAGTTCCATTCCCTGTTTTTGCATATTCTGGGAAAGATAATTTCCAATGGCGTAAGACATACTGTCTTTTGCAGTAGTGAGTTTGGCACTGCCAGAGCCGGTTCCACCTCCACCACAGGCAGAGAATATTAGCAGTAAACTCACAAATAAGCCTCCGGTGAGGATTAATTTTTTCATGTAAATTTTTTTTTTGATAATAAAAAGCGCAAGCTAATAAGATTTTGGGGATTAATGCCAGATATTGACTTCCATTTCTAAAGTTATTTTGAATTTTTGACGGACAGATTCCCGAATTTTGACGGCGAGGGCGTGTATTTCAGCTCCGCTGGCAGTTCCGTAATTGACCAGCACGAGTGCTTGCCGAACGTGGGTTCCAGTGTCCCCTATCCGTTTGCCTTTCCAGCCACATTGTTCAATCAGCCAGCCCGCGGGCAACTTCACCGTTCCATCCGCCTGGGGATAATGTGGAATTTCAGGATACTGCCGGTGAAGCGCGGCAAAGAGACCTGCATCAACAACCGGATTTTTAAAGAAACTTCCCGCGTTGCCAATTTCCCGTGGATCGGGGAGTTTTTCGGAACGGATTTTTATGACCGCATCGCTGATGTCGCGAATAGTCGGCTGGTTGATTCCGGCATTTTTCAAGACGGTCTTGATAGCGCCGTAGGCAAGCCGAAGGCGGTGAGGTGGTTTGGATAGTTTAAACCAGACTTTGGTAATGATGTATTTTCCCTTTAATTTATTTTTGAAAATGCTGTTCCGGTACCCAAAAGCCAGTTCTTTTCTCCGGAAAATTTTTAGTTTCCCCGTAGCAATTTCGACTGCTTCGAGGCGATGAAAAACATCTTTGATTTCTACACCGTAAGCGCCGATATTCTGCATGGGAGATGCGCCCACCGTTCCCGGAATCAGGGACAGATTTTCTAATCCCCCCAGATTATTTTCTACGGCAAACAAAACGAGTTTGTGCCAGTTCACCCCTGCTCCGGCTGAGAGATAAACTGCGTGTTTGAAGGTCCGCTCAATTTTTATTCCCGGAATGGACATTTTCAGGACGGTACCTTTTATATCATTTAATAATAAAATATTCGAACCACCTCCCAAAACGTAAAAGGGTGTTTTGATATCCGGTAGAACAGCTTGCAACGCTGCCACGGAATTAATTTCGATGAGCTGACCGGCGGATGCTTCGATTCCAAAAGTATTGAATGCCTGGAGTGATTTATTCATGTAAAAGATGTGGATAAGCGATTTCAAAACCCCATAATCCTTTTTTTACGGGTAAGATTACTTTGTCGCCTTTTTGGGCTTCTTCGTAAATGGGTGTCTTGGTAGTCAGGCGAATATAGGCTCCGTTCCGGAGGACAAACGTATAAAATCCGTCTGGTTTTTCCTGTGGGATATGACCAAACCGGTTTTCGTTAAAGGCTTCATTTTTTACAAATTCCACCGATTCTTGTTGCAGCTCACCGAATGATAAAATCCGGTTACTCATACTCAGTATCAGCGGCATCAAAATAGCTCCCAACACGGTCATTCCGACGCAGATCTGAAATTTACCGATAATCTCCTGGCTTTTATGCCGCAACAGATAACCCGCAACCAGACCAGCCACCATCCCGATTACAATACCGACGATGATTAATTTATTCCGGTCAAACGTATTGGCATACCAGGAAAATTCCCACGCATACAGGAAGATAAAAATAAAAAAGCCGACCGCACCGGAGACGATTTTTGTTACATTATTACTGGCAGATTCAGAAGTTGCGACCATGGTTACAAATTTAGTAATAAAATGGGCGAATTGAAATTTAATAAATCGCTGACTTTACAGATGTAAAGGCTTATTGACTACGTTGGTTCAATTGATCGGAAAAAATGAGTAGCAAAAAGTACTATCTCCCCGTCAGCGTAGCAAATTTTTTATGATAAATAAATGCTGCGACTCCTCCAACTGCCGAAAATAAAGCCAGCATCCAGAATACGTGCTGATGTCTAACGATACCGGGAGCAGCTTCGAGAAAATAGCCGATGAGCGGACCGGCAAAAATATCGGGTGTATATCCTGCCAGAGAGACAATACCCACCGCTGTTCCGGTCAGTACCAGGGGAATTTGTCCGGATTCCATCACGGCAAAATACAACGACCGCGCCGCGTATACCCCCGTGGCTACCACCAGAATGGACATAAAAAATAATGCGGTAGAAGCGTTGGTCATAAAGCCGGTGGCGAACAAAAGTGCTCCCAGAAAAGTGATGATAAAGCTAATCAGTAACCACAGCGTCGTATTGGTACGATCTGCCAGAATTCCAATCATAACGCCTACCACCGGACGGGCAAACAAAAGAAAGGTACCAACCTGAGCAGATTCAACCTGGCTGTAACCCATCACTTCGTTTGCGTAAAGCGACAATACATCCGTTACTTTGTAGCCAACGTAAGCGCAGAGAATAATCAGCATAAGCAACCACACCGAAGGTAATCTCAGCACCTGACCAATTTGTTCCGGAGAAATTTTTTCCAGCACCACAGATTTTTCCTCTTGCTGGTCTGTTTTCATAAAAATCCAGATCAGCCACCCCACTAACGCTACTATTCCGGAGGAAACCAGAATTACCCGGCGAAAAGCATAACTGCTCTCTTCCACCGTAGCGGTTTCCATCGAAGTAGTCAGAAAGAATGAAAAGACAACAACGCCCAGTGTACCAAATAACGCTCCGACTAAACCACGTCCTCCATCCAAAAAACCAAATGCTTTTCCCTGATTGGCTGTACCTCCCCAAATCCGGGCCGCCTTAATCATCGGTGCCCAAAAAAGAAAAATAGTGGTGAACCCCCAGTATCCGTAGAGTATTTTCAGCATCGTGTAAGGTGGAAAACTGGCATAGACCAATCCTCCCAGCGCCGTGAGCCACAGCGCGATGGCCATTAGTTTTCCAGGCGGGTATTTGTCTGCCAGAGGGCCACCAAATAGATAAGAACCGAGGGCTACAATCCCATAGACCGAAAAACAGAAGCCCAACTGGACATTGTCCAAACCAAATGCTTGTAAAACAGTGGGCCGGAATACCCGTGCGAGTACGAAGGGCAGGATAAAAACGGACTCACCGGCTATAATCAATAAAAAGAGAAGGTGCCAGGTCGTTTTGGCTGGATTCATAGTATTGGGGTAAGGGACAATAAATAATTCCCGCGCGAGAGAAGACATTCGTGCATCGAAACCGCAGAAGATAATAATTTTTTCCGGATCTGAAAAAATAGAAAATTTAGCTACCGGACCAGATGAATAAATGGGTTTAAAGCGAGGCTATTTATGATGAATAAAAAAATACTAAAAAAATATGATTTTTCCTTTGACAAGTAGATAAAGGAATCATATATTTGCATCGCTTTAGAAGAAAGGCACCTTGACATTAAGTCACTTAAAAAGAATCCGACCGACGCAAAACGAAGACGTTTAACCTGGTTTTAATTTTAAAATCAGGTTAGACGGCCCCTTCGTCTATCGGTTAGGACGCCAGGTTTTCATCCTGGAAAGAGGGGTTCGACTCCCCTAGGGGCTGCTAAAGCTTAAACCCTTGCAAATCAATGATTTGTGAGGGTTTTTTTATTTTGTAAACTACTGTACATTTCTCCCTTTTTCTATCTCCCTGCCTCCTGCAGGAGTAGCTCCAAACCCACAAATATCCGGTTAATGAAACTGACGGACTGAACGTTTGACAAATTATTTCGTTGTAGGGACACTATCAAGGAACAATGGAAAATGATAACCGATAATTGACAGTTACCCTTTTTCATTAATTATTAAATATTTGACAACGTATTCAATATAACCTTTGTCTGTAAAGACAGTTCTATGATATGAAATCAGCATTAAATAAATATCATCCATATTTTATGGTAAAATCTTTAGCCCAGCAGTTCAACACCCAAACGAAAAAAGACTGCATGGAAGAAATAATCGTTATTCCTGATCACATAGGAGAAGGAAAAATTACCGGATTTGATTTTGGTGATGGAATCGGTTTTGTGGTTTTTGATGTGGAGCTAAAGGAAGACTGGGTACTCAATTTTGAAACCAAAGACCCTCCTCCAATTTATTTTAATTTTTTGATTGAAGGTAGGATCTGGCATAATCTGAATGAAGGTAAAATCTGTTATCAGCTTTTGCCACTCCAAAGCAGTATATCTACCGCTCCGGTTTCAACGAGTCAATCCATTGCTATTCCAGGCAATAAAAAAATCCTGTTTGCTACCCTCTTGATTGACCGTAAACAATATCTTCCTGCTGCGGCTTGTTATTTTGACCGGATGCACGAAAAAATGGTGGCTGTATTTAAGGATGTAAAAGGGAATGATGTCTTTTTTCACCAGAGTGATTTTTCCATCAACGTATCGCGTTTGATCAAAAAAATAACGAATGATAAAAATTGCGGTCTCGTTCGCAGCATTCACATTGAGGCGCAGGTACTCGAATTATTGAGCCGACAGATAAAAAGAGTGGAAGATGATTTTTCCATGCTGGGAAGACGGGTCAAGTTAAGAAAATACGACGCAGAAAAAATCAAACTAGCCAGAACTATTTTACTCCAAAACATGCAAAATCCGCCTACCATCGCAGAACTGGCCAAGAAGGTCGGGGTCAATCAGCAAAAATTGAAGGAAGGATTTAAACTCATTTACGAGACGACCATCAACAAGTATCTCACTACCGAAAGACTGGAAAAGGCCGCTCTGTTATTGATTCAGGAAACGAGTATCAAAAATGCAGCTATGGAAGTGGGATATGCTAACCTGAGTTATTTTGCTAAAATTTTTAAAGAACGTTACGGGGTCTTACCAAGAGAATACGCAAAAAATGCCAGAATCCGGTTATCGATGTAAATTATTGGGGTGAATTATTAGTGATTAATACACCACTGCCTGATCGTCTTTCACCCATTTGCCCCAGCGCTGATTAAAGCCGTGTACTTTTTTTACTGGTTCCTTGTTTTTATTAACGAGCGGATAACCTGAATTGATCCAGCTAAAAATACTTCCGTACAAATTATAGACATCTTTGTATCCTGCCTTCTGTAGTTGCTCTCCGATGCGCTCGCTCCGGTATCCAACGGAACAATAAGTCAGTACTTTTTTATTTTTGGAAATACCTGCTACCCGTGCTAAATCAAAATCATCATATCCAACCCAGATGGCTCCCTCGATGTGACTGATATCGTATTCTTCCTTTTCACGGGTGTCTAAAATCACATAATCAGAAAAATCCGCATTCAGTTCTTCCACCGAAATATCGGTCACCTCTCCCCTGGCCATCTTGTCAGCCATGGTATTAAATTCGGCTTCCGTGAATTGCCCCGCTACCTTAGGCGCAGCGGTACACTGAATAAAAGTAATGACCAATAAAACATAAAAATATTTCATAATCTAACAAGTGAAAAATGAATATAATATTTTAATATGCCCCATAAAGTATACCGTTTTTCATGCTGTTCACTTAGAACATTATTTTGGATACTAATTCAGAGGTTTTGAATTCTATGCTCTTAAAAACCCTTTTTTTGGAAAATTTATTGCACTTCGCGGGGTATAATCAGGCGAATTGTAAGTTAGGAAATTCAGCATCAACTAACAACATTTTCAAATTGTAGCTTCGCCAATCCACTGTACGCACCATCTTCAATGGCAGATAATTCTTCGTGCGTACCTTCCTCGATGATCTGTCCTTCGTCAATCACGTAGATACGATCGACCTCCCGGATGGTAGCCAGGCGATGCGCAATGATGATCGACGTACGACCTTCCATCAATTTATTCAGGGCATCCTGAACGACTTTTTCGGATTCGGCGTCCAGCGAAGAGGTTGCTTCGTCGAGTAACAGGATACTTGGATTTCTTAAAATAGCTCTGGCAATGGCGATTCGCTGACGTTGCCCCCCCGAGAGTTTGATACCCCGGTCTCCGACGATGGTATCCAGTTTTTCGGGGAAAGAATCAATAAATTCCCAGGCGTTGGATTGCTGGGCAGCTTCGACAATTTCTGATTCCGTGGCCGTGGGTTTTCCGTAAAGGATATTTTCACGAATCGTACCTCCAAAAAGCATGACCTCCTGTGGTACAATGGCCATATTCTGCCGGTAAACCGAAAGTTCGTATTCCGTAGCAGGTTTTCCATCAATGGTAATCTGCCCTTCATCCGGCTGATAAAATTGCAATAAAAGCTGTACCATGGTTGATTTTCCGGAACCACTCATTCCCACGAGGGCTACCTTTTCGCCCGACCTGATCCGCAGATCAATTCCTTTTAATACGGGAACATCCTGGCGGGTAGGATACGAAAAATGAACATTCTGATAAGTAATATTTCCGATAAAGCGCTCCGCCTCGGTAATCTTGACCGGCTGAATTTCGACTTCGGAAGTGGTTTCCAGGATTTCCTGAATCCGCTCCGTGGCGCCCATCGCTCCGGTGAGCGCAGTATACAAATTACCCAAACTCCCGATGGCTCCACCGATCAGTCCCGTGTAGAGAATGAACGAAAACAAGTCGCCTACTTCCATCACGCCTTTTTCTACCAGCATCGCTCCCTGCCAGAGAATAAAAAAGATAGCACCAAATAAAACGGTGATAATAAAGATGAAAAACAATCCCCGAATTTTAGCAAATTTCAGAGAAGTCTTCACCACCTCATCGACCGATTTTCCATACCGGACGGTTTCCAGCCACTCGTTGGTAAAAGATTTCACCACCGAAAAATTCTGGAAAGTTTCTTCTACAATGACGTTCGTACCCGCCAGTTGGTCCTGTCTTTTTTTAGATAATTTTCTAATATAGCGACCAAAGAAAAAAGCCACGACGACTACGACCGGAAAAGTCGCCAGCATAATCAACGCCAGTTTTGGCGTAAGCCAGCCAATAATCACGATTCCGGATAACAGGATGACGATTTGACGAACAAATTCTGCCAAAGTGATACTAAACGCGGATTGCAATTGCTCCACGTCTGCGGTGATCCGGCTCGTCAACTCCCCTACTCTTCTTTGTTCAAAAAAAGGAATATCCTGCGTAATCAATTTTTCGTACAAAGCCTTACGGACATCCGCCATTCCTTTTTCAGAAACGTTGGCAAACAATACCGTCCGGAAGTAAGAAGTAACCCCCTGAACGATCAGCAAAATCAGAAAAAATCCACCGTATTGCCATAACTCCAGATCCAGAATCTTCGTCGGTTGTCCACTCGCTTTATTGGCCATTTCTCCGGCTGCTCCCGGAAAGATCATAAACATCAGACTGGAAACACTCAACAGAAAAAGCCCTACGTAGAAGGACCAACGGTAAGGACGGATAAAACGAAATATTTTGGCCGAGTTTGCCAGTTTCTTTTTAGTGACCGGTTCTGCTTTTTGATAGGTACGCCTCTTGCGGGCCATGGACTAAATTTAGTGAGAAAATTTATTTGATTCACAAAGTTACGGTAAATTACAGGATTGGGTTGTATTTATTGTTTTGCGAATGTCATTTTGCGGGCGTTGTCCGTAAACTAACGG
>CAKZUV010000303.1 GCA_937921555.1 uncultured Saprospiraceae bacterium
AATATCTTGAACACCACAGGAAACCTTCAGATAAATCTCAAGACAACTTTTTGCTTGAGTAATACAAAACACGACTTCTAGTCGTGCGTGAAAGAAACCCACCTACTTCTAGTAGGTGGTCGTTTAGTTAACATTCCTTACTTAACCCCGAACACACATCATCCTGAATTTAATAAATCCTTACGACTATTCTGGAAACTTTTATTCATAAATCTTCGTTCAACCTTTCAAATCAACTAAAAAAAACGATCTTTGCATCCCCTTGTAAAGCTTTCAGAAATACCGATAATTATTTTATCCACATTCCTGAATAAAATATGGCTGAAAATTTTACTTTTTTATTAAAAATAGTATCTTTGCAGTCGCATTTGAGAAAATGATCTCGAATAGTTTTAGTGACAAATAAATATATGTTATTTTTTACTTAAACATTAAGCCAATGTAGCTCAGCTGGTAGAGCCGCTGATTTGTAATCAGCTGGTCGGGGGTTCGAGTCCCTCCATTGGCTCTTCTTTCTTTTTATCGTCCATTTTCTGGAGTACATAAAAATAAAGAACAGATTTTTTTCTCAGGCAGGGGGTGCGCCGCAGTTGGAGAGGCGGGATGGACTGTAAATCCATTGTTTCGGCTGAGTAGGTTCGAATCCTACCACCCCCACCCAGATTTTTGAGGCAATAAAGATTGCTTTTCGTGCCAATACCATATTACAGGCATTTAAATTGAAATCTCAAAAAGTTAAATTAACGAAAGTTAATTCTTTTGCGGGCGTAGCTCAGTTGGTAGAGCATCAGCCTTCCAAGCTGAGGGTCGTGGGTTCGAGTCTCATCGCCCGCTCTAAAATCAGGTTGCTTCCCATATTTGGGAAGCTCACCTGATCTATAGTAATACCGAAGAATAACAACGGTTATTCAGGGAATAAAAGGTTGTCACTTAAAGTTATAACCAGAATTCCCTCGAAGAGCACCCGAAAAGTTTATTTTCGACGCGAGGAGAAAATTTTTTCGCTTTGTTCATTTTTAATTTTTCCATCGGCAAAAAAATTGCAGACCGACGTCAGGAGGTCAAGATTTCTTTTCCGATGTCAAGAAAAATAAAAAATTGACAAAGACTAAATAACGCCGATGTAGCTCAGGGGTAGAGCACGTCCATGGTAAGGACGGGGTCGGGGGTTCAAATCCCTTCATCGGCTCTACACTTCGGACACTGTATTGTATTAATTGTATTTAATAATTTTATTTTCATTTCATAAAAACGCTAAAGCGATGGCTAAAGAAACATTTTCAAGGGACAAGCCACACCTTAATATTGGCACCATTGGGCACGTTGACCACGGTAAAACGACCCTTACAGCAGCAATTACCTATGTGCTATCCAAAGACGGAATGGCTGAAAAAATGGATTATTCTACCATTGACTCAGCTCCTGAGGAAAAAGAAAGAGGTATTACGATTAACACCGCACACGTTGAATACGAAACGGGGAATCGTCACTACGCCCACGTTGACTGTCCAGGTCACGCGGATTATGTAAAGAACATGGTAACGGGTGCTGCCCAGATGGACGGCGCAATTCTAGTTGTTGCGGCAACGGACGGACCTATGCCACAAACGCGTGAGCATATTCTTCTGGCACGACAGGTAGGAGTTCCTAACATTGTTGTTTTTATGAACAAAGTAGATCTCGTTGATGACGAAGAAATGCTTGAATTAGTAGAAATGGAAGTTCGTGAACTGTTAGATCAGTACGAATTTGACGGTGACAATGCTTCTATTATCGCTGGTTCTGCGTTAAAAGCACTGGAAGATGATGCAGATGCTCAGGCAAAAATCCTCGAATTGATGGCTGCTTGTGATAAAGACATCGTAGAACCACCACGTGCTATCGACAAGCCATTCCTGATGCCTATTGAGGATGTATTCTCAATCACGGGTCGTGGAACAGTTGCTACCGGTCGTATCGAGCGTGGAGTAATCAACACAGGAGATGCAGTTGAGATCGTAGGTATGCAGGCAGAAGGTGAAAAGCCACTGACATCTACCGTTACAGGAGTAGAAATGTTCCGTAAGATCTTAACTCGCGGAGAAGCTGGTGACAACGCCGGTATTCTATTAAGAGGTATTGAAAAAGAAGCAATCAAGCGTGGAATGGTAATTTGCCAGCCTAGCTCGGTTAAGCCTCACAAACACTTCAAAGCAGAGGTTTACGTTTTATCCAAAGATGAAGGTGGCCGTCACAAGCCTTTCTTCAACGGTTACCGTCCTCAGTTCTACTTCAGAACAACTGACGTAACTGGTGATATCAAACTACCCGATGGCGTAGAAATGGTAATGCCTGGTGATAACGTATCTTTAGAAGTTAAACTGATCAACACCATCGCAATGGAAAAAGGATTGCGTTTCGCGATTCGTGAAGGTGGACGTACCGTAGGTGCAGGACAGGTTACTGAAATTATCGAGTAAGATAACCTATTCATGCTACCGCGCTGACCTAACGGTCAACGCTAATATATAACAAGGAATTTTGAATACACGCAGGTGTTTATTCGAGATTCCTTGTTCCATTAAATTTAATCGGCTAAAGGAAGCCGTCAACAGATTGAACGTTTTGATTTTTTGAGTCGTATTATTACTTGAAAATTTATTGTTTAATCTTAGCGCTTGTCCAAATTTTCCAATTGCAACCAATTAATGGAAGTTTAGACAAACGCTTATCCACGGGCATAGTTCAATGGTAGAATAGAGGTCTCCAAAACCTTTGATCTGGGTTCGAATCCTAGTGCCCGTGCTAAAAACTGTTTTATGGAAAAAATATCACTTTACGTAAAAGAAAGTTACCACGAGTTGGTAAACAAAGTTACCTGGCCCACTTGGAACAGCCTTCTACAGAGTACTGTACTCGTGCTGATTGCCTCGCTAATTATTTCCCTGGTCATTTTCGTCATGGATCTGATTGCAAAAAATGGATTGGATTTTATCTATCCCGGCGGTAACTTCTAAGAAATAAGAGATTGTCCTGTAATCTGTGTCAGCGCGTTGGCCTTCCTTTAGGAATACAAGGTGCGGGATGCAAAATGACACACATAACAGTAGAGTCCCAGAAATAACTACAGCGCACAAAGATTATATTTTAACCATACTTACACAACCATAGTCACAATAGTCAAACATGAGCGAAGGCGAAGACTTACGATGGTACTCACTGCGTGTTATTAGCGGTAAGGAAAGAAAAATAAAGGAACGAATCGAACTGGAAATTACCAGATCAAACTGGAAAGAATTTGTTACGCAAGTACTGGTTCCGTCCGAAAAAGTATACAAGATTCGAAACGGCAAAAAAGTAATTCAGGAAAGAAATATCCTTCCTGGCTATATCCTCATTGAAGCATCCCACACGAAATTCAGAGGAGATATGGTACAAAAAATTGCCAACCTTCCCAACGTTATTCATTTCCTCGGCAAAAATAACCCGATTCCGATGCAGCAGTCGGAAGCAAACCGTATGCTCGGTAAAGTGGATGATTCGCAGGATATCGGCGAAGCACTGATCGAACCGTTCATCGTAGGAGAAACCGTCAAAATTATCGACGGTCCTTTCAACGAATTTGTGGGAGAGATTCAGGAAGTGAACGATGAAAAGAAAAAGCTGAAAGTAATTGTGAAAATCTTCGGTCGTGGAACCGAAGTAGAACTCAACTTCATGCAGGTTGATAAACAAAGTTAAAACGTTATTCAAATAGTTGAATATGCTTTATTTCTTATTTCAGAATAAAGTAATAACGTCTAACATATTTAAGGGAGCTACGATCAGCAATTATTGCGGATATAGCGCTAATTACCTCACTTATTTAATTTTTTAAAATGGCAAAAGAAGTAGATGGTTTCATAAAACTCCAGGTTAGAGGAGGCGCGGCAAATCCAGCCCCTCCGGTTGGTCCGGCCTTAGGTGCCAAGGGAGTAAACATTATGGAATTCTGTAAGCGTTTCAACGCGCAGACACAAGAAAATGCTGGGAAAGTTTTACCAGTCGTAATCACCGTTTTTAAGGACAAGTCTTTCTCCTTCATTATTAAGACACCTCCTGCGGCAGTCCAGTTACTGGAAGCAGCAAAACTCAAAAAAGGTTCTCCTGAATCAAATCGTCAGAAAGTAGGTTCTGTTACCTGGGATCAGGTAAAAGCAATCGCTGAAAATAAAATGGAAGATTTGAATGCGTTCAGCATTGAATCAGCCATGAAGATGATTGCCGGTACTGCACGTAGTGCGGGTATCAATGTGAAAGGAACACCACCCTGGGATAACTAAACCCAGATAAAGCGTTCTTTCAGAAGGATGAAAGCATCCGGCTGACAAATGTATACCTTGTTATTTAAATTTGATTTCGGTCTTATTTTTTAACATTGATCATAAATAGGGAGCTACTTACACGTATTCGGTTACCATCCGGAATAGTTAAAGTAGCGCTAATTACCTCACTTTTTAAATTTTAATAATGGCAAAATTGTCAAAGAAAAGAGCTGCTGCAGTCGCTAAAGTGGATGCAGAAAAGCTCTATCCAATCGAGGAAGCGGTAGCGTTGGTTAAAGAAGTCAACTGCACCAAATTCGATGCTTCCGTAGATGTTCACGTTCGTTTGGGCATCGATCCCCGAAAAGCGGATCAGGCTTTACGTGGAACTGTCTCCCTGCCACACGGTACCGGAAAATCAAAAAAAGTACTCGTCATGTGTACGCCTGATAAAGAAGAAGAAGCCAAAGCAGCCGGTGCTGACTTTGTTGGACTCGACGATATGGTCGCTAAAATTCAGGGCGGCTGGACGGATATTGATGTAGTAATTGCTACGCCTAATGTCATGGCTCAGGTGGGTAGAATTGGTCGTATCCTCGGACCTCGTGGTCTGATGCCCAATCCTAAAACAGGAACGGTAACTCCTAACGTCGGAGCTGCGGTTGCTGAAGTAAAGAAAGGTAAAATCTCTTTCCGGGTTGATAAATTCGGAATCATTCACTCTTCTGTTGGTCGTGTTTCCTTCAGTCCTGCTCAGTTAAAGGACAATGCTATGGAGCTACTCGATATGCTGGTGAAGATGAAACCTTCTTCCGCTAAAGGAACTTACATGAAATCGGTTACCATCGCCAGTACGATGAGCCCCGGAATCAAAGTGGATACTAAATCAATTGTTAAATAAACCGTTTCTAACCGAAACGTCTAAATATTAAAATCATGACTAGATCTGAAAAAGCGGCTACGATCGAAGAACTGAAGAGCAAATTTGCGGAAAACTCGTTTTTCTACCTTGCCGATTCTTCTTCCATGACCGTAGAAGATATAAATAAATTACGTGGTCTCTGCTATGAGAAAGGAGTAGAGATGCGGGTAGTGAAAAATACACTGGTTCAAAAAGCGCTGGAAGCAGCTCCGGAAGAGAAAAACTATGCCGGACTTTACGAATCATTAAAAGGACCCACTGCCGTTATGTTTACCGACACGGCAAAATACCCTGCTTCGATCATCAAGGAATTCCGTGGTGAAAACGAAAGACCTATTGTCAAGGCGGCTTACATCGACTCGGCAATTTATATCGGTGATGACAAAATTACCGAACTCAGTAAACTCAAATCCAAGGAAGAACTGGTGGCAGAAATTATTGCTTTGCTACAGTCTCCAGCCAAAAATGTTATCAGCGCGCTTAAATCCGGTGGTTCTACCATCAGTGGCTTGCTGAAAGCACTGGAACAAAGAGGAGAGTAAAGATAAAGGTACTTATTCTGTACCTGCAACCGTTTGGTGTCTTATGTTGTTATAAACAGGATAAAGACGCCGAACCAACAGTATAGCTTCAACCAACTTAAATATTTTTTCAAATTTCAGATACGTTACGGTATCCGGAAACAAACTTAAAAAAAACTGTTCGTTATGGCAGATTTAAAAGATTTCGCAGAACAATTAGTAAATCTTACGGTAAAAGAAGTAAGTGATTTAGCTACTATCCTTAAGGATGAGTACGGTATTGAGCCAGCAGCAGCAGCTGTAGCTATGGCCCCAGCCGGTGGTGGTGGTGGTGGTGGCGAAGCCGCCGCTGAAAAGACAGAATTTGACGTAGTATTAAATTCTGCTGGTGCCGCTAAATTAAAAGTAGTAAAAGAAGTAAAAGGTATCCTGGGCGTAGGTCTGAAAGAAGCTAAGGAGCTTGTGGACGGCGCACCTGGTGTACTGAAAGCTGGTGCAACTAAAGAAGAAGCTGAGAGCATCAAAGCTGCTCTGGAAGCTGTTGGTGCTGAGGTAGAATTGAAGTAATTCTTTCTTTTGGGAAATCTTCCCATCAGGAGTTTTATTCTTCAATCACCTTAAGGCAACCAATGACTAACATTGCACAAACTTATTTACCGTATTACAGAAGGATAACCTGGTTATCCAAACGAAACCAGACGCAAGGAGGCTTAGGCAGTAGTATATCTACTGGCTAGGCCTATTGCCGTCTTTATAACCAGGCAAACTATGGTATTCTTATTATAAACTGAATACCAACTCAAATTTTGGCATTTAAACGTACCAGTAAGATCGGAATTTTTTTCGTCAATTGCTGGAAATAAAAAACAATTCTCTATGGCGTCAAACGGCACTCCACAGCGAGTAAACTTCGGTAAAATCAGACTGGCCTCCCAGTATCCCGACCTGCTCGAAATTCAACTGAAATCATTCGTTGAGTTTTTTCAGCTCGAAACTACTCCGGAAAACAGGATGGCAGAAGGTCTTTACCGGGTATTTCAGGAAAATTTCCCCATCACCGATGCGCGAAATATTTTCGTACTTGAATTCTTAGATTACTTTGTCGATCCTCCACGTTACAGCATCGAAGAATGTATGCACCGTGGATTGACTTACAGTGTTCCACTGAAAGCCAAACTGCGATTGTCCTGTAACGACGAAGAACACGTCGATTTTCAGACCATCGTACAGGATGTATTTCTCGGAAATATTCCTTACATGACTCCGAAAGGTACTTTCGTGATTAATGGTGGAGAAAGACTGATCGTCTCTCAGCTTCACCGTTCTCCGGGGGTTTTCTTCGGACAGAGTTTCCACCCCAACGGAACAAAAATTTATTCTGCCAGAGTTATTCCTTTTAAAGGTGCCTGGATGGAATTTGCGACGGATATCAACACGGTGATGTACGCGTACATTGATCGTAAGAAAAAATTCCCCGTTACGACTTTACTGCGGGCCATCGGATTTGATTCGGATAAATCAATCCTTGATCTTTTCGGCCTGGCCGAAGAAATTAAAACGGATCCAAAGGCACTCAAAAAAGCCATCGGTCGTAAACTGGCCGCCCGGGTTCTGAAAAAATGGAACGAGGATTTCGTAGATGAAGATACGGGAGAAGTGGTTACCATCGAGCGTAACGAAATTATCCTGGAAAGAGACGTTGTCCTGGACGAGGAAAATATCGAATTGATCGTAGAAGCAGAAACGGAAACAATCATTCTGCAAAAAGAAGATATCGAAGAGGATTATTCGATCATCTATAATACGTTACAAAAAGACCCTTCCAGTTCTGAAATGGAAGCGGTACAATATATCTATCGTCAACTCCGTGGTACCGATCCGCCGGATGAAGAAACAGCGCGTGGTATTATCGACAAATTGTTCTTCTCCGATAAGCGTTATAACCTCGGAGAGGTAGGGCGATATAAGATCAACCGTAAACTGAAGCAGGACATCTCCAGTGAGACCTTGGTTTTGACCAAAGAAGATATCATTGAGATCGTAACGTATCTGGTTCGTCTGATGAATCAGAAAGCGGAAATCGACGATATTGACCACTTGAGCAATCGTCGGGTTCGAACCGTGGGTGAGCAGCTATACGCTCAGTTCGGTGTAGGTCTGGCCAGAATGGCACGTACGATCCGGGAACGAATGAACGTCCGTGACAACGAGGTCTTCACACCGATTGACTTGATTAATGCGAGAACGCTTTCTTCCGTTATCAACTCTTTCTTCGGAACGAGTCAGTTATCACAATATCTGGATCAAACCAATCCACTGTCGGAAATTACGCACAAACGTCGAATTTCTGCCCTCGGACCTGGTGGTCTTTCGAGAGAACGTGCCGGTTTTGAGGTACGGGATGTACACTATTCTCACTACGGCCGGCTTTGTACGATTGAGACACCGGAGGGACCTAACATTGGTTTGATCTCTACGCTTTGTGTACACGCAAAGATTAATAAGATGGGATTCCTGGAAACGCCTTACCGTCAGGTTAAAAACGGTAAAGTTGTTACCAAAGGTGATGCTATTTATCTGTCCGCCGAAGGAGAAGATTTCAAAAAAATCGCACAGGCAAATTCTGTGATTGACGAAAAAGGTGCGTTCCTCACCGACCGTATCAAGTGCCGTGAGCACGGTGATTTCCCGGTATTACCACCGGAGGAAATCGAATACATGGACGTAGCACCCAACCAGATTGTTGGGGTTTCTGCTTCGATGATTCCATTCCTGGAAAATGATGATGCCAACCGTGCCCTGATGGGATCCAACATGCAACGTCAGGCCGTTCCTTTGATCAAGCCGTCTTCTCCGATTGTGGGAACCGGACTGGAAGGAAAAGTGGCCGTGGATTCCCGGATGCTGATCAACGCAGAAGGAAATGGAGTAGTGGAATACGTAGATGCCAACGAAATTATCATTCGCTACGATCGTACGGAAGAAGATCAGCTGGTATCATTCGAAGACAGCCGCAAATCTTATAAGCTGACGAAATTCCGCCGAACCAACCAGGGTACTTGTATCAATCTGAAGCCGATTGTTAAAAAAGGTTTACGGGTTAAAAAAGGAAGTATTCTTTGTGATGGTTACGCCACCGAAAAAGGAGAACTAGCACTCGGACAGAACCTGAAGGTGGCATTTATGCCCTGGAAAGGTTACAACTTTGAGGATGCGATTGTACTTTCCGAAAGAGTCGTAAGAGAAGATATTTTTACTTCTCTGCACATTGAGCACTTTGAACTGGACGTACGGGATACCAAACTGGGAGAAGAAGAATTGACCAATGATATTCCTAACGTTAGTGAAGAAGCAACAAAGGATCTGGATGAAAACGGAATTATCCGGGTAGGAGCCTGGATTAGTGAAGGAGATATTTTGATTGGAAAAATTACGCCGAAGGGAGAATCCGATCCGACTCCGGAAGAGAAACTGTTACGCGCCATTTTTGGTGACAAAGCCGGTGATGTAAAAGATGCGTCTTTAAAAGCACCACCGTCCACCAAAGGTATCATTATCAACAAACAGCTTTTTGCTCGGGCTAAAAAGGACAAAGTCCAGAAAGCACAGGAAAAGGATTTGCTGGAAAATCTGGACGAACAGCACGCTATCGCACTGAACGAAATGAAAACCATTTTGGTCGATAAATTATTATCGCTCATTAAAGGTAAGATTTCGCAGGGTGTAAGAAGTATCTACAACGAGGAGATGATTCCGAAAGGAACCAAGTTCTCCAGCCCGGTCATGAAGAAAGTGGATTACAGCGCTGTGGATTATTCCGGCTGGACCGACGATGATCATACCAATAGTTTGATTGCCCGACTGCTGCACAACTACAGCATTAAAGTAAACGAAGAAGTGGGTAAATACAAGCGTCAGAAGTTTAACATCAGCATCGGAGATGAATTACCAGCTGGTGTACTCAAACTTGCGAAGGTTTATCTGGCTAAAAAGCGTAAGCTGAAAGTAGGAGATAAGCTGGCCGGACGTCACGGTAACAAAGGAATTGTATCCAGAATCGTACGACAGGAAGATATGCCTTTCCTCGACGACGGAACGCCCGTAGATATCGTACTGAATCCACTGGGTGTACCATCCCGGATGAACCTGGGACAGATTTTCGAAACCGTTCTTGGTTGGGCGGGCGAAAAGATGGGCCTCAAGTTTGCGACGCCGATTTTTGACGGAGCCAAAGCGAGCGAGATCGAAGCTTATATTGACGAAGCCGAATTACCGCGACTGGGACAGACGTACCTTTACGATGGAGAAACGGGAGATCGTTTCCACCAGCAGGCGACGGTAGGGGTGATCTACATGCTGAAGCTATCGCACATGGTTGATGATAAGATGCACGCACGTTCTATCGGACCATACTCACTGATTACACAACAGCCATTGGGTGGTAAAGCCCAGTTTGGTGGTCAGCGTTTCGGGGAGATGGAAGTATGGGCACTCGAAGCATTCGGTGCGGCCAATATCCTGCAGGAATTACTGACCATCAAGTCGGATGATATTCAGGGTAGAGCCAAAGCCTACGAAGCAATTGTCAAGGGAGATAATCTTCCCGAACCCAATATTCCGGAGTCATTCAATGTATTGATTCACGAATTGCGCGGTTTGGCCCTTGATGTGAAATTTGATTAATAACAACAACCATAACGAAGTTATAAAATCTTCCGTTGATTCGACGGAGATTTTATAACCTCATTAAATACTATAATCGTATGTTTAAAAAGAATCCAAAGCAAAGAAAAGGATTTGATAGTATCATGATCAGCCTGTCATCTCCGGATGATATTCTGGACCGTTCGTTTGGTGAGGTTCTCAAACCAGAAACCATTAATTACCGTTCCTACAAGCCGGAACGGGATGGTCTTTTCTGTGAAAGAATTTTCGGACCAGTAAAGGATTATGAGTGTTATTGTGGAAAATACAAACGTATCCGTTACAAAGGGATCGTCTGTGACCGTTGTGGAGTAGAGGTAACCGAGAAGAAGGTACGACGGGAAAGAATGGGACACATCAAACTGGTCGTACCCGTTGTTCACATTTGGTTTTTTAAATCATTACCAAACAAAATTGGTTACCTGCTGGGACTGTCTTCCAAAAAACTGGAAAGCATTATCTACTACGAACGTTACGTAGTGATTCAGCCGGGTATCAAAGAAGCAGATGCCATTAATAAAATGGATTTGATGACCGAGGAAGAGTATCTGGAAATACTGGAAACTTTGCCACCGGACAACCAAATGCTGGAAGACGAAGATCCAAATAAGTTTATCGCAAAGATGGGAGCCGATGCGGTTCGTGAACTGTTGATGCGACTGGATTTAGTGGGACTTTCCTACGAATTACGTCACCAGGCGGCGAATGAAACTTCCCAGCAGCGTAAGTCGGAGGCACTCAAGCGTCTGCGGGTAGTAGAAGCATTCCGTGACGGACAAAAGGTCATCGAAAACCGTCCCGAATGGGCAATTATCCAATATCTGCCGGTGGTACCACCGGAACTGCGACCACTGGTTCCGCTGGATGGTGGACGATTCGCAAGTTCGGATTTGAATGATCTTTACCGTAGAGTAATCATTCGTAACAACCGATTGAAGCGATTATTGGAAATCAAGGCACCGGAAGTTATCCTCCGGAATGAGAAGCGAATGCTCCAGGAAGCCGTTGATTCGCTATTTGATAATAGTAGAAAATCCAACGCGGTTAAAGCGGAAGGTGGCCGTGCACTGAAATCTTTGAGTGATATTCTGAAAGGTAAGCAGGGACGTTTCCGTCAAAACTTACTCGGAAAGCGTGTGGATTATTCTGGTCGATCCGTTATTGTGGTAGGACCTACTTTGAAATTGCACGAATGTGGAATTCCTAAAAATATGGCCGCCGAGTTATTCAAGCCTTTTGTGATCCGTAAACTGATCGAAAGAGGAATTGTAAAAACGGTTAAGTCTGCCAAAAAATTAGTAGATCGTAAAGATTCGGTGATTTGGGAAATCCTGGAAAATATTCTGAAAGGTCATCCCGTGATGCTCAACCGGGCTCCCACGCTGCACCGTCTATCGATTCAGGCTTTCCAGCCGACGCTGATTGAAGGAAAAGCGATTCAGTTACACCCGCTGGTTTGTGGTGCATTTAACGCGGATTTTGATGGAGATCAAATGGCCGTTCACGTACCGTTGAGTCACGCGGCTATTCTCGAAGCGCAGGTTTTGATGCTCGCTTCGCATAATATGTTGAATCCGCAGGATGGTTCTCCGATTACCCTGCCTTCGCAGGATATGGTTTTGGGTCTGTACTACCTGACCAAAGAAAGAACCAACAGTAAAGAAGAACCGGTACGCGGAGAAGGTATGAAGTTTTACAGTACCGAAGAAGTACTGATTGCGCACAACGAAGGAAGAGTGGATTTACACGCTAAAATTGAGGCGAAAGTGAAGTTTGAAAACGAGGACGGAACCTTCGGCATGAAGCGTACCCAAACCACCGTTGGACGGGTCATCTTTAATCAGGCAACGCCGGAAAAAGTACCGTTTATTAATGAATTACTTACCAAGAAAAACTTGCGTAAGGTCATCATGGATATCATCGAACGAACCGATTTTCCCACGACGGCTACCTTCCTGGATGCCATCAAGGAAATGGGTTTCTACTGGTCTTTCAAAGGAGGACTGTCGTTTAACCTCGGAGATTTGATTACTCCTACCCAAAAAGCGGAAACGCTGATTACCGCTCAGAAAGAAGTGGATGAGGTGTGGGATAATTACAATATGGGATTGATTACCAACAACGAACGTTACAATCAGATTATTGATAAATGGACGTTTGCGGATAACAAGATCACCGAAAATCTGATGGACGAACTGGCAACGCATAAGCAGGGATTCAATTCCGTGTATATGATGCTGGATTCCGGAGCACGTGGTTCCAAGCAACAGATTAAGCAGTTGTGTGGATTACGGGGACTGATGGCCAAGCCGCGAAAATCTGGTGATACCGGTGGGGCGATCATCGAAAACCCGATCCTTTCCAACTTTCTGGACGGACTATCCGTACTCGAATACTTTATCTCTACGCACGGTGCCCGTAAAGGTCTGGCCGATACGGCCCTGAAGACGGCGGATGCCGGATACCTGACCCGACGTCTGGTGGACGTTTCACAGGACGTGGTAATCATGGAAGAGGATTGTGATACGTTGAGAGGAATTGAGACCACGGCGCTGAAAGACAACGAAAAAGTGATTCAGGTTTTAGCCGACCGAATTATCGGACGTTACACGTTACACGATATTGTACACCCGGTTACGGATGAATTAATTCTGGCCGCCGGTGAATATATTACGCCACAACTCGGACGCCACATCGAAGCCGAAGGAATTGAAATGGTGACCATTCGTTCCGTGCTGACTTGTGAAACCAAGCGGGGTGTTTGTAATAAATGTTATGGTAAAAACCTTGCAACCGGTAGAATTGCCGAGCGGGGAGATGCCGTAGGAATTATTGCCGCGCAGTCGATCGGTGAGCCGGGAACACAGTTAACCTTACGTACTTTCCACGTAGGTGGTATTGCCAACGTATCCAAAGCGGAATCTACTTTATCCAGTAAGTTTAAAGGACTGCTTGAGTTTGATGGTATTCGTACTACCGAGTCAACGGATGACAAAGGTAAGAAGGTAGACATCGTCTTATCCCGTGCCGGTGAAATCCGCGTACTGGAAAAAGCGGGTGGTAAAGTATATACTACTTTGCATATTCCTTACGGTGCGATTCTGTTCGTCGAAGACGGAAAAGAAGTGGACAAAGGAGATTTGATTTGTGAGTGGGATCCGTTTAACGCCGTTATTGTTTCTGAACACAGTGGTATCGCTCAGTTTGAGGATATCGAAGAAGGTCAGACCTTCCGGATTGAAAGAGACGATCAGACTGGCTACGCCGAAAAGGTAATTGTCGAAAGTAAGACCAAGAAAAATATCCCGACGATCCACATTGTGGACAAGCAGGGAAATCAACTGAAGTCTTATAACCTTCCGGTAGGATCTTATATTTCCATCGAAGATGGTCAGAAGATCAAAGGGGGAGAGAAGATTGCGAAGATTCCGCGTAAGCTCGGTAAGATTGCCGATATTACGGGTGGTCTGCCACGGGTAACGGAGCTGTTCGAAGCACGTAATCCATCTAACCCTGCGGTTACGGCTGATATTGACGGTGTTGTTTCTTTTGGAAAAATCAAGCGTGGTAAGCGGGAGGTTTTTGTGGAAGACGAGAAGACGAAACAGCGTCACAAGTACCTGATCGGTTTATCCAAGCACATCCTGGTGCAGGAAGGAGACTTCGTAAGAGCGGGTATGAACTTATCCGACGGAGCCGTAGCGCCAAGAGATATTCTGGATATTTCCGGACCATTTGCGGTACAGTCTTATCTGGTGAACGGCGTACAGGAAGTTTACCGTTCGCAGGGTATCACGATTAACGATAAGCACATCGAGGTAATTGTACGTCAGATGATGCGTCGGGTACAAATCGAAGATGCGGGTGATACGACGTTCCTCGAAGGAGAAGCCGTAGAGAAATACGATTTCTTAGAGCAGAACGACTGGATTTTTGATAAGAAATTTATCACAGACCCGGCGGATTCTCAGAAATTGAAGCCCGGACAACTGGTGACGCTACGTCAACTGCGGGAAGAAAATTCTGCGTTGAAGCGTAATGACATGAAGCCTGTTCAGTACCGGGATGCGGTACCGGCTACTTCCCGTCCGCTGCTGCAAGGTATCACGAAATCTTCCCTCGGAACACACAGCTGGATTTCAGCCGCCTCGTTCCAGGAAACGACGAAGGTATTGAGTCAGGCAGCGATTTCCGCCAAGCGGGATGATCTGGAAGGATTGAAAGAAAACGTCATCGTCGGTAAGCTGATTCCCGCGGGAACCGGACTACGGATATTTGATCGTTTATACGTTACAAGTAAAGAAGCACACGATGCGGCGCAGGCACGCCGGGACGAGATCGAAGAAATGGAGGAGATGGAAGGAGTAGAGTAGGGAAGAGGCAGTAGGGCTATTGGCGGTTTGCTATTAGCTATTAGCGCTCTTCTATCGTGTGTGTAGAAATAGAAAAAAGGTCCGCTTTGTTAAGCGGGCCTTTTTTTGGTCCTTATCTAAGGATCGTTATATCACCTTGAATACTTGCTGGATTACCATTATTGAAATTGAGGACAAAATAGTAAGTTCCTTCAGGTAACGGATTTCCGTCTTTATTTCTGCCACCCCGATTACTCATATTAAAACTAAAACAATGAAAAAATATAATTATGTATTGTTACTCTTTTTTATGTCCATCTCTGGTATTAGCTTTAGTCAAAACGAATTATTCCCATATCATACATCATGTGGTAACAATTTAAGCTATTTAGGTAATCAGAATATTATGCATCTGGTTAGTTTGCCTGATGCAGAATACGAAAATTTTACAAAGATTCTTCGTAGCGAAAGTGAACATAAAAGTAGTATAATAACTGCAATTGGGCTCATGGTTGAAAGGAAAAACTCGAAAGCTTTAGCTATAATTGATTCATTAGCAACTGGTCCCCTTAATCGGGAACGACCTTCTGCAATTAGAGCTGTTTTAAGGATAGGAGGAACTTCTTTAGATCGTTTTCTCGATTTTCTATTCTCCAAAGATGATTTTGAATTTCAAGTCGATGTATTATTACACGCCTGGGTAATTGATAAATTAGAAGATTTACGCATTTTAGAAAATCATTTAGATCAAGTTCTACAAAAACACCCTGATTGGAAAATCAACAAATTCGCTTCTAAGGATTTTAGAAAAAGATTAGATATGGCTATTCGAGTTTTGGACCCAGAAGGAATAAAGTTATCAGTTCAAGAATTAAAAGTAATCTTTGATTTCAAAAATAGTTCGTTTAACATGGTTCCTGGAGAGATTGGATATATGTGGGCACTGCGAATGTTGAATAAAATAAGTAATGATAGAAATGAATTATATGAATATCTCTTAACCCAAAAAGAGATTAAAAAAAGTGAAGCTCTAAAGGAAGGTATTCTGTTTTATTTACATACAATGGGTTACGAACTTGATGAATCAGAAAAAACATGGATGAAAGAAAGTAGAACCGCTATCACTTCGCACATGTTTGTTGTCTTTCGAAATGCAAAGGAGCTGCGAGAATACTACTCTTTTAGACAGAAGTACCCTTATAACCCTTCGCTCTCTAACAGGAAGCATAAATAAATACAGGTATATATAGATTTAAAAGACTATTAGTTTTAATAAAATCAAGTCATGAGGCTTATTGTGAGGTTCGAAACCAGAATAATAACTTGTTTTGGTGGTGGTAAGATCCTTGAAAATCTACTTGATCATGTAAACCTAATGCGTTCCGGATCAAGTGAAGGAGACGATTTAACAGAATCCAAGAGATTAAATAATCAACAAGTGACAAAAGCTTTATCATTTTAAAATCTTAACAAATGTTTGATCATCTAAAAAAAGAAATTTTTATAATCCTGTTAATTTTATTTTATGCCTATTTGTCTATTGGACAGAATAGAATTGAAAAGGCTTATCAAGACTATAGAATAAATCCTAAATTTCCAAACGGTGAAATTTTTTCAATAAATTCTTTAAATCCTGACGTTGAGGAGCTAATTGATTTCTATGAATTAAAATCTAAACATGGAATTAGATATAAAATTATTAAGCTTATTGGATTTGTGGCAAGTCAAACGGATCAACAAGCAATATCTTTTTTAAGTAATATCATCTCCGATCATCCTTTACGAAACTATAAGGTTGAAGCTATCCATGCCTTTTTGAGAATTGGGGGAGCGCCGATGGAACAGACGCTCAAAAATATATTTTCAACCGAAAATTATGAACTTCAATTTAGAAGTTTGAGGTATTGTTGGATGCTGGATGATTTAAGGGACCTAAAAATAATTGAAAATCTTTTTGAAGAAATATTAGCTGATCAACCTGAATGGAAAATTAGTAATGTTATTAAAAACAGTCTTCTTGATAAAGTCCAAACAACGATTGAAATACTTGAGTCTAGTAATTCAATTAAAATCGAAAAAATGTTAGTAGATATGATAACACAAAAGAAGTCCTATAATTATACCGCTCTCTAACCCCCTAAATAACTGGACACAATTTATTAATTTTAATTTTATAAAATTGTGTGAATATGTCAAAACATCGAAAACATTGGACCAAGGCTGAAAAGCTTGAAATTATTAATTACTTTAAACAGCATGGCGTAG